>CAVWKV010000056.1:0-20947 GCA_963755265.1 uncultured Methanomassiliicoccales archaeon | reverse complement strand
CAACGTTCGTTGACAATGACCTTACCGTTCTCACCCTTGCGCATGCCCGAGTGTTCTTTTTATGAACATCCAGTCCTATATAGTTCATGGTTCTCTCGGCTTGGGATTGTCTGCAAACGCCCGTATAGGCGGGGAGCCATTTTTAGCATGCCATCAACAAAGCCATGATGAATCGTCAATTGATAGCATTATCTTTATATCGAGAACTCATCCCATTCTCTGAAAATTGGTTGCTCTGAACCGAACCAAATATTCAGTTTCTAACTTTCAGTCGAGGTGAAATGATGCCCAAGTGTTGGAATTGCGGCGAGGAGGTTTCTGAGAATGCGATATACTGCCCCACGTGCGGAAAGACCATTGCACCCAGCAACACCCAGCAGGCCACACCTTATGATCATGTTAGAAATAACCAATACCGGTCGAATCCGACAGGTCTGAATTCCCCGATAGAAAAGGGGCAACTAGAACGAAAAATCAACAACCTTTACAATTTAGTAATCGTGATCTTGGTCCTGCAGGTCATTATCTTTTTTATAGGCTAGTCATGACGATCGAATAAAAAGTCCAAACAAGGTGAAATAATGGCTAAATGTTGGAATTGCGGTGCCGATGTACCTGATCAAGCTAAGTTCTGCCCTATCTGTGGAAAGGGATTTGCGACAACATCCACAGGGATACCGCAACCAGCACCGCCCTACAATCAGGGTTCACCATACCCGAATCAGCCAGGTATGCTTCCCCCAATGCAGGACAGCCAGCTGGAAAAGAAAGTTGATAGAATTCATAAATTATTGTTGTTGATCATAGTTGTACAGGTCCTTTATCTAATCTTTTTATTTGCTTAAATTCGGGATATCGAATATTGTCATCAAGTCAATGGATGGTCCATCAAGAGGAAGTACCTATATCTTGCCCGAGAAAGATGACCAGAGTACCTGTCTTCATAATATAGGGAAATATTCTTATTCGCTATTAATATAAGGAATTGTATCAGCCAGAGTTTTCGAAATAATTCTCAACCTAACTGCCGTTGGCCTAATACCTTCCGATCCTTCATCCAAAGATTATTCCTGCGATTGCACCGATTATGAAACCAATGCTCAACGGCAGCATGCCGATCAATAGAGCACCGTAGGATAATACTGACGAGCCATATTGATTCGACAGTTGTTGTAATGTGGGTATGTTCAAGGAATAGAGTCCGAAGTAGATGACCGCCGCCAGAATGACGATTACGAGAATCGCTATCTTCAGGAACTTGATGGCGAGAACGCCGACAATCAACCCTAGAACGAAAGGAATGGCCATAACAGCCAGCGATGGTATCCCGAAGATAGATCCGCTCGTGATGAAATGTAAAAGCTCGTCAATCAATCCCATTCTAAAGTCCTTCCTTGATCCTCGATTTCTTGTGCAATAGACTTAGATCGTCACATATTTGATGCATTAGTTCTCGAAATTGCACTTATTTCTTAACTCGAAGGATCTCTACTATTTGAAGATGAGGCGGGATAAGACCCATAATTTTCTGAAATTATGCCCCAATTTTCGTCATAAATATGGAATAAGATTCTTCCAATTCTCCTAATTCAAGCATATTGGCATTTCTCTATTAACAATAGCGAAGTGTAAGCCAGATAGTCGATTAAGTTTATCGACGTTTAGGTTTGGACTTAAGATCGTATGCATAATCGGGTTTTAATTATTTTGATACTAAATATAAAAAAGGAGCCTAACATTACTGTTCAAATTCATCCATCATAATTGGATGTCTCTTCAATATTATTCCTAGAAATTATCACATTAAATAGAAGGAAGCATAATTGAATATAGATATAACCCGGTTCGATTTTACCCTAATTTGAACAGGTAAGAGGCTGAAGTCTGATGCGTGATTTATTCAAAGGGCGAGGGGCTATTTTCACTTCCATCATAATTATAACGGCTCTGATCGGAGGAATGGTCGCGGTGAACTATCAACCCACGGTCACTCTTCTAGAAAAGGCTACCACACCTTTGTCCATTCTTTCTAATGATGATTGGCATGACGGGGCGAACCAATCTACGCCCCCAGTAGACGTAACCTACTTCGAACAGTATTCGTTAATAACGAACGGTCAGCAGGAATGCCTCTCACAATACATGGAACTTACATACAATGACGGTAGTGGGGCACAGATCGGATTCGAGATTCACTGTGTTTTTAATCCGGGCGGGTTAGACATTGCCAACCAAAAGGTGTTGAACTGGGGCGATCTGAACCACATCGAGCTGATTCTGCACAGTCAATCGACGATGAATGGCACCTGGACAGGAACCATGTATAATTTCCAAGGGTTCGATATTGTCAGAGGGAATGCGAGCGATCTGAACATAACCCGGAATTATGATCAAAACACCGGCTCCTGGTATACCTCTTTGAACAACGTAATCGGATCCGTCAGTTACTGGAGCGATGCCGCAAAGATCAGTGCGGTTACGTTGAGTACAGAAAACTATACACATCAAGGGAGTACCATACAACAGAGTTTGGCGACATTCAACGTCACCATAGATTCGGAGATTTCGAATGGCCCTTCGAGAGGCAGTTCGAGCGACTCTGTATCTGTTCCGACGGTGCTAACTTTCCAGATAACACATAACGCTACAGATACCGAGTACAAATATGGAGCGAATATTGACTGGAGCACTGTTAAGGCCTTCCCGACGATGAACTCGTTGACGACGGGGCAGAACTATAGTATGGTTGCCCAAGACCTGCTGTCATTTTCATACTCTGGAGGTCCAGGCACCGTTGTGACACAGATAAAGGCATTCTCTACTGACAGAAACAACGACAGCGCCATATACTTCCTCAACGGCACAGAGATGTGCAGAGAATTGCTGACGACACAGTACACAATAGATGGAAGTTCGAACGTGCATAACACCACCCGCATTTACGAGGCGAATTCCCTCCAAGGTGACACAGGCAACTCTTCGTCAATCTATGTAGTGTTCGATGGGTTCAAGTATAACCAGAGCACAGGTCTTTCATTCGATCCAGCGGTGATCACTCCTAATTCGGTATCTTCCTCGAACGGGCAGAACTCGAACGGGCTAGACTCGATCCTTCCGCTGGTAATCGTGATCGCCGTCATTGCCATAGCCGGTACGATCATAGTGCTTAGACGGCGTAAATGAAAATAAGATCTCATCTGGCGGTTGAATCAATTCTAGACCATCTTCCGCCGTTTTTCATCAGAGAAAGCCAGATCGTTTAAGACCACTCCGTTAAAACCTCGTCCCTCCCGGATGACTACGTTACTCTGGCACCCTCACCATGGAATACGCTGCTTTCCAGCAACGTGATTCCAGGATCGAGTAGCCATAGTTGAACAAGGCGTTGAATGGTCTGTTGCTCCATTACTCCCCTGTCATCTACAATTGACCCTTTCGTTAAATTCCAAGCCATCTTCATATCTCGCTGTAAGGATCTCGTAGTACCTTGCCGCCATTCCCTCGAACCCCACGATATCTGGGATAGTCTTTGCTGTTGGCACATTATTCTTTTGCGAGAATGCTGTTTTGCATTGACTATATCATTTCTTACTCATAGGAAGCGTCAATCTAGAATCTTCATTATCCACTTTTCTTTTTGTTGTCAGAACCCCAAATACTAATATATGGATGGCTCTTTTTTACTTCCCTCGAGAGATCGTTATGAAAGCCAAGTTGCCTGTCGCGGTTATAGTCGTTGCCTTGATTCTAACTTCTTCGTTCGTGCTATTGGCACCTGGCGGAAGCGCTTCTCCCGCGGTGTCACTTCCAATCTCCATAGAAAATGATGCGGGGCTCGCTAGTCAGGCCCAAAGCAATGGATGGCCCGGGAATGGAACCGTTTCAAATCCCTATATTATAGCGGGCCTAGCCATTAACGCTGGTGGAGCTACACACTCGGCCATCTATATCATCGGTACCGATGCACATGTCACTATCGAAGGTTGCACCATCAGCGGCACAACTTATGGTATTTACATTAGCGATGCGTCCAATCTGACGATCCAGAGTAACACACTTAGCACATCATACGGCGTATTCCTTGTAAACACCATCAACAGCACGATATCCGCAAACACCATAACTGGTTCTGGTGACGGCGTACACCTAGGCAGTTCTAGCCATGTCACGATCTCCAAGAACACCATTTCCAGTGAAGGCGACGACGGCATCCACTTGGACGTGGATACTTCTTACGTTACCGTCGTTAACAACACTGTCAACACTCCGGCATATGAGGGCATATACTCGGACGGCAGCGGCAATTCCATCTCATTTAACAATATAGACAGTGCCCAGGACTGCGGCATCTTGCTTGATACGGACACTTCCAATAACGCGGTCTCCAACAATACCATAATTGACGCGGCGGCGGAAGGCATATACTCGAACGGAACCAACAACCAAATCATCGGAAACGCTGTTTCAAGCGCAGGTGATAGTGGTATCTGGATGGATATAGGAACTTCTTATAATACTGCCACCGGAAATGCCATCAGCTCTCCCGCGAATGAAGGCATATACTCAGACGGTAAAAGCAATACCATCTCAGACAACACCATATCCAATGCAGGTGATTACGGCATATATCTGGATGGGGATAGCTATGGCAATTCCGTCAACAACAATAACATCTCCGACGCGGCGAGCGGTGGCATCACCTCGGCCGGCACCAACAATCTAATATCCAACAACATCGTGTCCTCGAAACCTCTGTTATCTGGGAACGATCTTGTGATCATAGGCGTGGTTATCCTCATTCTCATTGTGCTCCTCATCGTGGCATTGCTGTTCTTCTTTAGAAGGAAGAAATCTCCGTCAACGCAAAGCAGACCCTACGAACAGATGCGTGAGCCTGTGGGGCCTTCGCTGCCACCGGTTAAACCGCAGCAGCAGAACGATCAGACATCACAGACAGGATCGAAGTTGTGTCCATACTGTGGTTCACCGATGGCGGACTCGGCTGTCTTCTGCATGAATTGCGGTAAAAAGGTGAATTGAGGAGGTTGAAATGACTATAGCATTGCGACCGGCCTTGATCCCGAAGCAAACTCATCCAAGCTCCGGGCGAGTGGCGAGTCGCGTGTGGCGTTTGGATACCTTTTCGACCTCCCGCTTATCCTAGACGGTCAGTTTCGCTTTATGTGCCGCGTTCTTTCTATTGCGGCCAGCTCTGGCGACACCCCGAAGTACTATGACGGGGACGGCAAGTTCAAGGAATTCCCACATGAGGGTTTATCCAATGACCCCCGTATCAAAGAGTCGTGTTGGCCATTAAGCATCGACGGACGGTAGAAGTCAGCCTGTTTCCGTATCACCTATAGACGGCCAATCACATCCCGGGTAGTCAATCCCTATCCGCATAAGATGAATTGGGACCTGATACTCAAAAAGTGGGCCTTAAATACCGAACAAAACGTTTGAAGGTTGCTTCAAATGTCATCAACCCCAATTCGTGTCTTGGCCGTCGATGATGAACCCGACCTTTGCAATCTGACGAAGATATTTTTAGAGATACCAGGCGAAATGGAAGTCGACACCGTCTTTTCGGTTCAAGAGGCTAGGGGTGCCCTCTCCAAAAAACGTTACGATGCCGTCGTATCAGACTATCAGATGCCTGGCGAGGACGGAATACAATTTCTCAAATCGCTGCGACTGTCTAGCGATAAGACGCCGTTCATTCTGTTCACCGGCCGGGGCAGAGAGGAGGTTGTCATAGAGGCGTTGAACAGCGGTGCTGACTCATACCTGCAGAAGGGCGGAGAACCGGAGTCCCAATATGCAGAGCTAGCCCATCGCATCCGGTTGCTGGTTCGGCGGCATCAGGCAGAAGAGGCGGTAATGGAATCTGAACGGCGGCTATCGGACATCATCGATTTCCTGCCGGACGCAACATTTGCGATAGATACTGAAGGTCACGTAATCGCATGGAACAAGGCAATTGAGGAAATGACCGGCATTCCCGCAAGCGATATAATCGGAAAGGGCGATTATGAATATTCCCTCCCATTTTACGGACAACGGCGCCCTATCCTGATCAACCTCGTATCAATTCCCGGCGAAGAACTTACAAAAGATATATATTCATACATTAAGAAAGAAGGAAACGTCCTCATGGCAGAGACATCTCTCCCCTGCCCATTGGGGAAATATTCAGTCCTGTTGGGCAAAGCATCCGTTCTCTATGACCATAAAGGAGCGGTCATAGGTGCGATCGAGTCCATTAGAGATATTACGGAATCTCGTAACACCGAAGATGCGTTGCGCGCCGAGCAGGAAAAATATGCCAAGACATTCATTGCCGTTCCGGATGCAGTCCTAATCACCGAGGTTGATACCGGGACCATCCTACTGGTCAATGATGCGGCGTTCCGATTGTTCGGGTATACCCGTGAAGAATTGATAGGGGACAGTACCGTGAATCTCGGTATCTGGTCCGATCCCGAAGAACGAGCCGACTTCATCGCCCTTTTACGGGAGCAGGGGCGGGTGCAGGAATATATGGAGCAATGGCGACGGAAGTCCGGGGAAGCCTTTTCCGCTGAGATTTCTGCCGACACGGTTATGCTCGGAAGCAAAGAAATTCTGATCAGTGTTATCCACGACATAACCCAACGTGCGAAAATTGAGGAGGCTTTGAGAGAAAGTGAATCCCATCTGAGTACGCTGGTACAAACGATTCCGGACTTGATATGGCTGAAGGATACGGACGGTGTATATCTTTCATGTAATGCAACGTTCGAACGATTTTTCGATGCCGTACAGACGGACATTGTGGGAAGGACTGATTACGACTTTTTAGACCGTGAACTGGCCGATTTCTTTATTGAGCGCGATCGAATGGCTATCGAGGCAAGGAAACCGATCATCAACGAAGAATGGGTCACTTTCAAGAATGATGGCCATCATGTCCTGTTGGAGACCATAAAGACACCGATGTATGACGGCCACGGAACGATCATTGGGGTTCTGGGGATTGGGCGCGATATTACGGAACGTAAACGGACAGAGGAGGCGCTCAGGCAAACCAATGATGAGCTGCAGGCGGTCAATCAGCAGCTAGCTGCAGCTGAAGAGGAATTACGCAAGCAATTGAACACCATCATTCAAAGTGAGGATGAATGGAGAGAGGAAATGGCATTCTCTGAATCGCTCATCGAAAGCCTCCCGGACATTTTCTACCTATATGATGCGCAGACCTTGCGCCTAGTGCGTTGGAACAAGAACTACCAGGAAGTGAGCGGTTACGCTCAAGAGGAGATGTTCGCCAAGCACTTCTTGGATTGGCACCGGGCGGATAAAGTTGAGGTGGTATTGGCTGCCATAGACGATTGCATGGATAAGGGGCAGGCTAGTATCGAAGCTCCCTTGGTGATGAAGGATGGGCGTGAGATCAATTATCTATTGACTGTGAGGCGATTGGATACGAGGGAGCGCTCCTTCCTTATGGGGGTGGGCGTAGACATCACCGAGCGCCTACAGTTCGAGTCGCGCTTACAACGGTCGAACCGCGAGCTGATGGCAATAAAGGAGTGCAATCAGGCCATGACCAAAGCCCACATCGAACAGGAACTACTTGACGAGGTCTGCCGCATCGTCTGTGATGTGGCAGGCTATCGAATGGCCTGGATCGGAATGGCCGAGCACGACAAGACCCGTTCGGTCCGTCCGTCAGCCCGGGGCGGTCACGACCAGGGATATGTCTCCCAGGTAAATGCCACATGGGGAGATGATGAACGCGGACTCGGTCCCACTGGCATGTGTATAAAGACCAAGAAGACTATCTTTATCCAGGACTTCTTTAACGATACCCGGACTGGCCCATGGAGGGAGTCCGCCCGGATGAACGGTTACCGTTCATCAATCGCCATCCCCCTGATGGACGCGGGGACGGCCTTCGGGGCGCTCATGATATACTCTGATCAGATTAACGGGTTTACCGCTGACGAAATGAAATTGCTGGAGGAAATGACGGACGACCTGGCTTTCGGTATCCTAAGCATTCGGGCAAAGGAAAACCAGGTCAAGGCTGAGGAGACGCTCAGGAAAGGCAAGGAACGTTACTCGAAGCTCCTGGCAACCATACCGGACTTAGTCATCATGACCGATATTAACGGCAACATCGTTTTAGTGAACGAACCTACACTGGCACTAAGCGGCTACACGTCGGATGAGGTCATCGGGCACAGTCTATTCTCGTTCATGGCCCCGGAGGATGTGGACAAAGCCATGGAGAATATTAAGAGGAGGATTGAAGGAAAACTCGGGCTTGTCGAGTACCACCTGATCATGAAGGACGGAAGACGTATCCTGTTTGAGGCCAATGGTGACGTTCTACGAGACCCTCAAGGCGGACCGACCGGGTTCGTATTCGTCGGTAGGGACGTGACCGAGCCTCGCCAAATGGGGTTAAGATTGACGGATGCGAACAAGAAGCTCAGGGTCATGACAAGCATTACCAGGCACGACATCAGAAACATGCTGATGGCGTTAAAGGGGAACCTGGCCTTGATGGAGAATGAGAGACCCAACTTATCGTCCGATGAGCATCTCCAGAAGGTCTATGCCTCCGCAGAACGAATTTCTTTAATTATCGAATTCACCAAGGCCTACGAGGACATCGGTGTACATGACCCCACATGGCAGGATATCAGTACATTAGTGGAAAGTAGCGCCAGAGAGGTCAATCTTGGGCATATCAAGGTGATTAATGAAATTCCAGACGGCACGGAGGTGTTTGCCGACCCTATGCTGATAAAAGTTCTTCACAACCTAATTCACAATGCCTTGAAACACGGCGGAAAGGTCACCACCATTCGTTTCTATCTTCAAGAACGGGATGGAGACATTACCGTCGTGATCGAGGACGATGGGGTCGGCATCTCTTCGAACATGAAAGATAATCTTTTCACCGAAGGATTCGGGAGGGACCATGGCCTAGGGCTGTTCCTCTGTCGGGAGATACTGGCCATTACCGGTATCACAATAACCGAGGAAGGTGATCAAGGGAAAGGGGCCAAATTCGTTATGATACCGCCAACAGGCGGGATCAGAGCACATGCTCTACCTAAAGCCCCTTCAGGCTCTTTCTCCTCAATACTGCAACGGCAACTACCACGAACAACGCCATGAAACCGAATAACACCAGCAAGTCGGTCCACCAATCAAACGCATAAGACTGGCCCATGCTCTGGTTGAGCACGTCCACCAGATAGGTCAGCGGTGAACAATAGGTCACATATCGGGATGCACCAGTCATCTGGCTTAGGGGAATGAATATCCCGGACACGAAGATCAATGGGAATCTGACCAAAGCGGCCAGCATCATAATGTTTGCCGGTGTTTTGCCGGCGGGCGCTGAAAGCAGGACGCCCAGTCCGGAGAAACACAGGTTCCCGAGAGCGAATGCGAAGACTATCAAAACTAGATTAGTGACCGTAATCGGGATTAGCAGGATGCCAAAAAATCCCACGATTACACTTATCAGTAATCCGAAGAGTGCCCCGGCGATGACGTCCCCGAGCACGACAGTGCTTATGCTAACTGGATAAGACAGCAATCGTTCGAAGGTGCCCTGTTGTTTCTCCCACGGGACGATCAACGGACCGACCGAGGACGAAGTAAAGAACAGAGACATGGCCAGAAAGCCCGGGAAGAACTCGTTTATGTTCAGCTCCCGGCCTACAAAGAAGGCGAAGAAAAGGAATGTGGGCAGTACCAGCCCGAAAATGAAAACCGGTGCCTTTCTGTAGTAAATACGCATGTCCTTTCGGGCCACTACCGATACACCGCGGAAGTACACTTTCCAGTTCAAGAGGGCACCTCGCACAGTTTGATGAAGACGTCCTCAAGCGTCGGACCGGAGGTACTGAGTGAAAGAATCTTCACGCCACGAGCCTCCTTGATTCTAACGATCTGCTCGATGGCTTTATCTGGGTCTTCTGTGTAGAAGCGCCACTTGTCGTTGCATTGCTCGACACGGTTTATATACTCAGAAACAAACCAGGTCTGTTCCACTTTACGATCAAAGGCGACCTCCACCATCTGCAGCTTCTCCGTGGTCCGTCGCAGATGCTCCGGGGAATCGATAGCTACGATGCCGCCCTGGTTAACGATGCATACCCTTTGACAAAGACGATTTGCCTCTTCGATGTTGTGCGTTGTAAGGATCACGGTGGAACCGTTCCGGTTCATTTCCTTAACTTTATCAACGATGAGGCGGCGGCTCATCACATCCAGCCCTTCGGTCGGTTCGTCGAGAATGAGAATTGGCGGCTCGTGAACCATGGCGCAGGCGATGCTTACTCTCTGCCTCATCCCTTTGGAGAACTTACGGGCATAGTCGTCAGCTCGATCTTTTAGACCGAGGTCAGTGAGTAGTTTGTCGGCACGCTCTTCCCGAATAGCTTTGGGAAGACCGTAGAAACGACCTACTAGCTCGATATTCTCTCGGGCGCTCAGGTCAGGATAGATGTTGCCGACCTCTGGGATAACCCCCATCTTCATCTTTGCCTCAAGGAAATTGCGTCTTAGGTCTATGCCTTCAATCATTACCGAGCCAGAATCAGGTTTGATGACCCCGGTTATCATCCGTATTGTAGTGGTCTTTCCGGCACCGTTTGGCCCAAGGAGGCCGAAGAACTCCTTGTTTTCGACTGAGAATGAAATATCCCTGACTGCCTGAACGTCACCGAATTTCTTCTTCAGGTTGCGAACTTCGAGCGATGGCATTAGATCATCCAGCTAGCTATGTTGATAAATGTCATTGAAATTCTTGAGGATGATGGTCTTGGTATAATATTCAGCCATTTTGCGCCGCTCCTTTTAGGACTCCATTCTCGTCATAGTATCTCCGGCGGAAGTACAAGGCCAAATTCACCAGCGAAATCAGGGCGGGCACCTCCACCAAAGGGCCGATGACCGTGGCGAACGCAACCGCTGAACTGATGCCGAAGACTCCCACGGCAACGGCAATCGCCAGTTCGAAGTTGTTGCTTGCGGCGGTGAATGATTGGGTAGCTGCATGAGCATAATCGAATTTGAATCGAACAGACAACCAGAACGACAACAAGAACATGATGGCGAAGTAGAAGACCAGTGGAATTGCAATCCGTATCACATCTAGAGGCGTGTCCACGATTGACTGAGCTCTCAACGAGAACATTACGACGATGGTGAACAGCAAAGCCAGCAGGGACACTTTTCCGGCCACCGGCATGAACTTGTTATCGTACCAGTCGGCACCCTTCTTGGGTCTGATAGTATATCTGCTGATAATACCAGAAAAGAAGGGAATTCCGAGGTAGATTACCACACTTATCGCAACCGAGACAATGGATATATTCACCGCCACTCCGGAACCGGGCGAGACAACGTCGGATAGAACGGTGATCAGGAAGTAGGCGTAGAAAGAATAGAGCGCTATCTGGAATATCGAATTAAGAGCGACCAGTATGGCTGCATACTCGCAATCCCCATCCGCTAGTTGATTCCATACCAGGACCATAGCGATACATCTCGCCACACCTGTTAGGATCAAACCGATCCGATAGAGCGGTTGGTCAGGTAAGAAGATCCAGGCCAGGGCGAACATCAGAAGAGGTCCGACAACGTAATTCAGGACCAACGAGGTGGAGAACATCCTCTTTGCATTGGGCTGCCTGGTGATCTGGCCTAGCTCCTCATACTTCACCTTCGCCAATGGGGGATACATCATCAGAATCAGACCGATGGCGATCGGGATGGAGGTGGTCCCGACGCTAAGCTTATTCAAGGAGTCGGCCAGGCCGGGAATGAGTACGCCCAAAATGACACCTGACGCCATAGCGGCGAATATCCAAACGGTCAAGAACCTGTTTAAGAAAGACAGTTTCTTTGTTCCGCTTGATGGTGGGCAGTATTCACCGGCGATCTCGGTCATCAGTTCGTCTCCAGTCTAGAATCTGAATAGTCTGTTTCAAATAATGTTGAAACGATTGATAGATATAAATATGTTTCAAATGCAATCATTGAAGCACCGATCTAAAGGGAGATGAATTGCTTGAAGTCGGTCCTGTTCATCTGCACGCATAACGCCATCCGTTCTCAGATCGCCGAAGGTCTGGTGAATTCATTATATTCTTCAATATTGAGAGCTGAGAGCGCCGGATCGAAACCCACACAGGTCCATCCCCTCGCAATCGATGTCATGGCCGAGATGGACATCGACATATCAAAAAATAGATCCAAGGGACTGAAAGAATTCGAGGGTCGAGAGTTCGATTACGTGGTGATGGTCTGTTCAAATGACTCCGACATTTGTCCATTCTTCCCAGGCGGGAAAGAACAGATCCATCACGCTTTCTACGATCCGGGTGAGGTCAGCGGCACCAAGGAAGAAAATGTGATTGCTTTTCGGCACGCACGGAATGAAATCAATAAGTGGATAATCGACAATTTGGTACTGCCCAATTGTTGAGGATCCAAGATGGTTACCAAGAAGCGGACAAAGAAGGAGTGCTGCATTGATGCGCTGAACTTGCCCGAGGAGATGGAGACAGCGCTTCAGCAATACGGTGGTCTTGACGGCCTAAAGAAGATCGTACCCCATAGGGATTCTTTGGCTTCGGACGGGTTAATTTTCAACGCCCTTTCCGATCCGATCCGTCTTCAAATCCTTCACGCTTTGGACTTAGTGGACCTTTGCCCCTGCGTGCTGAAGGAGATAACCGGATTGTCCGATTCGAAGTTGTCTTACCACCTTAACGTTCTGGAGAACGCAAGGCTAATCAAGTCGGGCCCTCAGAGGAAGTGGCGCATCTACGTCATTACGGAGTTGGGCAAGATCAAGCTTAGAAGCGATTAGCTGTGTTTCACTGCTGTTTCATTGCGGCAGAGAAAGAGTAAGGCCAATATGTTTCCCGGAATTGTGCCCAATTTTGTCAGATACTGGTCGTGGCATTCAAGTTTGGTCATGCATTCTATCATCAATTTATATCAACCATGCTTTAAGGCTGATGCCCTTAACGACGCTCGTTTAATGGTGGTTACATAACTATTTCATCCCGATATCGGCATTCATTAAGGATTATTATGGCAAAAATGAAGAAGAAAAAGAACGCGGATGTTGTACCAGAGAACAAGAACAGGTCAGATTCCAAGAACTCGAAGCCCTCTTCCATCGTTACTGCCCCGGATAAGGGATCTAAAAAGAAGAAGTAATCGGAATATTTCATCCAGTGATGTTTCCCAGTTGTGGAATCTTTCACTGGTTCATCATTTTTCATACCCTCTCAGAGGGTTTTTCTATGTCCTCGCTGTCATCATTTGTATTCGATTTACTAAGCAATGAACTATTTTGGGGATTTGTACACGAATTCCATTACGATTCTATCGATGTTCAAAACAATATTGTCAAGATTGGATCCAGATGCACTCTTCGAAACAATGTAATCGATGAATGGCTAGCTCAAGATGTGTAGGCCTCTATTTGTCCCACTGTCGTCTGGAACATCGTTTTCCATGCTATTGTTCTTATAATGGTCCTGATTTGTAGATATCTTTATATATTTTCTCCTTATTGAGGGAATCTATGAGGCCCGGACGACCAAGATGTCCAAGAAGGATCGAGACGGAGCCGGTCGTCTCATATTTCAAGCCCAGGGGAGTGCCACTGAGGGATCTAGAGGTCATCCTCCTATCCTTAGAGGAGCTTGAGGCCGTTCGATTGTCTGACCTGGAAGGGTTGGATCAGGAGGAAGCGGCCCGAAGGATGGGTATTTCTAGACGCGCTCTCTGGGAAGACCTTCAAAATGCCAGAAAGAAGATAGTCGAGGCGCTGGTGAAAGGAAAAGCGATCGAGATCAAAGGAGGGAACTACACCGTTGTTTTGCGGCGTAGGTATGTGTGCAAAGGATGCCAAGCAAAATGGCAATTGCCCACCGGGATCGGTGAACCGCAGCAATGTCCCATATGTGGTAACAAAGATATCAACGTTCAGACAGATGAAATCGATCATTACGGCCCTACGCGTGATTGCCAAAGCGGTTGCTGCAGAGACAGGTAAAGCAGCTATCCATTGATCCGATGATGATTGGAAGGCCGCAACATGAAAATGATGTAGGATTATGGCAGTCGGACTAATATTCATCGTTCATTATGATTAAGCGCACGATGATTCGTGTATGAGGAATAATTGAAGGATAAGGAGACAAAAAAATGAAAGTTGGAATACCGAGTAACAGGCCAGGAGGACTAGACGCAGACGTGTCCGCGCATTTCGGACATTGCGATTTGTTCACTGCAGTGGAGATCGAGGAAAGCCAGATAAAGATGGTTTGGACTATCGATAACGATGGGGAACACAACTGCATGGTCCCCGTGCGGAAGATGGCGGACGCGGGCATAGATGCAGTGTTGATCGGAGGGATCGGACGTCGACCATTGATAGAATTCCAGAACAATGGCATCAAGGTCTTCGTTGGGGCGACAGGAACGGTGAAGGACGCCCTCGCTAACTATCTGAGCGATAGCCTCATGGAGGCGACGGTCCAAGATGTGTGCCACGGTTCCGGACATTGCCATTAGTGTCATACTGGTGTTATATGAGATTTAGCCGGGCATCGGTCCAATTTGGAAATGTTTCGAGGCTTTCTTATCTTGGACCTGATCATTTTTCAAACTTGGTGCATTCAAATCCTACTAAATGGTCAAGATTGGAAAAGGAATTAGTCTAGCACAAATCCGACGGCGTTGTTCTTGTTCTTGTTTGTATGGGAACTGGCTGTCTTTCCCCCCAACCCTGGACAGTGCTGAATCTCAATGAACGAGCCACATCGACCAAAATTCTTGAAAACCTCTGAGTGAACAGGCGGAAGGGTTCTCTGAACTTAGACGGTGGTCTCTTTATTGGGGGCGCTGTTCGAGGCTGAAACTGACCATCCAGTTGATCCCGAACCTATCCGAGAACGAGGCGTACATCGCTCCCCAGAACATCTTCTGGAGAGGCATGGTCACCTTGCCACCATTCGACAGTCCCTTGAACAGCCGTTCCGCCTCTGCTTCGCTCTCTGCATCGATCGAGATATGAGCGCTGTTACCGAAGATGACTTTCTGGCCATGGGATTCCAAGGCATCACTCCCCATGATGACGATTCCCTTGCCTATGGAAAGAGAGGCATGCAGGATCTTGTTCTTGTCCTTATTATCGACTTTCGGCGCACCTGGCATCTCAGGTATGTCCTTGAACCGCTGCAGCATGGTGAACTCGCCACCGAACACCGACCTGTAGAAATTGAACGCTTCTTCCGTTTTGCCATTGAAATTTAGGTATGGGCTGATGGATTTCATGGTCGAATTCTGTGAGTACACCCTACATAAATTGATGGTTCAATAGGGAGGATCGCACACTCGATTCGTTAGTCCAAACTCGAACAGATGGTTACTTGTGATGGTCCGATCAAACACCTCACTTTTCTCTGGGCAAGGAATGGTCCAGCATTCACATTCCAGCCGTATGTGCTAACAGCATATCGAACTCCGCTAGCGCGACCGCATAGAGCATCGTGGTAGATATTTGCGATTGGTGGATCACCGTAATCCTATCATCCAAAATCGCGTTGTACTATCACGCACGATCAAAATGGCCAAGACCCAGATCTTATTCTTTGCGGTTCATCTTCACCATAGTGTTCTCCCTGAAGAGAGTATCGAGGCTGATATTGATCCTAAGGCCATTCTAATATCATGTTTGATAACCATGCCAGGTCATAGTTTTTCAATGTTCAAGCTGTCCGGAGGCTCGGTCATCTCCTGCGACCTCTGATGCTTGTAATAGAGAGGTCGATCGGGAGTACATCTTGGGCAATATCTTGATCCTGAACCTGACGCCTTTCCCAGGCTCGCCATCCTCGGATATCGTCATCCCAGTGATCAAAAGGATCTCCCGAGTGAGGAACATCCCCTGTCCGGTGTTCTTTCCATGTCCCTGCTGGAACAGAAATTTCTTTTCCTCATAGGTGATGCCCGCTCCATCATCCTCATAGACGATGCACAGACCCTGCCCAGGCATATCCTCGGTATAAATCCGGATGAGTTTCACTCGCTCTCCATGGCGTAACGAGTTCTCCATGAGGTTGTAGAAGACCTTATCAAGCATCGAATCGGCGAACACCTGCAGTGGTCCGACCTCCTCGACGAATTGTATCCCGGTAAGGTCGAGCAGTCCCTTGGCCCTTCGGACGACATCGCTGACCGATTGCCATATTGGTGCCTGTACGCCCAAGTTCTCGTAGTCGTGGGTGAATCGGATCAGCTCCTGGGCCGCGTTGGCGTTCATCTCCAGTTTGGACATGATTTGATCCCGTTTCTCCGTGTCCTTTGCCATCTTCAGCAGTTCGATGTAACCGCTGATGGCCATGAACTTGTTCATGAGGTCGTGACGGGTGATGCCCTGTAACAGGTTCAGTTTTTTGTTAGCCGTCTTCAGCGCCTCGGCCAGCTTCCGGTCGCTGATGTCGTTGACCGTCATAATAATCACCTGTTCTCCGCCCAGTGTGACCGGTATGGCCGAAAGATAGGCCCAGAAGTGTTCGCCCTTGACATTGAGTAAGGCCGCTTCGAAGTTCTCCACCATTCGGTCCTGGCCCAGCCCGGAGAACAACCGGTCCAGGTCGTCATGGTCAAGGAAGAAGGAGCGTATGTCCTTGGACAGGATCTCCTGGCGGCTCCCCTTCATGAGCTCCTCCATGCAAACATTGATCAGGTTCACTGAACCGCTCTCCGACCCGACAACGGCCATCGGGAACGGTGTCTTCTCGATGAGCATACGATACTTGTACTCGTTCTGCAGGGTCGCCTCCCGGATGGCCTTCTGGCTCGTTATGTCCCGGAGTAGAACCAGAGTGCCCAAGGTTTGCTCGGTGTCGTCCAGTACGGGGGTCCTCAGGATCTCATATACCTCCGTGCTCTCGCCTTGGCCTACGGTGATCTCTTCGATGTCTGGGCCATCTTTCAGGACATATGGGCCTGAGCTGGAGACCGACGACATCAGGTCCTCCACGCGCTCTCCTATCAGCTGATCCGGGTCTCGATCGAGAAGCTTGGACCCGGCGTTGTTGACATCGACCAGCAAACCTTGTCCATCGATGACGAAAAGGGGGTCAGGGGTGTTCTTCCAGACCAGGCCGCGGGCCAAGGGCATTAGATCGAACGTATGATACTTGAAAAGGGCGAAGAGGAGGACGAAGCCCATAACCATGAACAGCAGCGGGGCCCAAGACGCTCCCGGGCTCGGCGCGTGCCACATGATAGATGTTCCATCCCCTATGAATGGCAGAGATATGCCGACCAGCATGAGCAGGTCGCGCCTGCGATACACGCCTTCCACCGTCATCATGTGGTGAAAGAGCAGCCCGACCGTGACGATCACCAGTGCGTAAGTGTATACGATGTGCACCAGATAATAGGGGCCGGTCGTGGTGAGCAGGGCAGCCACGCCGTCGTACGTGACGGAGGCGTGGGCGGTGAAGAAAAGATGATGATAGTCGTTGGTGAGCAGCATCACAACGCTCACCATTGGTACAACTAGCAGCAAAGAATAATTACGTGCGCATAGGGCCTTTGTCCTTCCCAGGTATGTCAGTATCGTGACTAGAAGAGCGACCGGGATGAAGATTATGCTCAGATACTCGATCTGTTGGAATAGTATCTTCTGTCCCTGGTCCTGCGGGAGCAGCACCAGGGCATTCAGGAACGACCAGGCTGCACAGAGGACCAATAGAATGATCAATGGCTTGGTCACCGGCCCTTTGTTCTGCATGCGGACATAGATCGCGGTTATGAGCAGGACAGCGCCGGAGACCAGCATCGCCACAATGATCAGCATCAGATCGTATGGAATGCCGTTTGGAGGGGGTGAGGGATCCATTGGACAGGCTACCCATTAAAGACATGTTTAAGAAACTATCTGCCAAATTCTGATGTTCAATATTCAGCTATATACATATATCCAAATCGAATTATTGATCACGATTTCGAGTATAAAGAAGCCATCTCGGATCCGATCTGCCTCAATCCTCCCTCCACTTGAACAATCTTACCGCGGCCAGGAAGATGATCACGGTTATCACGGCCACCACGGCCAAGTCCACCAATGCCGCTCCGATGTTGCCGTACACCATGACGTTATTGATGCCCTCGATCACATAGAACAACGGCAGCACGTGGGCAATGCCCTGTAGGTACTGCGGCATAATACTGATCGGGAAGAACGTCCCTGACAGGAACATCATCGGAAACGTTACGATGTTGCCCACGACACCCGCTGTCTCCGGGTCCCTGGACACCGTTCCCACGAGCATGCCCAGCGCCGCGAAAAGCGTCGGGCCGATAATCAAGAACGGCAGGATCCAGATCGTCAATGTGATGTGCGCCCCGAACGCCAGTACACCGACCGCCACCATCAGCAGGAACGAGATCGCCGACAGGACGATGTACCAAAGCACCTTCGACGCCAGCCACTCGATTTTCGTGAGCGGCGTCAGGCTGAGCTGCTTGAACAGCTTGGTCTTCTTGTAATTGGACGATATGTTCACCAGCGAGAACATCGGGCTCACCAGTATCGAGAATCCGATGAGACCGGGGATCAGGAAGTCGATATATTTCGTCTGCTGGGTGTTGACCGTCGTCTGCTCCAGGCCTATGACGCTCGTTCCGTTGAAACGCTGCAGGTTGAACAGGTTCGCCACTCCGTTGACAGTCCCGGAGACTATACTGCTACTGGTGGATGCTGGATTGCCGTAGACTGTGATGTTGACATGATGCGCCGTGATGTAATTCGCAGAGAAGTTCCCCGGTATGACGATGCCATCCGACGCGGAATGGTCCGCCAGGTAGGCCGACATGTCGGCAGAAGGGTCAACCATAACCACGTTGAGGGTGTTCGTATTATTGAGCCCGTTCAGGAATTGGCTGGCAACGTTCATCTGCGGCGTTAGGAACGGACCGGTGTCCTTGTCCTGCACGTAGACGGTCACTGTGCCAGACGAGTTGCCGGAGAAGATCGCTCCGAATATCAGTATCAGGATGATCGGGAACACCAGGCCGAAGAACAATCCGACCCGGTTCCTCATGTATCCCCGGCTATACACCTTGAAGTCGGCGAGTATCCTTCTCCCGCTGATCATTGCCCAGCCCCCCGGTCTGCTCGCTCTGTCGCTCGCCGTTTTATCTCTCCGTGCTCATCCACGATCCCGCTTACCAGTTTGACGAACACATCATCCAGGCTGTCCCTTCGGGTGCGGATGTCGCCCCACTCCATCTTTGACCGCTCGGCCGCTTCCAGGGCCATCAAGGCATCGGTCTTGTTGTCGATATGTATGCTGATCTCTCCGTTGCTGAACGTCACCGTGAGCCCGGTGTTGCCATGGATGTAATCGGCAAGCTCTTCGCTTCCGTGTATCTCTAGCCGTTCTCCCGAACCATGCTTCTTGATGATCTCGTCCGATGTTCCGATCGCAACGATGTGCCCGTGGTCTACAATGGCCACCCGGTCGGAGAGATGCTGCGCTTCGTCAAGGTAGTGGGTGGTCAGGATGATCGTCTTGCCCTTTTCCTTCAGTCCCCGGATCACTTCCCAGACCGCTCTCCGAGCGTTCGGGTCTAGACCCGTCGTCGGCTCGTCCAGGAAAAGCAGGTCCGGCGAGTTCACTAAAGATAGGGCGAGTCCGGTCTTGCGTTTCTGCCCCCCAGATAAGTTATCGAACCGGGTGTCCGCCGATTCCTCGAGCAATACCGCCCTAAGGATCTCGTCCGGGTCGACCTTGATGCCGAAAAGGGTGGCATAGTAGATTATCGCCTCCTTCGGGCTGGTCTTCTCAAAGAACGTGAACTCCTGCGGGATGACGCCTATCCGGCGGTGAAGTTTGGGGCCGCTTTCCCAGGGGTCCAACCCCAGGACGACCGCCTTCCCACCATCCTTTTTCCTTAGACCCTCCAAGATCTCGATGGTGGTGGTCTTGCCTGCCCCGTTCGGTCCCAGGAGACCGAACACCTCGCCCTCGTTAACGTTGAAGGAGATGCCATCGACAGCCTTTATCTCGCCATAGTACTTCTTCAGGTCGGTCACTTCAATGGGCATCAATGGCGATCACCGAGGTTTTTCACAATATATTATCCGAACTGCGTTGACTAACAATAATGATGTGGGCCGATTGAAATAACTTTTGCATTGGGCTCAAGGCTGTCAAGCCCGGGCTTTCTCGGTCTCCGTGATTAGCAGTAGATCTCAAGGATCATTCCAGAATAGACCTGGCCTGATGATAAAATGATAACAAGTATTAATGCGGTCAAGCTCAATTCTTCAGAGGATGATCGGCCTCAAGCGGGTCTATGAACGGCCGAGTGAGGAGGATGGCGACAGGATTCTGGTCGACAGGCTTTGGCCCAGAGGCATCTCAAAAGGAAAAGGCCTCGATAGACTTGTGGTTGAAGGAGGTGGCACCTTCCGTCGAACTCCGGAAGTGGTTCTCCCATGACAACACGAAGTGGAAGGAGTTCCGCCAAAGATATCGTATGGAGCTGGACGATAACACCGAGCCCGTCCATAAACTGATTGGGTTGTCCTCACATGGGAACATCACATTGATCTTCTCTGCTAGGGATGCCGAACACAACAGTGCGGCCATCCTAAGGGAGTACCTGCTAGAGCGAGTAGCTGAACAATCTCGGTCGAACCTTCTCAAAGGAGCATAGACCTTCATTAAGAGGATCAGTGCAATTCTCCCGACGTCTTGATCAAGTATTCAGTTGTTATTAATTATTTAAGTTGATTAATATCTTCGTTCGGATACTTGAGGATAAATTCTAATGTGCATTCTTACGATACTTCTATTTGTAAGAATCCTGGCAATTATTAGTTAATTAAAGGGGC
>CAVWKV010000055.1:0-29082 GCA_963755265.1 uncultured Methanomassiliicoccales archaeon | reverse complement strand
AGTTGTGAGGACACCGCCAGGTAGGTAATAATGCCACGCAGGCCAAGCCGTCACTGCCCTGATGGCGTGGATTGGGTTCATTCCCATGGATACCGCCTTTTGCAGCAGAACATCCACGTGGCCCTTCATCAGGTCGGTCGCCCGAAGGTCGTCGCTCACCAGGAAGCATTCGTTTGCCTTGGCGAACGGCATCAGGTCGCGCATGTTCTTCTCCGTGCTGCCCTCTCTCACCATCACCCACATTCCCAGGTGGAATTTTTCTTCTGCTTCGTCAGATGTGAGGCATTCATGGTCTGTCTTGATTCCAGCGTTGATGTATTTGACCAGATCGGGTCCCACGAGCCCCGGGCTGTGGCCATCGACTGGTTTCCAGAGGGTGTGAGCTACCTTAATCTTGCTCATCACCTCCGGGTTGTCATGGATCACTCCTGTGTAGTTCATGACCTCGCCCAAGGCCACAAACTGCTTCATTCCCAGAAGCTTCTCGACCTGCTCTGTACCGATTCGCGCCGGCTGTCTCAACGGGGTTGCAGGAACGCAGGACGGGACGGTATAGAAGATCCGCAGGGAACGGACTCGGAATCCTGGACCATGTAACGGATGCCGTCCATCCCCATCACGTTGCCTATCTCATGCGGGTCGGAAACGGTGGCCGTGGTCCCATGGGGAACGGCTGCCTCCGCGAAACGCGACGGAGTTAGTTGAGAGGATTCTATGTGTATATGGGAATCGATGAAACCGGGAAGTATGAATTGCGATGGTGCCGAGTCCACTTTTTCGACCGCCAGCACCTTCCCATCCGCATAAGACATTCTTGCCGGGAATATATTTCCCGATATAACATCGACGAATTGCCTGTGATCGACCTGACATCCATGGGGGAATGCAAGTATTGTGTGCCAGAAAAAGTTTTTGCCGGAAACGCGCGTTTAATTATGATGCCCTATCCGAGAGAGATACTCAATCGCCTGAAATGGAAGGAAGGCAGTCTGAAAGGGGTTAAGGTCACTTATGTGGATCGCGGTACTCCCGGTGACATTTTGACGATCCATGCCGAGGAAATTATTTCCATTGGGGCGCTCGTTCTTCTCCACGGTTGACAGCGATATTCCATACCATCGGCATCTCACGGATAGAACGAAGCGATGAAGTGCTCTTCGATGCTCAGGACACTAATTCAAGAAAAAAGATGTCGACACCACCTAGAAGGTGGTGAACGTGTTTGTTCATTTAGATTTCGGTTTGTTGCAGTTCGGCAGGTGTGCACCAAAGATGGGAACTGTACTCCACACTTATTGCACTTTATCATCTCGGTCTTCTGATCCTTCTTTTTCTGATCTGCCTGTGCCTGATCCTGCTTTATTCCCTCGCGAAGGCTCTGCATCTGGTCCCGGTGCTTGTTGTGGGGCAGGCTTCTGTTCTCGGTTTGCTGAAACTGGTGCCTGTTGTTGGCCCGGTTGGGGCGGAGCGACAGATGCATTTTGTGGGTGGTATTGTTGGTACTGGGGCTGGAACACTTCCTGCATTCGGACATACCCAGGCATGAGCAGCATTCCCGGGACCAGACCAGTGAAATGCTGATTATCCCGAAGATCAGACTGCGTTCGCTTGTTTCTTTGAACTTGCCCTGGTCGAGCATGTCGAACAGCATGCTCTTCAAAAGTATTGCCAACGCCAACCCGATGATTCCGTCGAAGATATAGGCGACTCCAGACAATCTGTCGTCAATCAAAAGGGTCACGATCCCAGCAATTAATAATATGACTGCCAAGATAGCCTGGATAATCTGGGCCCAATAAGCTAATTTTCTTGCCTCGGCGACGCTTGCCGGAAGCCACGGGGGGCCGACCGGATTCGCCATGTACGGTATTGCTGCCATAATCTATGTCTCCCATCTCTGACATTGCCCAGATATTTACACTGGACTATAAATTGCGAAAGGCGTTCAGATATAATGAATGTATCGAATGTTCGGCGGTCGTAAACAGGCTCCAGAGGCGTTGATTTGTCCGGACGATTTCGAACCTATCCAGATGTTCTCAGGATTAATCTAATTTCCAACAGATTTATATATTAAACCCCTTCTACGAAGGATTAGCAAGTGTGTCCTGATGAAGCACAACGATTTCAAGGTGATATACGACCGTCTGAATGAGCCGGCGGACATCACCAAACTCTCCCAAGAACTCGGTCTCGATCTAGAACTCTTGGATGTTATTTTTACACAGCGAACGGTCCGTGAGACCACAAAGAGCTTCTATAAGGTACAAAGGAACGCTCAGAGGTTGGTCTATGATTGGAATCATGGACTGACGCTGTTAGAGGTGGCGAGGAAATGGAACTTCCCCCCCATATTGACTGGATTGATGATCTATCAGGAGAGCGGGCGCTCCAAGAAACAATTCTGGAACCTAGTTCGCAATGCGGATACGATCACGGACGAGTCCCTGAGACAACAGATCATCGAGATATCCGAGGAAGATCTCGTCTATTCTCCCTGGGCTACAGAGAAACAGTACAAACGGGGCACATGGGGCGAGGAGAAATTGCAGTGCTGGTTGGATGGCCAGAACATATCCTACCGGACGGAGAAGGATCTGCGGGGAGAATTCCCGAAAACTCCTGATTGTCTGCTCGACAAGCCCATTAAGGTGAACGGCTGGAATATCAACTGGATTGAATCGAAGGCCACCTTTGGCGATAGAGTCGAAGTGAACAAGAACATGAAGAAACAGCTCGAGCCGTACTTGGAGCTTTTCGGTCAAGGCGTGGTCATCTACTGGTTCGGGTTCGTCGATGAGATCACAACACCAGAGGGCATCTACATATCGGATTCTTCGATCACCAGCCTAATTTGCAAGATGCCTTAACCAGACGGCAATCGACAAATATTCACAATGCCTCATTTGTCCGTGGACCCCGAGTTCATTTCAGCTAGCGAACTTGAGCGTTTCGGCTATTGTCCCCTCAGCTGGTGGCAGGGCCGGAAAGTGCAGGCGAGTTCAGATGCGCTGAAACAGGGGTCCAAAAGCCATGAGCTGATATCCGAAGACCTCAAAACAATAATGACTAGCGAGGAGAAGGCCGGCTCCTGGGAGAGGGTGGTGCTTTGGTTCTCGGCAGTGTCCACCCTCATGGCCATCATTGGGTTCGTCGTCATGGAGTCGACCAATCTTAACAGCTGGCGCTGGCTGTTGACGTTATTGTCGGTGTTCTGGGTGGCAGCGGTTCTGATATTGGTTTACAGCGTAACTGCCAAGGCAGAGGGTAGTATACGCAGGGAACGGTTTATCGCGGTGGCTGGTGTAGTGGTCACGGTTGTGGCGCTGAACGCTGTGACCTTGCTACAGGTCGACCAGGAAGTGGCCGCCATATCTCAGGTCGTAGCCTTGATCTGGCTGATGGGGGCCAGCATGGCCCTGTACTACTCACTTATGGCTGAAAACCTTGCTAATAAGAAGCGTCGCAAGGTCAATGTGGACGTCCGGTCAGTTTGTATTTCTCCGAGACCAGTAACCTCTGGTCGTCGGTTCCCGACATATAGAACCTTTCCGTCCACATTGACCTTGCGACGCTTCTTCTTGGCCAGGTTTTCAGCCATAAGTGAGTAGTACAGGGCCATGCTGGCCCCCATCAGCCAGATCAAGGCTACGACCTCAAATATGGCGGCCACTTCCTGGTCGACCTGTAGCAAGGTCACAGCGTTCAGCGCCACAACCATAACCACTACACCAGCCACCGCGATAAACCGTTCCCTGCGTATACTACCCTCTGCCTTGGCAGTTACGCTGTAAACCAATATCAGAACCGCTGCCACCCAGAACACCGACAATAACGTCAACAGCCAGCGCCAGCTGTTAAGATTGGTCGACTCCATGACGACGAACCCAATGATGGCCATGAGGGTGGACACTGCCGAGAACCAAAGCACCATCCTCTCCCAGGAGCCGGCCTTCTCCTCGCTAGTCATTATTGTTTTGAGGTCTTCGGATATCAGCTCATGGCTTTTGGACCCCTGTTTCAGCGCATCTGAACTCGCCTGCACTTTCCGGCCCTGCCACCAGCTGAGGGGACAATAGCCGAAACGCTCAAGTTCGCTAGCTGAAATGAACTCGGGGTCCACGGACAAATGAGGCATTGTGAATATTTGTCGATTGCCGTCTGGTTAAGGCATCTTGCAAATTAGGCTGGTGATCGAAGAATCCGATATGTAGATGCCCTCTGGTGTTGTGATCTCATCGACGAACCCGAACCAGTAGATGACCACGCCTTGACCGAAAAGCTCCAAGTACGGCTCGAGCTGTTTCTTCATGTTCTTGTTCACTTCGACTCTATCGCCAAAGGTGGCCTTCGATTCAATCCAGTTGATATTCCAGCCGTTCACCTTAATGGGCTTGTCGAGCAGACAATCAGGAGTTTTCGGGAATTCTCCCCGCAGATCCTTCTCCGTCCGGTAGGATATGTTCTGGCCATCCAACCAGCACTGCAATTTCTCCTCGCCCCATGTGCCCCGTTTGTACTGTTTCTCTGTAGCCCAGGGAGAATAGACGAGATCTTCCTCGGATATCTCGATGATCTGTTGTCTCAGGGACTCGTCCGTGATCGTATCCGCATTGCGAACTAGGTTCCAGAATTGTTTCTTGGAGCGCCCGCTCTCCTGATAGATCATCAATCCAGTCAATATGGGGGGGAAGTTCCATTTCCTCGCCACCTCTAACAGCGTCAGTCCATGATTCCAATCATAGACCAACCTCTGAGCGTTCCTTTGTACCTTATAGAAGCTCTTTGTGGTCTCACGGACCGTTCGCTGTGTAAAAATAACATCCAAGAGTTCTAGATCGAGACCGAGTTCTTGGGAGAGTTTGGTGATGTCCGCCGGCTCATTCAGACGGTCGTATATCACCTTGAAATCGTTGTGCTTCATCAGGACACACTTGCTAATCCTTCGTAGAAGGGGTTTAATATATAAATCTGTTGGAAATTAGATTAATCCTGAGAACATCTGGATAGGTTCGAAATCGTCCGGACAAATCAACGCCTCTGGAGCCTGTTTACGACCGCCGAACATTCGATACATTCATTATATCTGAACGCCTTTCGCAATTTATAGTCCAGTGTAAATATCTGGGCAATGTCAGAGATGGGAGACATAGATTATGGCAGCAATACCGTACATGGCGAATCCGGTCGGCCCCCCGTGGCTTCCGGCAAGCGTCGCCGAGGCAAGAAAATTAGCTTATTGGGCCCAGATTATCCAGGCTATCTTGGCAGTCATATTATTAATTGCTGGGATCGTGACCCTTTTGATTGACGACAGATTGTCTGGAGTCGCCTATATCTTCGACGGAATCATCGGGTTGGCGTTGGCAATACTTTTGAAGAGCATGCTGTTCGACGTGCTCGACCAGGGCAAGTTCAAAGAAACAAGCGAACGCATGCTGATCTTCGGGATAATCGGCATTTTCACTGGTCTGGTCCCGGGAATACTGCTCATCCTAGGGTATGTCCGAATGCAGGAAGTGTTCCAGCCCCAGTACCAACAATACCACCCACAAAATGCATCTGTCGCTCCGCCCCAACCGGGCCAACAACAGGCACCAGTTCAGCAAACCGAACAGAAGCCTGCCCCACAACAAGCACCGGACCAGATGCAGACCCTTCGCGAGGGAATAAAGCAGGATCAGGCACAGGCAGATCAGAAAAAGAAGGATCAGAAGACCGAGATGATAAAGTGCAATAAGTGTGGAGTACAGTTCCCATCTTTCATGCACGCCTGCCCGAACTGCAACGAACCGAAATCTAAATGAACAAACACGTTCACCACCTTCTAGGTGGTGTCGACATCTTTTTCTTGAATGTCCTGACATCGAAGAGCACTTCATCGCTTCGTTCTATCAGTAGGATCCGATGGTATGGAATATCGCTGTCGACCGTGGAGAAGAACGAGCGCCCCAATGAAATAATTTCCTCGGCATGGATCGTCAAAATGTCACCGGGAGCACCGCGGTGCACATAAGTGACCTTAACCCCTTTCAGACTGCCTTCCTTCCATTTCAGGCGATTGAGTATCTCTCTCGGATAGGGCATCATAATTAAACGCGCGTTTCCGGCAAAAACTTTTTCTGGCACACAATACTTGCATTCCCCCATGGATGTCAGGTCGATCACAGGCAATTTCGTCGATGTTATATCGGGAAATATATTCCCGGCAAGAATGTCTTATGCGGATGGGAAGGTGCTGGCGGTCGAAAAAGTGGACTCGGCACCATCGCAATTCATACTTCCCGGTTTCATCGATTCCCATATACACATAGAATCCTCTCAACTAACTCCGTCGCGTTTCGCGGAGGCGGCCGTTCCCCATGGGACCACGGCCACCGTTTCCGACCCGCATGAGATAGGCAACGTGATGGGGATGGACGGCATCCGTTACATGGTCCAGGATTCCGAGTCCGTTCCCCTGCGGATCTTCTATACCGTCCCGTCCTGCGTTCCTGCAACCCCGTTCGAGACAGCCGGCGCCAGAATCGGTACAGAGCAGGTCGAGAAGCTTCTGGGAATGAAGCAGTTTGTGGCCTTGGGCGAGGTCATGAACTACACAGGAGTGATCCATGACGACCCGGAGGTGATGAGCAAGATTAAGGTAGCTCACACCCTCTGGAAACCAGTCGATGGCCACAGCCCGGGGCTCGTGGGACCCGATCTGGTCAAATACATCAACGCTGGAATCAAGACAGACCATGAATGCCTCACATCTGACGAAGCAGAAGAAAAATTCCACCTGGGAATGTGGGTGATGGTGAGAGAGGGCAGCACGGAGAAGAACATGCGCGACCTGATGCCGTTCGCCAAGGCAAACGAATGCTTCCTGGTGAGCGACGACCTTCGGGCGACCGACCTGATGAAGGGCCACGTGGATGTTCTGCTGCAAAAGGCGGTATCCATGGGAATGAACCCAATCCACGCCATCAGGGCAGTGACGGCTTGGCCTGCGTGGCATTATTACCTACCTGGCGGTGTCCTGAGCGTCGGAAAGGTGGCCGACTTCGTTATCGTGGATGACCTTAAGGGCTTCAAGGTAAGAGAAGTGTACATAGCTGGCGAACTTGTGGCTAAGGATGGCAAAGCGCTTTTCGATGTGAAGCCGCTAAGGGCTCCCTTGACCATACTCAGGCAGAACCGCAAACCGGTGGAGTTCGAGATCCCGGCCATCGGGTCTAGTGTCAAAGTACGGATCATCCGCGTCATACCAGACGAGATCGAGAGCCGGGAGGAGATGGCCGTTCTAAGGGTGAACAACGACATTGTATGCCCCGACCCATCCAAGGGCATCAATTTAATCGCCGTTGTGAACCGTTACAGCGAGGCGCCAGTATCGCTCGCCTTGGTCTCTGGATTCGACCTTAAGCGGGGAGCAATGGCCTCTACGGTGGCGCATGATTCCCATAACATCGTTGCAATCGGCGTGGACACTGTCTCTATGGCGGAAGCAGTGAACCGCGTCTCCGAGCAGGGCGGATATTACGTCACCGACGGGGAAAGGAACGAGTCCATGCACCTTCCGATCGCTGGCCTGATGAGCACCAATCCGTGCCACGTTGTTGCCGAGGAAGAGAATCAGGCCGTGAAGATGGTCCATTCCATGGGATGCGGCCTCGCAGCCCCGTTCATGACCCTATCCTTCCAGGCGTTGCTGGTTGTACCTGAGCTCAAGCTCTCCGACAAGGGGCTCTACGACTCTAAGCGGATGGCGTTCGTCGATGTTGTCATCAAGGAGTGAGCCGGCCAAACGCGGGCAAACTATTTTCCGTGGGATGACGTTGCGGTAATAATGGAACATACTGGCTCACACCCAGAATGGTGGCGGGCCCTGATCGAGGCATGATGATGGAGAAGGTTGAGAGCTTCCGATGCAAATTGGTGACTTGGGACGAAATTGCGCAGTGGACCGAAACGGTGGCCAAAAAAATCGTCGAGACCGGTTTCCGACCCACCGTGGTCATCGGACTAACCCGCGGGGGTTGGGTCCCGGCCAGGCTCATCTGCGATCACCTGAAAGTGAAGAAGCTGTACGCGGTGAAGACCGAACATTGGGGAGTGACCGCGAACCAGGACGGAAAGGCCCTGCTCACGCAGGAACTGAGCATCGACATCGCCAACGATAGCGTTCTGGTCGTCGACGACATCACAGACACCGGCGAGAGCCTGATCCTGGCATTGGGGCATCTGATGAAGATGAAGCCCCGGGGGCTTAAGAGTTCGACACTATTGTACATCGGCCACTCCAAGATCCAACCGGACTATTTCTGCGTCCATGTGCCCAAGGAGGAATGGACATGGTTCATATTCCCCTGGAACCTGCATGAAGACCTGCGGACGATCCTACCAAAGACCCTCACTGTGGCCAGGAATGAGAAGGGAATACAGACGGCGTTCAAGGAGCAGTTCTTGATCGATGTCCCGATGGGGCTGATCCAGGAGACCCTGCGAGAACTCAGCGCGGAAGGATCGGTCAATAGGGAGGGGGACCTCTGGGCCAAAGCTAGATGAGAAGGGATCAATCTGTCAGAGCTCGATGAAGACCTCTTCTCCCTCGACCCTGACCGGATATGTCTTGAGCTTCTTCGCCTGCAGGTTACGGAGCACATCGCCAGTCCTGACGTCGAATTCGGCACCGTGCATCCTGCATCGGACGATGTGCCCTTCCTTTTCACCCTTGGATAGGTCCTGACCCATGTGGGAGCAGCGACCTTCCATGGCGAAAGGTTCACCATTCACCAGACCGACCACAATCATCTTGCCTTCCACTTCGACCTTGGTCATGGTCTCTTCTGAGAGGTCCGTCAGAGTAGCTATCTTGATTCGAGCCATGATCTGAACAATCGGTGGAGCGACGGCATAATCCTTTCGCAACATTGGTCGAACATGTTCGTCTTGGTCACGCACAGCGACTTTAAATCGTCGGAATAGCTTCCTTTTTATCATGTTGGAGAACCTAAGGAGGAGTCTGGAAGCGGCCCCTATCGTCAAGATGGGCAATTACGATTACTTCGTTCACCCGGTCACAGACGGGATCCCGTTCATGGAGGCGGTAGTATTGAAGGAGATCATCGACCGCATGCAAAACATGGGAGATTTCGATTGCGACTACATCGTCGCGCCCGAAGCTATGGGCATACCGCTGGCGGTCCCGCTAACACTGCGCACCGGCATCCCGTACAATGTCGTTAGGAAGAGGCGCTACGGGTTGCCGGGAGAGGTCAGTGTCCACCAGGTCACTGGGTATTCGGAGAAGGAGATGTACATCAACGGGCTCAAATCGGGGGACCGTGTGGTGATCGTGGATGACGTCATTTCGACCGGCGGGACCATGCGCGCACTGGTCCAGGCCTTCCAGAAGATGGACGTACGGATCACCGATATAATCGTCGTGGTCGAAAAAGGCAACAAAAAGGAAGAATTAGAGGCCGAGCTTAAGGTGAAAATCAAGACATTGGTCAAAGTTGAGGTCAGGGATGGGAAGCTGGTCATCCTTAAGTAAGCGACTTCCTAAACGTCATTTGATAAGTCTTCTCTTCATCATGAACACCGCCGTTAGTGTGAGTATGATAGCCAGCACGCCGATGTAGATTATGCTTATCACGCTGTTCATGGTGAACATGTTCAGGCATAGGTCGCGTGTGAGGGTGGTCACATGGGTCAGTGGCAGGGCGTATGCCCCGACGGCCGCCCACGACGGCAGTAGGGACAGGGGAAAGAACGTCCCGCTTAGCAGGAACATCGGCGTGATGAACAGGAAAAAGGGATAATTGTATGAATCGATGTTTGGAACGATGGCGGTGAATATGAGCGCCATTGAGGAGAACATCAGCCCACCGAAAAAAGCGATGAAGGGTATCAGTAGCAGGCCAGGGAAGCTTGCAGCCCCCACGACAACGATTACGAGCAGCACAATGCTGGCATTGATCATCGCCTTTGTCGCTCCCCATAATGCCTCGCCCACGATGACATCCTCGATCGACAACGGCGTCGCGATCATGGCGTCGAACGTCTTCTGGTAATTCATCCGGACGAACGAACCGTATGTGCATTCATAGAACGAGTTGTTCATTATCGATATCGCCACCAGGCCAGGGGCGAGGAAGGCCACGTAACTGATCTGCCGACCATCGTAAGGTGGAAGCGTCACCGCCGCACCGAAGCTGAAGCCCATCGCCAGCAGGTACAATACTGGCTCGATGAATGGTGGTAGGAAGTTCGTCTTCCAGGTCTTAAGGAAGACATCTTTGTTCCTCCTCCATGCATCCCAGGAGCGCCAGCTGATGTTCCCGACAAGGGTCACTCTACCAACCCCCTACCGGTCAGTTTGAGGAAGACGTCCTCCAGGGTGGCGTTCCTGATTATGCTCCGTTCCAGCGGAACCTTGCCCTTGATCCGTGCCATCACCGCGGTGCTGTCATTGGTGTAGACGAATATCCGGTCGGCATACCGTTCGAAGTTCCAGCCATTTTCTGAGATAAGATGTATCAGCTCGTCCGAGGGTGGAATGATCTCCAGCACTTGGGAGCTAATGTGCTTCTCGATCAGGTCGCGAGGATTTCCTTCGGCGACGATCTTTCCCTTATCTAGGATGATGAGACGGTCGCACAGCTGCTCGGCCTCGTCCATATAATGAGTGGTAAGGATCACCGTGACCTTGCGCTTCTTGAGCTCCCTCACCCTTTCCCAGATGAGGTGTCTAGCTTGGGGGTCAAGACCGGTCGTCGGTTCGTCTAGGATCAATATCCGGGGGTCATTGATCAATGCCCTGGCGATAATGAGCCTGCGCTTCATGCCGCCGGAAAGATCGTCGATCTTGGCGTCCCTCTTCTCCTTCAGTTGCATGAAATCTATCAGCTCGTCAGCACGTTTCGATGCCAACTTCGGTTCGATCTTGAAGTAACGGGCGTACACGGTTAGGTTCTTGTGTACGGTGAAGTCCGGGTCTAGATTGTTCTCCTGCGGAACCACGCCGATAAGCGCTTTGATTTCCCGCTGGTGGTCCTCCTTGACGTCCATGCCCAGCACGTTCAGCGTGCCCGAGGTCAACGGCGAAACGCAATAGATCATGCGCATAGTAGTGCTCTTGCCCGCACCATTGGGGCCGAGGAATCCGAAGCACTCCCCCTCCTCGATGGAGAAATTGATGCTGGCTACGGCGACCAACTCATCGAACTCCTTGCGTAGGTTGATGGCGTTTATCACCGAGGTCATGGTAGACCGATGAACACAGCCGAACGGATATAAACCGTTCTCTCTCGAACGAACGCTGATTGTAGCGAACTGGATAACGCGACGGCTGTCCAATCGTCATAGAGTGGATCTAGGATTGCTCTTGATGGTCTTGTACTGCACATGCGCCGGGGCAATGTTAGGCACGTTCACAGGCATCGCACCGGGCATCCACGTGAACACGCTGGCACTGATCATGTTGGCCTCTTATCCAGGGATCGCTGGCCTCATGGGTGTGCTCTGCGGCGCGTTCGGGATCGTCCTTGGCCACGTGCCGATGCTGGTATGCTGCATCATCATTTCAGCCTCGGTCGTCCATTCCTTCGTTGATTTCATTCCGTCGGTCTTTTTAGGGGCGCCGGATGAGGATACAGTCCTTTCCGTCCTCCCTGGCCACAGGCTCCTCCTTTCCGGAAAAGGCCTGGATGCGGTGGCTTGCGCCGCCAAGGGAAGCCTGGCCGGCGCTTGCGTGGCCATCGTCCTCACTTTGCCCATGTTCATGATGATGTCCGATCCAATCAATCTCTACGACCGCTTCGAACCGCTGATCCCCGGGACGCTCGTCATCGTTATGATCATGATGGTAATGGCGGAGGCCGATGACCGCCGAATAACCATATTGATCGACGCCAGACACGGTTCGGTGAACCGACTGGAGCGGATCAATGTTCCGATGATGGTCCCGCGGGACAGGGAGAAGGTCAGAATATGGGGAAGGCTGGAACGAGTCTCCCGGAAACGGTTCATCCTACATTCCGCCCAGGGCGACTGGACAGTGCTGGTCCATGCGGGTACGCCTGCCGGGAAGGCGGAAGTGTATGGTGTCTGGAGGGTTCGAAGGGATCGATCTCGTAAAAAGGCATCGGCACTCGCGTTTCTAGTGTCCTCTGGTATCTTGGGTTTCGTGGCCATGAACGGGAAGCTACCGCTGACCGGTGTGTGGGACGGCCTCGACGGTAACATGCTCTTTCCCCTGCTCACTGGACTGTTCGGGTTGCCAACATTGTTATCGTCAGTGTCATCGGGCCGAGTTCCGAAACAGGAAGCCTCAGTCAGCAGGGGCCTGGAGACCAGGGCGGCCATAGGGGGAGCACTGGCCGGCGGATTCGTGGGATGGGTGCCAGGCGTCACGTCGACCACTGGCACGATGATCGGCTCCACCGTCGACCCAGACCGGGACGATGACGAGGAAGGCGCGGCCCGAAGGTTCATCACCATGGTCTCGTCGGTCGGCACGGCGGCGGCGGTCTTTGGCATTATCGCACTGGCGGTGACCGGAAAGGGCAGGACCGGGGCCCTGTTGGTGGTGAGGCAGATGCTCGGTACCGAAGGCGTCGGGGCTATGTCCTCGGCCACATCCCCCGAGACCATAATGCTGTTGGTGTCGGTGTTCGCCGCTGCTCTGCTCGGTTACGCGATCACCATGCGCTTGGGCAAGCGTTTCGCGGCCAAAATAGGCAACATCAATATGGACATAACGACTAAGATCATCGCCGTCTCGCTGGTCCTGCTCGTCCTGCTAATGAGCGGTATTCCGGGCATGCTCCTGTTGCTCACGGCCACGTTGCTGGGAATGATCCCACCACGCATTGGAACGAACCGTATACATCTCACCGGATGCCTTTTGGTGCCGATAACATTGTTCTTCTTCGGGATGGATCTGCCGTTTGCCTCCTTCCTGGGAGGATCGATATGACCGAGGTATTATATCATGCCGGGGTGTCATTCTCGGTATCTGGACTGTTGCTGCGAGTTCTCGGGATGCCGCTCCCCCTGGCCTTTGTGGCGGTTGTGGTCTCTCTGCTCGTCGACCTGGATCGGACGGTCTCGCCCTCGAAGCACTACGAGCGGTTCTTGCACTCCCCTTACATGCTTCTCGCCCTTCCCCTCTCAGCCATCCTTGCCGGCCTCTCCGGCGAACGGGCGATACTGTTCCTCCCATCCCTCGGCGCCCTTTGCCATATCCTCCTGGACGGTCTGTCCGGCGAAGAGGTATGCCTGGTGGACGGCAGGCTCCGGCTCGTTCCCTTCCAGTTCCGCTGGCGCGATCCCCGTAAGTCGCGATGGGTATGCTGGACCGGAATGGTGTGCTGCCCCATGCTCCTCTTCCTTTGAGTACATAGACCGCATGGTCGCGATGTCGTACCCGAAGGGGACCAACAGTTCCGAGGCTGCTCGCAAGGCCATCTCCACATACTTCTCCGGATCGTAAGCCTCGTCGCCGTCCAGGAACTTCGCCACCTTGACCCGTTCCTCGCCACTCAGCATGACGTATTCGATCGCCTCCCCGGGCGGCACCGAGAAACCATTGCGCTTCATCTGTCTCAGGGCCTCCAGCGATTCGTTGTTCTGCGTGTACTCCTCCACCTCCTTTGATACCCGTTTGGTGATCACTAACTTTTCCAACGGGACCGAGCCGGAACGTATCGTCTCCACATAATGCCCGACGATGTCCAAGACCTCCGGTATCGTCGCGATGAACTCCTTCGAGTCCTTGCACATCGCCAGTCGGTCCAGCATCTCCTGCTGCAGCTCCCGCACAATGGTCGTGGTGTCGTGCTTGCGCAGGGCGATGCCACGGATCTTGATCTCGCCGTTCTCGAACACGCCATAGTACCGGTTCAGCGCCCCCACGCCGGTGGTGATGTTCGGCAGGAAGACGATCCAGTTGTACATGCCGTCCATCATCAGCGGTATGCCTTCCAGCTGGCTTACTTCTTTGGAAAAAGCGTCAACATCCCCTTCCCCCTGAAGCCAGAGAGAATCAACGATGCCGTGCAGCACGCGGAAGCCGCGGCGTTCGGCCAGATTGGACGTGCGCAGAAGAATTTCGCGGCCATATGCGTTGATGGCCTCGTGGCACTCGATCCGGCCGAAGCGGGCGTTCCGGTAGCCGGTGTAACCGAAGCATGTCACCAACACCCATTTGAGGGCCCTGGCCCGGGCGTCAAATATCTTGGCGTGCCGGGACCCGCCCTTGGCCAGCTTCTTGAAGCTCAGCCTGCGCTTGATGAGCGGCCTGAGCACCCTTGGCAGCAACCCTGTCTCCTTCTCGCAGATGCGGTAACCGATCCCCGGCACAATCCGTCTGGAGTCGGGGCAGCAGTCGCACTCCATCGTCTCCGGGGAGATGTTATACCTCACCATGATGCTCGGGTACAGCGACGCGAAGTCGAACTCCACCACCCGGTCGTGGATGCCTACCTTTGGCTCGTAGATGAAGCCGCCCCGGTCCGAGACGATCAGGTCAGCGGCGGTCTTGAAGTTCTCCGGCAGGTTCTTCTTCCAGAGCACCAGCGTCCCGCAGTGCACCGCCTCGTTCACTTGCATAGAGCTGATCGCCGTACCGGGTGAAAGACGCGACATCTCCTGAAGCGAGATATGCGACAGCCGAGACATATCGATCAGCCCAGGCAACCCGCCCTCCTCGAACGTGAACGAGCTGTCGGCGTCGATGTGGATGCGCCCCCGCAGCTTCTGCGCTGGCGGTTTGTAGACTATGCGGCCGTAGGTGAAGTAGCTCTTGCCCTTGGCGTTCCGCACTCCCTTCTCGCGACCTAAATCGAACTCCATGCCCAGCAGCTCGGCCCTACGTGAAAGGTAAGGCAGGTAGAAACTGTCCCCGTTCTGCGTCAGGATGATGTCCGGATCGTGGCGGCGGACCATTTCCAGCACGCCATTCAGAACGTCCTCCTCGCCCCCATCCACCGAATCCGCTCCCAACAATGCCGAACAGAGCGGGTCGTCGTAGGTGGGTATATGGTTCCTGGCGTTCACATCGATGTCCAGCCGCATCACCTTCAGGTCCGGCATACGGTAGTCGAGCCGGTAGGGCGAGTCCAGTTGATGATAGTGCCCCTCCGTCTCCAGCAGCCCCATCGGGAAGATACCGTGGGCCAGATAGTAGCGGTGGTCCATGCGGAAATCGACGTTGAACAGCTTGTAATCGCGATACAGGCCCCAGCGGTCGATCCATCTTCGCCGTCGACATCAGCGACAAGTAGCAGTCCGGGACGATCTTCACCACGTCTTTCTTCCGCTCGCCCAACCACAGGCGGTGCTGTTCCACCGAGGTCTCGTCGATACCGGCGATGCGCAGCCCGGAGCGCAGTTCGGCCATCTTTTCCTCCGGGGCCCAGACGAAGAAGGCTGGCCTGAATTTCTTGTCTACGATCTTATGGACGCCATGGTTGGTCCACAGCCACAGCACCATGGAGTCGTCCTTGGTGTCCGCGTAGCAGTCGATGATCCAGCCTCTCATCGGACATCGCTCTTGCGCAGCGCCATGATCTCCTTCTCCTGCTCCAGCAGTATCGACAGCACCGCGCTCTCGAATGGGTCGGTGAATGCGGCGTAAGTCGCGGCGGAGGCGTGCATCCGCACCCGGTTGCATATCGAGTCGAACGCCGCCTTGTCCTCCTGCGGCAACGCCAGGCGGTAGTCAGACCAGCTGTTGATCATGCCTTCCGCGGTTATGCGGTAGGTGGGCACCGTCCTTCCCGTTGTCACCACCCTCCGAACTCATCCAAGGTGGTCTGGTTGCGCGGCACTGGACGATATAAAGTGCCGACGTTCTCCTTCGGCAGCATGATGCGCAGCGCCTTGCCGTAGGTCTCGATGCGCACCACCCGGTCCACGCCGTCGTACAGTAGCGGACGGAGACCCTTGCGATAGAACATCTTGGCCAGGCCGAAGTTCGTTATGACGGTGACCAGGTCGTGCTTCTCCGTAAGCTCTCGTAACTTGTCCATCGACCGGCGCATCAGCTGGAAGGACTCGGACCACTCCGTGTCCTTGTCCTGGAACAGGTCCGGGAAGCATGATATGACCACCATCCCGGTGCGGATGCGCCGCACCTCCTTCTCCAGCATGTCTTCGATCAGCGTGGACATCTGGTAGGAGGTGAACGCGCGTGATATCGTCACCGAGGAGAGCACCTCGTCGGACGATAGCCGGAAACGCTTGCATATCTTCGTCAGCTCGAACGGGTTGGCGGAATTGCCCCCATCCACCCAGATCACCTCATCGTGGTTCTCGCTGACGGCGTTGACGGACATGGTATTGACCAGATCGAACACCAAGTGGTCGGCGCTGTCAATCAGCGTCATGGTCCTCGGCCTCAGTCCGCCTATCAGCGTATCGATCGGCGGCACGTAGGTGCGCACTGACCGGTCGATGCGGTCGGCATAGGGCGCCTCATGCGAAATGCCTGTGCTGGCATATTCTGTCTGCTCTGTTGTACTTAATTCCATCGGCGCTCACTGTGCACCACTTTCGTCTTCTGAATATAAAGGAGTGAAGGGGAGAGGTGACCGAAAGTGCGGCTAGATGCCTGCCCAGATGTGACTTTCCGATTCCGATAATTTGCTCAGCAGGATAATTAGGGATGACGGCATATTACTGTCAAAGATGAGGCTGAAACTCAAGGTTCTGGACGTTACGCTGGCGATATGTCAGCTAGAGCCCGGTTCCGAGGTCGAGGAATGGAGCGACGGCACCGGCATTTTCTCCGTGATGCGCACCGACGAGGAAGTGACGATCGTGTGCAGCGAGGAATTGGTGCCTAAGGGGGTCGTGTGCAGCAAGGGATGGAAATGCATTCAGCTCGTCGGCCAGTTCGAATTCTCCGAGGTCGGTATCGTTTCCCAACTGGCGCTGCCACTGGCCGGGGCGAATGTCCCGATCTTCGTCATGTCGACATTCACTACCGATTACATACTGGTACGGAAGCAGGACCTGCAGCGGGCATCCGAGGCGCTCCGCACGGCCGGGCACGAGATCGTGCAATAGGTGGACGAAAGTTCGTCGTCCAGCAGATTCGGCGTACCGATTGGAACGGGTAAATACTAGCGCTGCGATAAACGCCCCCGATGGCAGGGGATGCGCTGGAGGTGAGGCTTTGCCCAGGAGGCCAAGGCGTGGAGCTCCAGATGGGCGAGACCAAGTTCTTCTTCGATCCCAGGAGCACACCCGACGGGGGTGTGCATTGTATCTCCCACGCTCATTCGGACCATTTGCCGAGCGCCACCAAGAAGCTCGAGGGACGATCGATCGTCTGCTCGCCCATCACCGCGACGCTGGCTTCGAATCGGCTCAAGCGACCGTTGACCAAGCCCATCCTGCCTTCCACCCACCCGGACATCGAGATGCTCAACGCTGGCCACATTGCCGGCTCCAACATGTTCCTGGTCCAGGGTGACAAGACCGTTCTGTATACCGGGGACATGAGTACCCGCGACCGTTTCGGCATCGATGGGGCTCGGCCGGTCAAGACCGACGTGTTGATCATCGAGTCCACCTATGGTGACCCGTCGTACAAGTTCCCGGCCACGGAGAAGATTTCCCAGGTGATCAAGGACTGGGTAGAAGATTCTATGTCCAGCGGTTATTCGACCGCGTTATTCGCCTATCCCTTGGGAAAGTCGCAAGAGCTCATCAGGATGCTCAGCGAGTTCGAGCCGTTCATCGAAGGAAGCGTGTTGGAATGTACACGCCACATAGAATCGCACGGTGCCGAATACTGCTACCGGTCGCTCGACGCCGCAAAAGGGCCTGAGACGCCTTGCGTGATGGTCTGTTCCACCAACGCCAAGTACGGCCTCACCAGCAGGATGAGGCGGGGGCAGCTCAGGACGGCCGCCGTATCGGGCTGGGCCATCAGTTCATCTTTCAAGTACCAGATGGGAGTGGACGAGGCGTTCCCGTTCTCCGATCACGCCGACTTCGAAGAGCTGATCGAGTTCGTCAAGGGCTGCGACCCGGATGTCGTCTATACACACCATGGTTCAGCCGATACCCTTGCGGAAGAGATCAAAGGGCGCCTTGGCATCGAAGCGAAGTCCCTCCTGCCGCCCCCGAAACAGCGCCGACTAGGTGACTTTGAGTAAGGCCAGTCACGGTCATCCTTTTTATTGGCACGACAAGAACCGGAGCTGGTCTCATTATCAGTACTGACACTTGTCTAACAACACTAATAAATACTGAACTTCCTCGAGATTAATAATATAATAAACAGGGAATTTGAAATGAGCGAGACCATATTGAAGTTCGAACGGGACACATCATTCGATGACCTGGAATCTGTCGTTTTGAACATCGAGGCGATTCCTTCCATGGTCCCCAGACTGGACCGCATCGGGGTTTCGAAGCCACAAAAGGATCGGAGCAATAACGATGTATCGGTGGTCGAGGTCGGTTTCCGGCACTTCCACAAGGGACAGCTGAATTTCCAAGAGTACGACCTTTACGAGTAAATCAGCACTGCTGCTTGACCCACATCTTCGGATACGTCCCCGCTGGCATGAAAACCCGGTCTGACCGGACGACGTTCCCTTCTACCGCCTTGAAAATGGATTCCGAATCCATCAACGTGACCCCCAACGCCACTCCTTCACCCTTCTGAGTGAACAGGGCCACCGTCGCTCCCTTGGAGACGCCCGGGTCTAGCCTTATGACGCCGACGGCTGCCAGGTCCGCTCCATGGCAAATCGCGTCGACCGCACTGTCTTTGATGATGATCTTCGGCAACGGTTCCAACAACAGCTCGAACGGCATGACCATGGCCTTTAGCTGGGAATCGTCCTTCTCCTCCTTCCAGGCGACGCAGGCATCCTTAAGTTGCTGGAGGGTGACCGAGCCGCTTTCATCCAGTTGGCCGGACCGAGTACGTCTCAAAGCCTCCATATTGGCACCCACCCCCAGCGCCTCACCGATGTCGACAGCCAACGTCCGTATGTATGTTCCGGCATCGCATCCGACGCGGAACAAGACGTTCCGGCCGTCGACCTCGATGACATTGATGTAATGGACCCGCCTGATCCGCAGCTGTCTCTTGACGGCGGCGCGCACTGGTGGCGTCTGGTAGATGTTGCCGACGAAGGTAGCTATTACCGCCAGGACCTTCTCTTTGGGAACATCCTTGTGCAATTTGACATGGCAGACATACTCCTTGTCAGAGCGCAGCACCAGGTCGGTCGCGCGGGTCGCCTTGCCAGTGGCAATGGGCAGCACGCCGCTCACATGGGGGTCGAGGGTTCCCCCGTGGCCGATCCTCTTGATGCCGATGATGTCGCGGACCCATGCGGTGACCTGGTGGGACGTTGGCCCCTGAACCTTGTCCAGGTCTATAACCCCAGCGGCCAGCAACTCCTCTATGCTGCGCTCGGAAGGCTTCTTTCCGGCCTTGAGCGAGCGCGGCGCCGCATCCTTGATCAGCATGCTTGGGGTTTCCATTGCTCGACCTTCTCGACCATGATGTCGACTATCTGTTCCGGCGTCTTGTCCGCCGTGTCGATGACAATATCGTAAACATCGTCGCTCTTGATATCAATGCCGTAATAGGAACGGTATCGGATCGCTTCCGAATCCTCTCGCTCTTTCATCTCCAGCAACGCGATCTCCAGCTTCTGCCCCTCGCGCTCCACGACCCGTTTGGCTCTGGTCTCCAGGTCGGCGGTCAGGAAGAACTTCAGGGCGGGAATGCCTTTCTTCTGCAGCATGTGGGCGACCAGGCGCCCCTCGAGTATGATGTCTGGGTTGTCCCGGGCGATCTGTACCATGCGCTCGTCCAGCAACCTATCGTAGCGCATGTCATGCTCGCACAACTCGCCGAACTGGGACAAGGTCATCTTGTGTTCTTTGGCCATCTCTCGGAAGATATTGCCGGAGACCACACACCTGTAGCTGAGCTTCTTCGATAGCAAATTGCATACCGTGGTCTTGCCGGAGCCGATCGGACCGCTGATGGTTATCCTCATACCTTTGCTGCCTTGAGTTCCTTCAGGCGCTTCGAGAACGAGAAGTACCTGAGCGCTCTCGATAGCACTTGACCGAAGGGAATGCTGACCAATGTGTAGACCAGGACCCAATCCGGAAAGAGGAACTGAACCTGGTTGAAGTTAGCATAGTTCGACCATGGCACGACGAAGTACGCCGTATCCAAGTGACCAACGAAGACCGACACCCATGCGAATATCGGGATGACGATGATCATCGAGATTGGCAACAGCTTGAACTGTGTCGTGGTCTGCTGCATCGACTTCTGTAGGATCTTCGGCTGCTCGGCCAAGAGCTTCTTCATCTTGAAGGTGTTGTTCTCCTTGCGAGCGTCACGCAATTCCTTATTGAATGCCGCAACTATCTTCTGGCTTCTTGTTTGCTCGATGTAATCGGTGAAGAGGTGGCGGACGAAGATGGTCAATGCCGACATGAGCAGGCCTGTAAGTATCAGCGTAACGATCGGATAACTATTGTTGAAGGCAAAAAGTGGGTCCAATCCATAACCTATGAACGTACCCAATGCGCTCCTTAGGGTCGTGTCGAACATGATGAATATTGCCAGCACGAAGGTGAAGATGGTGATCATCTGGGACATCTGCCCCTTCGGCGTTCTCGCTGGTGCCGGTGTGGCCGGGGCTGGAACAGCGACCTTTTCAGCCATCTTAATCCTCGCCTCCGAAGAAACCTCTCAGTACTGGATGCATTTCCATCATCTGTTCACGGCTTATGGCTTCGTAGAACTGGATCATTATGCCCACAGACAGCAGCACGCCGGTTCCACTGGCATTACCTACCGTTCCTATGAGGTCCGCCCCTGCGGCCAGAGCTCCCACTGTAGCACCGGATATTACGGTCACTATCGGGATATAACGTTCCAGCACTCTCTTGAGAACCCTGGGATCACGCCGGAACCCGGGTATCTGCAGTCCCGAGGACTCGATCTGGCGGGCGACCGCTTCTGGACCCATGTTCGTGGTCTGAATCCAGAACTTTGCGAACAATATGGACCCGAGCACCATCACGCCGAAGAAGATCGCCACGTGCGCTATGTCTTCCCAGGACGAGTGCCCTAGAGCTAGACTACCATAGCTGGCTGGGTTCAATATTGGCAGCAGCCAGCCACCCACCCCTTGTGGCGTTGAAAGATACCAGGCTATGCCACCCGATGGTGTCGTCGATCCGCTCGCGAAGAAGCCGAGCCACCACTGTCCGCCGATAAGCGGAATGTGCTGTAGCACTGTGCTATTCCAAAGAAGTAAACTGAACATGCTGACGTTCGCCAGCACCGCGGCCATTAGGATGACCGGGATGTTAGACGCGTATATCAGTTTGATCGGATAGCGACCGCGAGCCCCCCTGGCAGTACCATGAGCCAACGGCAGCTCGATCCTAGTGGACTCGATGTAGGACACAAACATGAAGATCATGATCGTTCCCACTAGCGCTATCACTGGATTAGGATTCTGGAGCAGTATTCGTTCGTACCCTCCGCTTGCCATCGTGGATGCCGAGCTGACATGCAGGATGTATAGTGTTTTCGGGATGGCCCCGACCGGCGGATTGCTCAGGCTTAGCGGGGATCCCGACGTATATGGTTCCCAATTGACGGTACCCGTGAATATGGCTTGCGCCACTCCCGCTGCTATGAAGAGCGATATTCCACTTCCTATGCCCCATTTCGAGACCACTTCGTCCATGAGGAACACGAGATAGGACCCGACGAACAGCTGGATGATGATTATTAGATCAGCCATGCTGGTGCCGTTGATCAGTCCTGAGTGCCCGAACACCGAGTCCAATCCGCTAGTGAAGCCGCTGGACGGTTGGAGGTAGCCGAAGACCTGCGGTACTGCTTCGACCAGGATCATGATTATGACGAGGAACTTCTGTGTGCTTTGGTATACTGCCTTGTCATCCGTATCCGTCAGGTCAAGCTTGATTATCTTGGCACCGACGAACAGTTGCATGATGATCGATGCAGTGACTATGGGGCCTATACCAAGGTGCATCAGCGAGCCTTGTGCGCCCGCCAATATGGCCCGGTATTGGGCGAATATGTCCAAGGTATTGGCCTGGTCAAGACCATAGATGAACACATTGGTCATCACGAAATAGAACACTAGGATCACTATGACCCATAGCATCTTCGTTCTGAAGTGGACGTGGCCCTCCGGCTTTTTAACGGCCGGTAGCCTGTCCGTTATTGGCTTCAGCTTGTAAAGCCTGCTCTTCTTTTCTTCCGCCATATGGATCACGGGAGACTTATTGCGGGAGGAGGATATGGCCGCCGGCCATTTCAACCTTCTGCTTCGCGGTCTCCGTGGCTTCTGCCACTGTGATCTCGACTGCGATGTTGATCTTGCCAGAGCCGAGCAGCTTGTCTATACCCATCTCCGTTAGGTTGAGGGTGTACGTCTCGCCCTGTTTCTGGGCCGAGCCATCCTTGACCAGCTTATCTACGTTCTGATCGATATCGCAGACGTTCATGGTGATCATCGCGGACACCATCTTCTGTGGCCTCTTGAAGCCGTGGCGACCGAAGTGGTCCGGCATGAACTTCAGCATATGCATTGCCTTGTGCTTGTGCAACCCGGCGTTGCCTGTACCTCCGTGCTTGCCTGCGCCCCTTCCGCTCTTCTTGCCGCGGCCATGGGTCCTGCTTCCCCTGAACTTGTCGGTTCTGCTAACCATTGGAATCACCCGGTTATCCTTACATCATCCTCTCGATGAGTTCGTTTATTTCCTTGCCACGGTAGCCCAAGGCACCGCCGGCATGGTACGCACGCTTGCTTCCCCCATACCCCTTCTTCGGGGGAGAGAGACGGAACAGCGGCTTTATGTTCTTCATCTCCGAGTACCTGACCTCGCCTTTCGAGACGGCCCGGGCGAGGGAGAGGATCGAGGTGAACTCGATATTCTCCTTGACCACGGCATCGTCGATGGGCTTGTCTCCATAGATCCGACCCCGGAACTTGATCATTCGGGCCAAGGTCTCTTCCGTGACCTCGCCCCACGTTACGTAGTCCTTCACCTTGAAGAGCATTCCCTGGATGTCCGCCGTCTGCGGCAGCACCACACAATGGTTTGCCCGAGTTAGACGGAGCATCTTCATGGTGTCCTCTATGTCCCTGTTAACGCCCGAGTGCCCACGCACCCTGATGACTGCGAATGCCATTCAATTCACGCTCCCTTCGCTTCCACCGGGGCCGAAGCCGGCTCGACCGACGATTGGGCCACGTGCACCTGGACTGGTCCAGACACGATCTTGAGCCTCTTTTCCTGGTCCTCGGTCACGCGTATCTCGGAGGTCTTCTTCAGTGCATTGTACGTCGCTTGTGCATAGTTGACGGTGGTCTTGGTGTGGCCCTTGGCGTATCCCCAGGAATCCTTTACTCCGGCCAAGGTTAAGATGCTCTTGGCGACATCGCCGACGGCCAAGGATATCCCCCTCGGGGCCGGCTTGAGGATAACCTCGACCGATCCGGCCTTCCCCACTACCTCGAAGGGCAGCGAGTGAGGTGTGCCGCAACCGCATTCCCACGAACCGCAGCCGCGCTTTATCTCGATGATGTTCAGCTTGGCGTTGTCGATTGCCTTCCGGATAGACGGCCCGACCTCTTTGCCCTTGCAGCGGCCGATGCCGATGAACCCGTCGCCGTTACCGACCACGCACGTGATCCTGAACTTGACTCTCCTTCCGGAGTCGGTCATCCTCTGCACGATGTTGACGTCAATTACCTCGTCCTTGAGGTCCGGCAATAGTATGTCCACTATCTCCGCCTCACGCAGCGGTAGCTTCGTGGCTAGCGCCTGGCTCATGCTGGTGACCTCTCCCGCGAGGACCATATGGCCGAGCCTGGTCTTTGGAACCCATTCCATTTTAAGCAGCCTCCATGCGGTTCTTGACTTCCTGTACTAGTTTCGCGACATCCTCGCCGATGTGCGCCCCGTTCAGCCTGTCCTCGGAAGGAAGTATCTCCTTTCCGTGGGGAATGTCGACACCTGCGTCGACCAGGCCCTTGAGCGCTGCGAAAACCGCCGCTCCCTTGGCCGGCACCTTGAGCCCGATGTCGAGCACGCACTCAGTTATGCCGCTCTTCTTGGCGCGCTTCCCGGCCAAATAGCCGGTCAGGTATGCTGCCGGCAGGTTACCGGTGGCCTTGTTCCAGCCCAGGTCCACTAGCTCGCGCGAGTGTGCCGTGGCAAGGACCTTGTCTCCCACCGCGTCATAGGCAATGATCTGTATGCTGGTGTGCCGCAGAGAGTTCCTCACGACGGCCCTCGGGATCCTTGCCCGGAGCAGCCTGGCCCTTTGCCTATAGTCTGTCCTGCCCTCACGCCTGCGGCGGAAGGCGACCTTATATCTCGGTCCCGTTGCCATCAGTTATCCCCCTTCAGGTATCCCGCGGTCTTAAGGTGCATCAGGAGATTGTTCCTGCTCTTGAACATGCCGCCCTTGGCCTTCATGTAGAACTCCCTATAGACAGCCTTGGTTATCTTCCCCTCGTCGCGGAGCTTTGCCAGCTCGACACGAATGGGGCGGATCGTCTGGATCCACCTTCTCTTTCTCGGGGTACGGGCACCCGAGGCGCCCTTCCTGCTGCCCTGTCCACGCCTGCGTCCCTTGGCCTTCTGGGCTGCCATGTATCTGGCCCTGCCTCGAGATACTCCCGTCTTGGGGAGCGCGCGGATGGTCCCGGATTCGATGGCCGTCCTTATGTCCGCCCGGGTAATGGCGTCTGCGACATCCTCGATCCTGTTCGGGTCGATCCAGACACGGGTGTGTCCACATTTGAGGATCTCGGCCGCCATGCGCTTTTGATTCTTCAGATCCATATCTTCACGTCCTGATTACCTGTTCAATACGCGGATCTTCAATTGGTCCGCCTTCTCTATGATTGTCGCCCTCTTCTTCCCGCCGACAGTGCCGCCGATCTTGGCCGCCTGTGTCTTCGGGTCGATCTTGTCGAGGTTCGACGGGTTGTACACCAATACTTCTTGGAATCCAGAGGATGCCATCCCGCGGACCAATGCCGGTCCGCGGAATCCGATCGAGACGATGGTCGGCCTGTACTTGTAGTGCCGCCTCATCTTCGAGTGCATTCCTCTCGGCTTTCTCCACTTTATGCCGAGCTTCGCGTACCGGAACCACTCCTGGCGACGGAACTCCGGCCTGCGCCCAGATACCTCCGCGCGCTTCTCGAGCATGGCCTTTACCTCTGCGGAGAGAACGGGCTTTATCTTGGCGACGTAAGCGCCCTTCTCCACGACCTCGGCCTCGGCCTCCTCGATGATCTCAGTCTTGGACGGTTTGATGGCCACAGCCGTGGACTCTTCCGGTTTCTCTTCCAATACTTCGATCCAATGGTCGGCGATCTTTACGCCGACGCCTTCGAGCTCGTCGATGATATTCTGCTTCTTCTTGCTATCCTTCAATGCTGAAAGGAGTTCAGGCAGAGTCGTTATGCCCATCTTCTTGAGCTGGGCGGTGTACTCCTCGCGGTAGTACGGTAGGTCCGCCAGTTCGGTCATTTCTTTCTTGTTCTTGGCCATTAGATAAGCCTCCCCGCCTTCTCTGTGATGTATATGCCATCCTGGAAGACCCTGGGGTCAAATCCCCTGATCTTGGTGGCCCTTTCGATGTTCGCAGCGGTCTGTGAGACCTGTTCCAGGTTAGCGCCGGTAAGAACAACTTCTGCGCCCGTGACCTTGACCTTGGTCTCTCCGATTATGTTCGCGCTGCGGGCAGCCTTCTCGCCAAGAAAGTTCTCGATGAGAAACTTGTTGCCCTTCGCCGCCGCCTTGATGGGGAAGTGAGAGTAGACAATCTTCATCTTGTACTCATACCCTATCGTGACGCCGACGATCATGTTCCGGATGTGTGCCCCGAAGGTACCGACGATGGCCTTCTCGCGCACCTTCGGCATCTCGCTGCTCACAATCACATGGTTGTCGACCATAGCTATCTTGACCTTGGGGTGGGAGAAGTTCCTTGACATCTGACCGTTCTTCCCCTTGAGCGTGATAATCCCGTTATCCAGGGATGCCTTCACGTCCTTGGGAATCTCGATCTTGTCCTCGATGTATCCGCTTACTGTCATCTCATTCCCTCAGTACACGAACGCCAGCAGCTTGCCGCCGACGCCCAATTCCTTTGCTTTCACGTGACTGATGACGCCTTCGGTGGTCGAGATGATCAAAACGCCGAAGTCCTGGGCCGGAAGGAACCGGGCCTCGAACTGTTCGAGGTCTACCTTCTTTACCGAGTAGCGCGGCTTGATGACTCCGCAGTTATTGATCTTTCCCTGCATCTTGACCTTGAAGACTCCGGCCTTACCGTCTTCGACGAACTCGAACTGGTTGATATAGCCGTTTTCTTGCATGACCTTGAGCACGCGGCCGATGAGCTTAGAGGATGGCTTTATCTGGCACTCGCTCTTTCCCACTGTCGCCGCATTCTTTATTGTTGACATTGCATCATTTAATGGGTCGTTCTGCATCTTCTCACCTCACGAGTACTTCTTAAACCCGATCTGCGGCGCGACTTCACGGAAGCACTGCCTGCACAGGTGCATGCCGTACCTCCTTACTATTCCACGCTTCCTTCCGCAGCGCGTGCAGCCTATGGTCCTGCCGAACACTTTCTTTGGCTTCGTCACTCGACCACCTCCGCGTTATATCGCTCCTTCATGAAATTGACCGCCTCGTCCCGTGTCATCCGATGCTCTTTGGGCAGCTTCTTCTTCATGATGCGGCGTCTGGTGATCCGCCTTCCAGGTCTCTGGATCGAAACGCATACATCCATGCCGAAGATGCCTATCTCCGGGTCGTACCTCATGCCCTCGAAGTCAGTGTAGTCACTGACACCAAAGGACAGGTTCCCTTCCTGGTCGAAGGAGTAACGCGCGAGGCGCCTCTCCCTGATATTGAGAGCTCGGGTCAGGAACTCGTCCGCCGTGTCGCCACGTAGCGTGACCTTGCAACCGATCGGCATGCCCTCACGCACGCCCAGGTCCCTGTTGGTGACCTTGGCGAACGTGGTCTTCGGCTTCTGCTTGGTGACCATCTCTAGGACCTTCTCGGCCTTCTGGAGGCGTTCGCCAGCTTCACCAACGCCGATGTTGACGACGATCTTTTCGATGCGTGGAGCGCGCATGACGTTCTTCTCGTCGCTCATAGTGCGCTAGCCTCCGGCAGGGATATCTCCGGCGCCTTTGCGCCGACGACGAAGATGTTCTCCTTCACCGTGACCGTCCCGTCCTTGAACTTGACCAGGTTGGGGGCGGACGAGCGGGTAATGATGTACTCCTCGACCGTCTCCAGCTGACCGGCATGAGCGCCCGCGATAACGAGGACGACGTTGCCTTTTGCCAGCTTGTAGGTCTCCAGGATCTTCTGGGACGGAACCTCCAGCTTTACCACATCTCCGGACTTCCAGCCGTCCTTGGCCACGATGACGTTGCGTCCGTCGTGCAGGTTCAGCTGGGTCTTTCCGCCCGGCAGGGTGGTCTTCTTCTCGATGCGGCACAGTTTCCACGCCTCTTTCCCGGTCGGGACCGAGACCAGGCGCAGCTTGTTGTTCTCATCGATGACCACGCGGTAGTTCTGACCGAGCTTCGGGATGGACACCACGTCCATCAGTCCGACCGGGAAACGGTGGTTCGTGACCACGCGCCCGTCGACCTTTATCTCGCGGGCGTGCAGTAGCTTGACGCCTTCAGCGGCGGTGTCGCACAGATGGAGCATGTCACGGATGATGACCATGATCGGCATGCTGATATCGGTCGTGTGCGGCCCTGGGCTTGGGCTTGTGATCCACACATGGGACTTCCTTGGTACTGGCCAGCTCCGTGGAGCGGTCAGTCTCTTCATATCGTTGCTCATGAGGATGCCTCCTTCTTCTGGAGTTTGTCCTTTCTCCACTGGTCTTTGAGTTCCAGCTTGGTGACCACACAGTTGGACGCGTGGACCGAGCGGCTCTCCATCTTGGCATCGGCCTTCTTGACCGTGACGCCTTCGATTATTATCCGGCCGGTCTCAGTCTTCACTTCTGTGACCTTCCCTTCAAGCCCCAGTATCGCCGCGTCGCCGCGGACGATCTTTACGGTATCGCCCTTGACGACCCTTACCGAGCGCCTGCCAACATCCTTGGTCAGCTCTGCGCTGAGGTGAGAAGAGACCGTCTTCCCCTTCACGTGCGTCGGGGCGTTGTACAGGGCCTTCCTCTGCTTCCTTGCTTGTTTGCTCTTTTCCATTCTCTCACCTCAGATGATCGTGGAGGCCGTGGCTGCGATGCGGGGCCACCTCTCGGCGGCCTCCCTGGCGACTGCGCCCTTTATGTCACTGCCTTTGGTCTCTCCTTCTTCTGTAGTTATCACCGCTGCATTGTCCTCGAATTGGACCCATGTTCCGTCAGCGCGCCTGAACGGGCGCCTCTGCCGGACGATGACCGCGTAAATGACCTGACGCCTCATCTCTGGCGTTCCCTTCTTGACCGAGGCGACGACGATGTCGCCAACGCCTGCGGACGGGTAGCGCCTTACGACGCCATGGTAGCCCGGGACCGCGATGACCGATATGGTCTTGGCGCCGGTGTTGTCAATGACAGATAGGATAGTACCGGTGCATACTCCCCGGGTCTGGTTACCTGCTATTCCCTTCATGTCGTTCACCTCTTCTCGATTATGACGAACGATATGGTCTTACTGAGCGGCCGGCACTCCGCTATCCGCACATGGTCGCCCGGGCTGGTGTTTGCGGCAGTTTCCGCAGTACCCGGCCAGTACAGGCGGTTCTGTCGCATGGAAGGGCCCGCCACTTAGAATGACTTATGTAAGTGCCGCAGAGGCGCCTGGGGAGAAAGATTGAAAACTAATATTGGAATCGTCGCGTTTTTCTCGGCTGCAGTTCTTCTGACGCCGGCGCACGCCACTTCGGTATTATTTACGGCGACTACGGCTCTACCGTCGGCGGGCAACTATTCCTCGCCGCTCAGCCTTACCCTGAGCTACGGCGCAGGTTCGATCAACGCGT
>CAVWKV010000054.1:0-4130 GCA_963755265.1 uncultured Methanomassiliicoccales archaeon | reverse complement strand
CAGAAGATGACGGAAGGATCTTGAGCAATAGCTATGGCTTTATCGATTACATCAAGCGGAGTGGCGCATATGGCACATCCTGGACCATGCACGAGATTAATGCGCGAAGGCAGCATATCGTCAATTCCGTAACGCAATATAGCATCAGTTTGCGCTCCGCAAAGCTCCATTATTGTCCAAGATCTCGTTGTCGCCATCAAGTCCAGATCACCTACCTGAACTGTTATAATAGAAACAATGTCGGCGATTTCCTCCAGTACCAGATCACCGGACATACTGCCCTTTTGGGTTCGATCAATGGGTCCATGACCATGCGACTGGTGGCAACGAACTCGACCTCGGGCACTCTGAACTTCACATATTCCGCGGAATCAACATACCCGACTCACAACACACCGGGAACCTTTCCGACAATTGGTCAACCGGCCTCCCGAGACCTCAAGTTCGTGGGCATGGCGATGGTCCAGACGAGCTATGGAATGAAGACCTTGTCCAACTATACCTATACCCAGGATTCGGGGTTGGATCATGGTGATGTATTGGTTGACGCCTCGACGGGAGTAGAGTTCCGGATCGACTCGACCTACAGCCCTTCCACTTACCTCATCTACGAGTTGGTCGATACCAACATGCCGTGGGTGGCAGCGATTGGAGAATGATCGGATGTTCCATTTTCCTAACTTACCTAGCAGGACAGAATACAGGAGCTTCTGGAGACCACCCCTTACCGGCGTCTTGCCTGTTGGGAAAGTATCCTTTGTGAAACGGACCTGCCGGTCGGTCACGACCGTCAGTTAACGGATTTCAATGACGGTACCAGATGATCCTCGGCAAACAGGTAGTACGGGATCCCGATAACCATCGCGACCGCGTAGGCGATCGCCGTCCGAACAATAACCCCATGCCTGGATAGAGGTAATGCACCGCGATGCTGTACGGTATGCACATGATCATTATCGACACCATCATCGACATCGTCATTCCCCTTGCCCGTTCGGTCCCTCCTGATTCCCTGTTCATCTGAACCGCTATCAGGGATGAAATGGTAAGGGCCGGGAAGGCTGCGAACATCCCGCTCAATATCGGGACTCCCAACTGGCCCATGAGGACGGCCATTGTGACCACGCTGCCGCCGAATACGAACCGAAGAAGGAGGAGCGGCCACGAGTGCCTTGGCTTGGCCTTTCCGGGCGCATTCGGCCTCAGCCACCACCTGAACCCGGAGTACAGAATCGCCGAGATCGCCGCGCTGAGGACGAGCGACAGCCCAAAATCGTTTAGTCCGGTGTAGACGACGAAAAACGACATGAGGAACCAGGCCGAGATCACCACGATGATGCCGAATGCGAACCCCCTGCGTGCGGCAAATCCGAAGCACAGAAGCATGAATCCCGTTAGGCTCATGAAGACCGGAAAGGCGTTGGTCGCATCCGCCGCGGCCAAAGGCGAAACATACAATCCGGTGAAGAAAAAGAGAGCGCGGACGTCGACGGGATGCCGACGAGAAAGCCGCCGAGCTTTCCTCCCCGCTTCTCCGTGGCAAGCGCAATGATACTGACCCAGACCCCCATGGCGAGGAAGGTCAGAGCCAGACGGAACGCCAAATCTTCAAATGGGGACAATGTTCTCAACTCCCGGGTCGATGCCGAAACCCAACATGCAGATGGTTCTTTGGGATCGGAAAGCCCTGACGAGGGTATAACATCTTGGCTAAATTTGTTGGGTTATTCCAGGCATTAAAGAGCCCGTCCAAAGATCGGAGATCGGCTTATCCGGTCGCCATGTCAATCGAATCTTGATGGACCGGTATGAATGAACGGATCGATGGACCGATGAACGCGTTATCATCGAAGAGACATCCTCGAAGCGAATGGCCCCGGATAGACTGCCTCGGTCAAATCGCAGTTGCCGGAACGGCCTCCAATCGCCGGTACCTCGGATTGAAGTTGTCCAACAACAGATCTTCGACCCCAACGTCGCAATATTGCTTTTTAAATCCTTCTCTTTGTCAGTCAATTTTCCCTACCTAGCTTATAATCTACTATTCAAGAGTCTTCAACATATGGCAATTTGAAATTGGGATTATTTCATCCCTTCAGTATCTTTTCAATCTCGGCTAGCTTCTCCGCCACTTGCCGGCCTTTGGGGGTCAGACTAAGTTCGATCATGCCGAAAGGTTTCGCTATGCTCTTAGCGCTTATTAGTCCAGAATCTACCATCTTGTCGATTCGTGGTTGGACTGTCTTATTGCTTTTTTCTAACTCGGTATAAACACCGGATTTTCCGATAGGACTCTTATTTAGAAGCAAAATAAGGACTTTCAAAGTGATATTGTCCGGTTCAGGCAATAAATCCAGACCTACTGATTCTGACATCACGATAGCCGATAGTACTATTGGATAACTTGAATAATGTTAATCCATAATGACTTAGTCATATAGTATAACATTTATTACAATGGTCACCTATTATCCTATAGTCATAAGGACTACCAGTTGAAGGTCTAAAAATGTCAGAGGATACCAAAGTTGATACCGCTGCAAAGCCACCAGCCGCACCGAAAAAGAAGAAACAAACATTGATAATTGTCGGGGTCGTGATTGCAATCGTCATCGTGATTGCCCTGCTCGTTGCCAACGCCACGATCCAAAGCCAACCCCAGGCGACCGCCAATATCCAGGTAATGGCGTTTAACACGGATCAGTCATATCTGGGACCGACGACGTTCAACGTAACGGTCTCGAATGTCGGGAGCGCCTCGGGATCGGGATCCGTATATTGCTTTGTCGAAACGGACTCCGGAACATACGCGAGTACTTCTCAGTCCTTCAGTCTTGATCCGGGCATCTCAACGACCGTGTCTGTCGTCGTGGGGACACCATTCGGAACGACGGTAACAACGAGCATGTGTCATGCCACAATTCAGTAAACCCTTTCGTTCATCTTTTTCTTCAAGTAATTTCGTTAACAGGTTTCCATGATACCATCTCCATGGCCGATATTGATCTTGCTGACCACCTTTCGGTTTACGACTACCCCCATTATGGGAGAGCTTCAATCAAAGCCTCAAATGACTGCAAGCTACCAATCTTAAGGGAAATGATGGAGCATACATTCCCCTTATCTGCCCGAACTCGACATCCGATTTGTGCCATTTTATCGTCGTTCCATTCTGGAGATGAAAAAATAGAAATGAAAGGTGGCATCCTTGGTTTTGCCACTCTTGACATGAGCTTTCCCGAGGTGACGGATAAGGAAATTCCATAGCCTGAAAGGTAGAGTGTCTTCACTCTACCTTTGCCCTCCTCGCGGTCTATGTTGCCTGGTTTAGAGACATGGCTTAACCGATTCTAAAACCCCTTAGAAGCCCTTAAGGTTATATGGTTTGTCAGTAATTAAACATACTGGCTATGCCATTTTCTATCACATGAGCGAGAAGAACGACTTTTTGACCGAGAACTACTAATATTTATTCATATGTGTAAATTATGTATTTCAGTGAAGTCATGGCAGGGGGGAACATTTCTAAAAGTTGTATATACCCCCGCGCGTCATTGCGCCGATGGCACGAATAGGCTTAAAACAGATCGGAATTGCCCTTGGGTCGAGACCCGGATTCTATGTCGAGGTTGGCATAGCCCTCAACAGACTCAATCATTATTGGATTAACATGAGGGCGACAGCAACAAACCCTGTGACCAAGAAATATTATGAGAAGCTGGGACTGTGGATCAATATCCTCGGTGGAACGGCGCTCGCGGTAGTGGGCGCGATGGCCATCGGAACCAGGAACACTACTACTCCGCCAACGCCTTCAGGCAATTAAAGGCGAACGTGGATATCAAGCTGTCAGAAGGATTCCAACCTTGGTCATTGAAGACATTGAGGGCGACATTCTGCAACCTCATCATGGATGAACACCCCGAGATGATCGAGGATGTGACGAATGCCATGGGGCATGTCGACACGAACACGACCCGCAAGTTCTATCGGCGCACAATAGAAGGCAGATCCGTAGAGCGCCTGCACTCAATTTTTGCGGCGGAAACGGAAATGAAGCCAGACACCCCCGGTGCAAAAAAGGGCCTGATTGAGGGAAAATATGAGGTTACTGGATATGGATAATGGCG
>CAVWKV010000053.1:0-31075 GCA_963755265.1 uncultured Methanomassiliicoccales archaeon | reverse complement strand
ACTGGGGAGCATATGCTGGACGACACGACACACGTTTAAAGCCCTGGGGCACGGTCTCTTAGGGACCGGGCATTGTTCCCCATGGGCGTCGGGCTGCCCATCCCCGCGATATCTTGATTTGGCACGTATGCCAGTGTCCATCTCGGAATGCCAAGCTTCATGGGCGGGAAGATTTGGTCTGGGGATCGGGTTCTGCACCCATCGACTGGAGATATGGAATTTTCACCGGGTCTGGTCGGGGCGCTGGGATGGGAGCTATCGCCGATGTTTCCCATCCTGGCCCAGGCTACCATCACCTGGCAGGTGCTCCCCTCCCCGGTCGCTTCACGCTCCTGGGTGTAGGTTTTGCCTTCAGCTCACGCCTCCCTGGGATGTATGTACACACCAAGACGAACTATAGCGGCGTTATCTGGAACATCCTGGGGGAACAGCTTGATGCTGTCCTACATCTTGGGATTGGCTATCCTGTGGTTCAGATGATGTGAGTAATCCGACAGACAATCCTTCGAATGCGGAACTTTAATTGCGGTCGGACTACAAACAGAATCACGTGAAGACGACTGCGGACCGGAATGGACACGACCCTGGAGTTTATGGGGATCAACCAGTGGCCATCGGGGAAGCCTGTCGCCCTAGGCTAGTCCTCGCTAACGGGAACCCGCCTGCCGTCTCGCAAGGATTTAAAGGGGGTTCTCCTTGGGCCGGCCTCCCTGTGTCCATTCCGCCTGAGTCAAGCGATCGGCGGCTGGAGCATCAGTGGCTCCTTGTTGGGAGTGGCCTTGGCCGGGTATTTGGCCCGATGGGAAGATAGTTGATGTCGTCCCCATGGTATTGGCGGTCGTCGTGGGCGATACTTATGCAGTATGTAGCCCACCCGAATGAACGAGCATCCACGACTACGACCTTGACCGCCAGGCACCCATCGGCGAGACCGGCAGGGTCAAACCATTGGTCGACGGGATGATAACCAAGAAAGAGACGAAACGGCTGAGCGTATCCATCGTTCTGACCTCCTCGTGATCCTTGCCTACCTGATATGGTTGCACCCGGTCCTGATCCTGCCAGCGGTCTTTGGGATGACTGCATTAATCGGTTACAACCATCAATCTTTGAAGTTAGCCTACAAGCCATACAGCGAGCTGTACCTGAGCATGCCCATCAACGCCTTGCGGTCTTCGTTATCTCGTTCATCGGCTCCGGCCAGGTAAGCCTGGTCGCCGCAGTTGCGGGTGTTTCCTTCGGTTCGCTTCCAGCTCGTTCTTGTGAGCATGATGAGCATGGACTTCCCGACGGACCGCAAGAACGATAAAGGGACTACGATCGTTGCCCACCCGGAGCTTAGATGGTGCACATACTATCCTCTCATAGACTGGTCTTCTCTGTTGCCTCAGCCCCTTTGATCGTCAGTCCCTTGGGGTTACTGCCGACCATGACATTCCTGATCATTTCGGCTGCGGCCTTCGTTTGGTTGGCTATCCTCGGTTCGAAGGTCGACACCATAAGATTGGATTATCTGGCAGGCAAGGTGGTCGGGCCCGAAGGCCTCACCGGGGCTGGCAGGCTGAACGAATTATACCTGTTGGTTGTCTACGCGCTATTGGTTGCGGTCTTTTTGCTTACCTTGGGATCTATATGATGGAACTTGCTCACGCGTTGGATACGGACCATGAAGGGACTCACCGGAGAAATCCGAAAGAGGTCACATATCGTTCCAGCCTACCTTGAGGGGTCAAACCGAGATAGACGCCAGGATAATTCACTACACTGCAAAAGGTAGCATGGAATCACCGTTTCACCACAATTTCGAGACGACACTAAGACACGGGAAAAGGATGCGACAGGATTGCTCATGCTCATCCAAGAGACCTTTGGTCGAGAGACTGGCGGTGAAATGGCCCTCGACCTCGCTTCAGCAGTCGAGATCGCCCATGCTGCCAGCCTGATCGTGGACGACATGCTGGACGATGATAACATTAGGCATGGCATGCCCGCTCTGCATCTCTGACCGGGCATAAGATCGCCATCCTGGGCACGCTCGGCCTCCTCTCCTATCCGTATGAAATCGTTTCGAGATACGGCGAAGAATGCGTTCTTTTCTTGCCCCTGCACAAATCGGCGTACTTTGTGCTGGAGCGACCATGGAACTGAAGGGAAGACCGTCCTTCGGTGTCGGGGGGGCCTACGACATCATCATCGAGAACAAGACCGGCGTCCTGTTCGGTCTGGCCGCCCGATTTGGCGCCGTAGCTGCTGGATGCCCGTCAGAGACCACGGAGCAATGTTCTGAATTCGGGCTATTGACCGGTAAGGTCATGCAGATAGCCGATGACATTGCGGACCTAGGATCGCTGTTCAATGGAAAGATGACCAACATAGGTGGTTCCGAGGCGATGCTTCTCCGCCGTTGCCTCAGCCAGACTGGGGAGGGCATGGATGACCTGGACCGGGATATCAAAGAAAATGTACGGGCTGTCGGAATGGCGCGCCGAAAGGACATCGAGGACATACTGAACAGATACCTTGAGGCGGCTATCCGAGATGCCGTTGACGCAGCACAAAAGTTAAGATTACTGCGGGTGGAAGACCAGGGGGACCGGGACTTACCGGAATTGACTGGGATCCCAATAGAGATCGCGGATATGGTGCTCAACCAGGGAAATGTCCGAGCTTCTCAGGGCCCGTGTTGAAGAGGCTTCGATTTTATCTTGCCGACGATCGAACGACCATGACAAGGGATTGAACAGACCGGTTTAGTTCACTATCTTGGTGTAAAAAGGGTAACCACGAACTTTGCCGGTCCTGGTAGGTTGAGTATCGTTTACTTTAGTACTCCCATCTTCAGACCGGAGGCGGTAAGACCTGCCAGACCGGCAGCGATGAGCTCAGGGCCACCGGATCCGAGGAATCCTGAGGACCTGCCGGAGGTCGAGAAGACCAGTACGAATCCGTAGATGACGAACACCAGTGTTTGCTCTGGGAATACTTGCATTGCTGTTTGGTCTGTTTATCTTGGCAATTGTCGTCATGCCCTATTTGACGAAGGGTATGGACGATGTCATGGGTTTCCTGATGCTGATCCTGTCCCTGGTGTTCGTCATCTACGGATTCGTACTGGTCTTCTCGACCTCCGGCAGGTCCTCAGGATTCCTCGGATCCGGTGGCCCTGAGCTCATCGCTGCCGGTCTGGCAGGTCTTACCGCCTCCGGTCTGAAGATGGGAGTACTAAAGTAAACGATACTCAACCTACCAGGACCGGCAAAGTTCGGTCCTGGTCTCCTTTTTACACCAAGATAGTGAACTAAACCGGTCTGTTCAATCCCTTGTCATGGTCGTTCGATCGTCGGCAAGATAAAATCGAAGCCTCTTCAACACGGGCCCTGAGAAGCTCGGACATTTCCCTGGTTGAGCACCATATCCGCGATCTCTATTGGGATCCCAGTCAATTCCGGAATATCCCGGTCCCCCTGGTCTTCCACCCGCAGTAATCTTAACTTTTGTGCTGCGTCAACGGCATCTCGGATAGCCGCCTCAAGGTATCTGTTCAGTATGTCCTCGATGTCCTTTCGGCGCGCCATTCCGACAGCCCGTACATTTTCTTTGATATCCCGGTCCAGGTCATCCATGCCCTCCCCAGTCTGGCTGAGGCAACGGCGGAGAAGCATCGCCTCGGAACCACCTATGTTGGTCATCTTTCCATTGAACAGCGATCCTAGGTCCGCAATGTCATCGGCTATCTGCATGACCTTACCGGTCAATAGCCCGAATTCAGAACATTGCTCCGTGGTCTCTGACGGGCATCCAGCAGCTACGGCGCCAAATCGGGCGGCCAGACCGAACAGGACGCCGGTCTTGTTCTCGATGATGATGTCGTAGGCCCCCCCGACACCGAAGGACGGTACTCCCTTCAGTTCCATGGTCGCTCCATGGACCATGGCCCGATTTGTCCGGGCCAAGAAAAGAACGCATTCTTCGCCGTATCTCGAAACGATTTCATACGGATAGGAGAGGAGGCCGAGCGTGCCCAGGATGGCGATCTTATGCCCGGTCGAGAGATGCAGAGCGGGCATGCCATGCCTAATGTTATCATCGTCCAGCATGTCGTCCACGATCAGGCTGGCAGCATGGGCGATCTCGACTGCTGAAGCGAGGTCGAGGGCCATTTCACGGCCAGTCTCTCGACCAAAGGTCTCTTGGATGAGCATGAGCAATCCTGCTCGCATCCTTTTCCCGTGTCTTAGTGTCGTCTCGAAATTGTGGTGAAACGGTGATTCCATGCTACCTTTTGCAGTGTAGTGAATTATCCTGGCGTCTATCCTCGGTTTGACCCCCTCAAGGTAGGCCTGGAACGATATGTGACCTCTTTCGGATTTCTCCGGTCGAGTCCCTTCATGGTCCGTATCCAACGCGTGAGCAAGTTCCATCATATCACATCCCAAGGTAAGCAAAAAGACCCGCAACCAATAGCGCGTAGACGACCGACAGGTATAATTGGTTCAGCCTGCCAGCCCCGGTGAGGCCTTCGGGCCCGACCACCTTGCCTGCCAGATAATCCAATCTTATGGTGTCGACCTTCGAACCGAGGATAGCCAACCAAACGAAGGCCGCAGCCGAAATGATCAGGAATGTCATGGTCGGCAGTAACCCCAAGGGACTGACGATCAAAGGGGCTGAGGCAACAGAGAAGACCAGTCCTATGAGAGGATAGTATGTGCACCATCTAAGCTCCGGGTGGGCAACGATCGTAGTCCCTTTATCGTTCTTGCGGTCCGTCGGGAAGTCCATGCTCATCATGCTCACGAAGAACGAGCTGGAAGCGAACCCGAAGGAAACACCCGCAACTGCGGCGACCAGGCTTACCTGGCCGGAGCCGATGAACGAGATAACGAAGACCGCAATGGCGTTGATGGGCATGCTCAGGTACAGCTCGCTGTATGGCTTGTAGGCTAACTTCAAAGATTGATGGTTGTAACCGATTAATGCAGTCATCCCAAAGACCGCTGGCAGGATCAGGACCGGGTGCAACCATATCAGGTAGGCAAGGATCACGAGGATGGTCAGAACGATGGATACGCTCAGCCGTTTCGTCTCTTTCTTGGTTATCATCCCGTCGACCAATGGTTTGACCCTGCCGGTCTCGCCGATGGGTGCCTGGCGGTCAAGGTCGTAGTCCATGATGTCGTTCATCGGGTGGGCTACATACTGCATAAGTATCACCACGACGACGGCCAATACCATGGGGACGACATCGACTATCTTCCATCGGGCCAAATACCCGGCCAAGGCCACTCCCAACAAGGAGCCACTGATGCTCCAGCCAGCCGATGGCTTGACTCGGGCGAAATAGAACAGGGAGGCCGGCTTCAAGGAGAACCCCCTTTAAATCCTTGCGAGACGGCAGGCGGGTTCCCGTTAGCGAGGACTAGCCTAGGGCGACAGGCTTCCCCGATGGCCACTGGTTGATCCCCATAAACTCCAGGGTCGTGTCCATTCCGGTCCGCAGTCGTCTTCACGTGATTCTGTTTGTAGTCCGACCGCAATTAAAGTTCCGCATTCGAAGGATTGTCTGTCGGATTACTCACATCATCTGAACCACAGGATAGCCAATCCCAAGATGTAGGACAGCATGAACTGTCCCCCCAGGATGTTCCAGATAACGCCGCTATCGTCCGTCTTGGTGTGCTCATACAGTCCCAGGAGGACGTAGCTGAAGGCAAAACCTACACCCAGGAGCATAAACGCGACCGGAGGGTCCAGCACCTGCCCGGTGATGGTAGCCTGGGCCAGATAGGAAAACATGGCGATAGCTCCCATCCCGAGCGCCCCGAACCAGACCCGGTGAAAATTCCATATCTCCAGTCCGTATAGGGTGCAGAACCCGATCCCCAGACCGATGCCGGCCAATGGAAGCAAGGTCCCGAAATGGTAGCTGGCATACATGCCGATCAATATCGCAATGATGTACATGCCGACGCCCATGGCGATCAATGTCCGGTCCCTAAGGACCGTCCCCCAGGGCTTTCCAACGTCTGTCGTGTCGTCCAGCATATGCTCCCCGTAGAGCATTGCAGCCACTGCCGCCAAGGAGAGCAACAACACCACGTCGTCGACCCTTCCGAGACTGAATGTGCCCAGGAGGACCAGGGAAAGGAAGGAGAGCATGAATGGCAGGTGCAGCAACGTGAACAGGCTGCCCGGTACAGACCGGTTGTGCACCAAATGCCTGTACCAGCCCAGGTTCCTGTCGATTCCCATTGTTACCTACCTACTTGCCTCCTGGAGGCCGTTGAACATCTTTCATCTCCAGCGATCTTCTGAACAGCCTCAGGATATGCAGAGTATTCATCTCAATGCCCGCCATCTTGCTATGGCGCTTGAAGACCAGTGCATCTGAGAGTGTCGGCATTAGCCCGTTCCCTAATTTCACAGCCGTCCGCCTCTCCCTTCTCATCCAATCATATCGCCGCAGTATCTCCTCGGTATAGCCTTCAAGATCCTCCCAATGCTCCAGAAGGAGCTCCGCCGTCTGCATGGCATGCAGATTGCCATCTGCAGCAAGCGGGGCCACAGCCCCTATGCTTTCGCCGATGCCGACGACCTTGCCCGAGATGAACGGCTGCGAGAAGAACGGGGAGGCCAGTCTTACTTTGCTGTGGCATTTGCAGCGTATCTGCACCTTTGATCCAAGGTCATCATCCAGAATGGATGGGCGGTAGCTCTCCACTCCCGGATTGAGGTTACCGAAGCCTATGTGATATTCATCATTTCCAAGCGGAAAACACCATTCGTAGCCCAATGAGGATGTGTTGATCCAGAGGCCCAGGGGTTCGGTACATTTTATGCGATATTGCGTGCAGTCGGCAATGACGTCGTTCTCTATCTTGGGCAGGTACGACCTGCTGACACCAGTGGCATCGATGATCCTATCATACGCATCCAGGTCAATTTGGCCCTGCTTGATGAGCGCTCCTTTGTTCATCTCCTTGATGAGCGCCGGCTTATCCATGGTCAGCATGTCCGAGCCCATCTTGACGCCGTCCACCGATATCTCCCGAGAACGGTGCATCTCGAAACGCGAAGGGTCCGTGACCTTCGAAATGAGTTCCCGCGACCCGGAGGTCGGTGCGAACCCCCAGGCGCACGGCCTGCAACCACACGCGGTGGTCTTTTTAACGTCGTAGAGGTCCACATCTTGAAAACCGCGGTCCTTCAATCTTCGGTACAAATAGGAACCGGACAGGCCGGCCCCAGCGATAGCCACCCTCATTTTCATCCACACCTCGATGCTTCAGCGGCATTTCAATTCTACCGCCATTAAATAATGTTATCGACCGGCGTGCCCGATCCGCGTCATAGGTACTCCTAATCCTCCGGATCCTCAGGAAATACCCTTGGGTTCCAGACCGACAATCCTTGATCAGCTGACAATTTCGTTTGTCCTGAAACGTCCCGGCGGCACTCTCATTTCGAACCTGGCCCCTTGGCCAGGAACCCCATTCTCCAGGATCTCGATGCCTGTGATGCCCAGGATCTCCCGGATCAGGAACAATCCCAGTCCCGACCCTTTGCCGTACCCCTTCCAGAACACCTTCTCCTTCTCGGGGATGGGTATGCCCGGCCCCCGGTCCTCATAGACGATCAGCAGGTCCATCCCGTCCCTCTCACAATGGACCTTGACATTGCTTGTTTTGTCCCCATACCGGACAGTGTTCTCCAACAGGTTCAGGAAGACCTTGGAGAGCATGGGGTCGGCCAATACTTCCACCTTGCAGGTCATGTCCCCCTGCATTTCGATATCGATCTGGTCGGAACCCTCCAGGGTCTTCATTATCTCGACCTTCAATGAATGCCATATTGGGGATGTCCGGCCAAGCTCCTGGTACTGTTTGGCGAAATCGATGTGTTTCTCGATCATCTCCGCCGACCGCCCCATTATATCCAGTCGTTTCTTGCCATCCGGTTCGGAAACGATCCTCTTCGCGATCTCCAGGTTTCCCCTAATGATCATTAGTTGGTTCCTTATGTCGTGACGGTTAATGGAGTCAAGGAGTTTCAGCTTCTCGTTCGCCACCCGCAGGGATTCTTCCTGGATCATACCGTCCGTTATGTCCTGGAGGGCCGCCACGGCACCGACGATCTTGCCGTCGTTGGTCCTGATTGGCGCAGCGTTGTTCACGATGGACCGTCTTACGCCATCGAACCCTTGGATAGTCAGCACCTGGCCGAGGATGGTTCTTCCTTCCTTCAGGGCTAGGGAGATGCCCCACTCGTCCGGCCTCACCTCGATCCCTGAATCATGCCACCATGCCCGATAGACCTGGTATCCGTTCATATCCTTGGCCATGGGGAAGTCGTTCCCCCAGCTCTCCTTGGCCAGATCGTTCACCTCGGTCAATCCGCCCTTCTCGTCGGCGATGATCAAGCCGATGGGCAGGACATCCATGATGGCCCTCAGGCGGGATGCCTCCTTGTCGGCCGCCTGTTGCATCCCCTTGATTTCCGATTCGTCCCGGCTGGTCAGGATGAAGTGACCTTTATCTATGGGAATGACGGCAGTGATATAATCACGATCTCCGGTGTCCGTGTGTTGGTCCCAGACGACGGCCTTATTAGTCCTCCGCATCTGGGCGACAATGGTCATGTTCGGGATCAGTGATATTTCTTTGTCCATTTCCCCCATCCTTCTTCCCACGATCTCCTCCCTGGATGCACAACCCATTGCCGCAAGGCCAGCTGGATTGATGTCCCGGCAGATGTAATCGGCGATCTCGCCATCCTCGTTCAACACGTACTCGAAGAATACAGTGGATTCCTGGATCGTCTCAAAGAGGCTGCGGTAGCGTTCCTCGCTCTTACGGAGTGCTTCATCTGTGATGAACTTGGATAGGGCCACGGAGAGATATCCGGCCAAGCGTTCCCATTGGGCGATCAGCTGGGGGGTGTAGATACCGATCCTCCGATCATTCATCTGCACGAGGCCGAGCCTCTCCTTGCCCAGGTAAAGCGGGATCAGGGCCACTGACTCATAGCCTTCCCCATTGCATCGGTTCCTGGTCCTCGCCTGGCGGTCCTCTTCGGTTGATGTTGCCAGGAGTCGGGTTGTATTGTTGGTCCAGAAGCTTCCGTTGGCCGTGAAGAAATCCTTCGTGGGATCGAACCGGCCGCAGATCACGTTGCCGCACATGCATTCCAGGATGGGGTATCCGCTCCGGTCCCGGCAGACCTTGCCTTGTTCGTCGTACGAGCAGAGACGGGTCTCGAGCAGCACGAATCCCTGCGGGAATCCCCTGGCTTCGTAGTATGGGTAATCGAACCCTTCCTTCAACCTGATCCCTACCGCCTCGCAGCCGGATTGTCTCTGGAAGAAGGTCGCCGCCGATTCGATCAGCTCGTCGACGTTCTTGCTGCTGTTGACCAGCCTAAGGAACTCGATGGTCGTCTCTCTTTCCTGCTCATCGCGTTTCCGGGCCGTGACGTTCTCGAAGATCGCGTCGAAATAACCTCTGGTCGGGCTGATGACCGAGATGTCCAGCCAAATACCCAAGGTACTGACGTAAGTCTCGATCTTCTCCGGTACTCCGGTTGTCGCCACGCGGTTGTAAATGACCAGAAGATTCGGGTCCTGTTCAATGATCCCGGGGATCGCCTCTGACACTCTCTTTCCCTCGATGTCCTTGAGCTCGGTGAGCAGGGTGAACTGTGCGTTCACCTTGATGTACCGCCAATCGATCGGATTGGAATGGTCATCGTAAATCATCTGGCAATATGCCATGCCCTCCTGTATGCCTTCGAAGAGCATCCGATAGCTCTCTTCGCTATCCTTCAGGGATCGCTCGGCCTGTCTCTTGGCCACCAATTTCCTTATCTTATGACCGAGGTCCATGAACTGGGACCGGGCCTCGCCTCCTTTCTGGACATAGGAATCTGCTCCGGAGTTGATCGCTTCTATGACCACCTCCTCCCTTCCTTTCCCGGTGAAGAGTATGAATGGAACGTCATTACCTTTGGCCCTTAGATGTTTCAAAAAATCGATCCCGCTCATTTCCGGCATCTGGTAGTCGGAAACGACCGCGTCGAACTGTTTGCTCTCTAGCAACATCTCCGCTTCTTTGGCTGAGGTCTCGGTCTCGACCCTGATATCCTCTTCGAGTTCAAGGAATAGTTTGCTGATATCCAGCATGTCCTCTTCGTCGTCGACGTAAAGTACAGAGATGCGGTTGCCGGTCTTCATCACATATGGTCTCGTTAAACAATTTGAAGTGTCCGAATATTAAAGTTCCTTCTCCAATTTCCATTCTGTTGTTATAACAGCCAAAACAATGGAAGCTATTTGCATCGAGGTGGCAACCCGAAAAATCTTACGGAAGTTTTATCTCCTTCAGAATCGGGCATCATTTCCCATCTACGTAATTCAACTATTATTTACGATATATCGTAAAAATTCCGTTTAAAGTCCATGGTCAAGAGTCAAATTCCTGTTCATCCATTTACCGATGATGATCCAAGATCCCACTCGGGACGAGGCGCTCCTTCTGGTCAGACAATACGTCTCCAAAGAGAACAATGTCAAGCACATGATCGCGGTCGGGGCCGCAATGAGCTCGTTGGCAACAAAGTTGGGCCAGGATGCATCCCGGTGGGAATTGGTGGGAATCCTCCACGACATCGACTTCGAGATATGCACGGGTATCGAGGACCACACGTTCAAAGCAAGAAGGTTGCTCGAAGGGATGGTCGACAATGAGTTGATCGAGGCCATAATGGCCCACAACCATGAGCACACTGGCGTGCCCCCGGACACTACCATGAAGAAGGGTCTGATCGCCTGCGACGCGGCTTCCGGTTTAGTGACCGCGAGCGCTTTGGTGACGCCAACCAAGAGATTGGCGGACGTCCGACCGGAATCGTTGGTCAAGAAGTTCGGTTCGAAGGATTTCGCCAAAGGGGTCAGCCGTGAACGTATCATGGTGTGCGAACAGATCGGGATCGGAAGGGACGAGTTCCTCAGTATTTGCTTGGAAGGGATGAGGGTTCGGGCCTCGGACCTTGGCCTTTAGTCTCATGTCGAAGACATCACCGGTGGCACGGCAAATATTATTACCGTGCGCCTACGTCGAATCGCATCGGTGATAAGATAAGCGCTGCAGAGAACCTTAAGCTAATGAAAACGCTGGACGATGCTTGGAACGCAGGACCAGGAAGTCCGCAATGGGAAACGTTCAAGAAGCGTCACAAGGAAGATGTCCTTGTATACTGGCCGAATCAGCCCGAACCAACGAAAGGACGTCATAACCATGACGTCGAAGCCACCGAGTTCTTCAAGAACTTCGACAACCGGCTGGTCAACAACCCCTACAAGATCGCCATCGGTCAGGGAGATCACACATGTACCGTTGCCGATTGGACAGTGACCCTTAAGGTGCCCATGAAAGGTGCTGACGGGAATATGGTGCAACCTGGAAGGACGGCGAAGCTCGAATTCTGCACTGTCGCTACCTGGAAGAACGGTGAGATCGTCGAAGAAAGACTGTTCTACGATGTCATCGGCATGATGAAGCAGCTTGGCCTGATGTGAGCAGATCTGTAACAAACGGTTGAAGGTTCAGCCATGATTGGGCCGGTCATATCCACCGGCCCAATTTTCAATCGACATCAGCGGTATCGAATCCATTATTACCGATCAAGATGATGCTGCGTCGATGGGACGTTTGTTCGATACTAGATGGCAACTCACGGTAACGAGGTTTGGCATACTGGCGTTCAAGATCGTAATCGTTGTGATCCTACTACTGGCAGTCATCACTCCAGTGACCGGTGGTGTTAAGGTCAACCTGCCTGAACTGAACGACAGTGCTTGGAGCTACGACAACGGGACCCTGAGGCTCGGTACAACGGTAAGCGTGTACAACGGGGCCATGTTCGACGTCAACAACTTCTACATCAACCTTGGCCTGAACGATGCTAACTCCACCGTCCTGGCCCATTCCAATACCAACCATACCAATATCCACGCCGGTCAATGGAGCAATCTGGATATGCGTATCGCAATCGATCTGAACGACATGAACTCCACCGCCCTGCGTTCCCTGGTCTTCAATGCCAGCGAGCTCGACATGACCGTGGATGTGGGAGCCTCCTATCCTTTAGGCTGGGTGACAATGAACGTCGGCGGCAACCATTCCTATGACTGGCAGCCGCTGGTCAAGGACTACGGCGTGGACGTTAACAACATGAGCTTGGCGCAGAACGGTGGGCAGTACGCCCTTTCCGTGCCCTACCATCTCAGCGTTTCCGATTGGATCGTGGGGCAGTCGCTGGACCTGAAGGTCACCATGGGCAACTCGTCGGCCACCTTGGCCACGACCGACCAGCATATTATCCTGCAGCAATCGACCAACGGGACAATGGTCCTGAACGTCTCCGGTCCGGCCGCCCAGGAGCTGATTTCCCACCCAGAGCAGCTCCACTTCGGCGCTCAGGCAGGATTCCTGAATGCTTCGGTGACCAAGACCTACGACTATTCCTGGCAGCCTCCGATCAGTGGCCTGGGGATCGGCCAGCCATACCTTTTCCAGTCCCCGCGGGCCATGGTCGTTCCATTCCACTTCAACACCACAGCGTTGGTTACCGGAAGATCCCTCAGCTTGACCGCGACCATGACCGTCAACGGTGCGGCGTCCGGTACAGGATCGAACACCATTATTGCACAAGCTAACAACAACGTGAACGTTCAGATACCGATCTCGACAAGCACTCTGACCTATCTGGGGGCGAACCCTGCCACCCTGGCCTTCACGGTGACCATCACCAGTAACGGATTGGCCGAGACCCAGACCATCCAATACCAATGGAGCCCGTGATACGATGAACGAGTTCAAGGGTGAATTGGGTTCGTTGGAACATTGTCTGAAATCGGCGGCGTTAGCGATCGTCAAGTTCATCATATTGCCGCTGATCATCCTCATCGTCGTCGGCGCGATGATGAGTTCGTTCAGTTCGGTTACGGTCAAGAATCTGGCCCAGCTGATCGAGGACTACCGATTCTACGTCATCGTGTACGGCGCGGTACTGGCGGTCCTGGCTGGCCTGAAGGGATATTATCCCAAAGGTTCGTACTCACGATTGACGTTCGATCTGGCCATGGTCCCTTTCTACGTCCTGCTGGTCTGGTCCTTCAGCATGGGAGGGAGAATGGGTTCGGCATTCAACGACGCCGGTTTCCCTTTCAAGCTGGACCTGGTGCTCTGGCTTCTGACCCTGTTCATCGTCTTCAAGTTGCTGTACAAGCTGGCGGAGTTCATCGATTTCCGCAGGCCTTTCCTGGAAGGGCTGGCACGTACGTATCCCGGGGTCGAGCCGCCCAAACCCAGGCCGGTAGAGGATCCCAAAGCACATCGGTTCTGGCAGGATTTCCGCCTGCGCTATGGTAGGTTCCTATCGGGAATGACCGAAGCGGACAGGGCACTGCTCCAGTTCGTCATCTTCCCGCTGCTCTCAATCATAATATTGGGTGCGATCATCCAATCGACCCAAGGGATGCTTGAGAGCATGACAGGCACATTGGGGGGCGACGCCAACGGCCTGTTCGGGCTGGGATCGGCCACGCTGGACCGGCTCAGCACATTGCTGTTGTTTATCGGCGTTCCCATCGCCGTGATATCGTTCTTCAAGGGATTCTACCCCAAAGGGTCGGTCTCCAGGCTGACCTTCGCCCTGATCATCGTGGCACTGATCTGCGCATGGATATACATAGCCGCCCTGGGGGGCCACATCTCTGTTTCCATGAATGTGTCCAGTACCAACATCCATTTCAACCTCAATTATGAGCCGCTGCTCTGGCTTTTCATCATCGGAGCGGCTTTATGGGGCATCTATTGGTCGGTGGAGGCCGTCGTCTACCGGAAGGACTGGAAGCAGAACGGGTTCATGCCCGTGGATGACAAGGCCCTCCGGGAACAACGCCGCCAGCGGAAGGAAATGGAGAAGGAAGAGAGGAGAAGAGCAAAGGACGGTGGCAATTAGGCCACGCGTCTACGCTTTTCCATAAACCGTTACAGCCGAACCGCTGACCGGTCTCATGTAATCGGAGACCAGCCCCATGATCACCTCGGCAATTTCCTGCGCAGGCACCCACTTGGAGAAATCGGCCTGCGGCATGGCCTTTCGGTTCTCCGGTGTATCAATGGTACTGGGCAGGACAGCGTTCACATTGATGTCCATCTTCTTGACCTCCTCGGCGATGGTCTCTGTGAGCACAAGCACTCCAGCTTTGGAGACCGAGTACGCCACCGATTTAGCCCGGTACCTCTTTTCCAAAGCTGGGCGGGCAGAGATGTTGATGATCTTGCCATAATTGCGCTCGATCATCATCGGGAGGGCGGCACGGCAGCATAAGAATGCCGACCGAAGGTTGATCCTCATCATGTTGTCCCATTCCTCCACCGGGGAGTTCCAAACTTCCTTGCCCCCGCTGTACGCGCCGACGACGTTCACCAGGATGTCTAGGCGGCCATGCTCAAGCTTGACCCATTGGAAAAGTCCTGACACTTCGGACTCGTTCGTCACGTCCGTCCTCCTGGCCTGGAATCGGTCCGCCAACGGACCCAGTTCATTGCGCAGGGACGCCAACGGTCCTTCCGTATGATATGTTCCGATGACATGTATCCCGTGTGAGAGAAGTTCCTTGGTCACTGAGCTGCCGAGGGAACCGGTGGCGCCGGTCACTACCGCGATCATGTTCGTAGCCATGATGTACCTCGGATATCGATTGGCATCGACCGATATTAGAGGTTAACCTTGGAGATAACGATTCGATGCGGCAATGTAAATGAGCATCAATTGGTGTAAAGACTTGATCAAGAAAAAAACCCCAACCCCTTTCGGGGAGCAGGGCAGATATTTTACTTCTTATAATGGTTTTTGAAGATATTTCTAGAACAGGTTTAGAACCTGTCCTTGGGCTTGTGCTTCTGGAAGCAGTCCCTGCAGTAAACCGGCCTTCCCTCGGTCGGTTTGAACGGGACTTGGGTCTCGGCTCCGCAGTCGCTGCACTTTACGTTGTGCATCTCGCGCGGTCCGTCGTTCCTTGGGCGTCCATAGCTGTTGCCTCTGCTGTTACCACCGTACATTTTTACTCTACCTTGTTTTATTATATCTCAAAAACCGTGAAACGACTCTTGGGATAATCACACCAATAATGTACTAGTATTTAAATTGATTTTTATGAGGGGCGATTTCCGGGAGCGAACGCATGGCTGGCTCCCTGGAAGAATCGTGTTCTCCACATCAGCCCAACGGAAAAACGGCCTTCGTTTCAGACTGTTCCAGTTGTGTTCTTGCCACCCAGTTTTCCCTATTTGAGCGTTCCCTCCAACTCCCCGATGAACGTCTCTGCCTGGGCGATCCCCTTTTGCCAGGACGCTTCCTTACCGATATCGAAGCCGAGACCCGATGCCAGTTCCGCGGCGGAGCGGCTCGAACCGGCAGCCAGCAACCCCTTGAACCGGGGCACGAACTCCTTCCCCTGTTCTTGGTACAGTCGGTACATGGAGAACACGAACAGCTGCGCGAACACATAGGGATAGTTGTAGTAACGAAGCTCCGGGATGTAGTAGTGCATCTTCATCGTCCACTCCCATTTCATCTCCGGCAGCCATTCCACGGCGTCGCCGTACACGTCGTTGCGGGCCTTGACCCACAGGGACGATATTGTCTCCCCGTCAAGGTACTTTCCATCCTTGATGGCCTGGTAAAGGCTCTTCTCGAAGAAGTACCGAGCGCTCACCTGGAACGCAGCCTGCCCGAACCCGTCCAAGACCTGAACGAGCACTGCCTGCTTCTCCTTGGCGTCTTTGGCGTTGCCGATCAGATGGTCAGTCAGGAGCAGCTCGCCGAATATGGAGCCGCACTCTGCAATGCAGTAGCTGATGGCGGTGTTGCTGACCCGTTGCGACCTCGAGGTAAGGTAGGCGTGCATGGAGTGCCCCATCTCGTGCGCCTGCGTGTACACATCGTCCAGTCTGCCGGTGAAGCTCTGCAGGACGTATGCAGACCTTCCGCCGTACCAATTCTGACAGAACGCCCCGCTGACCTTGCCCGGGCGGACCGCGGCGTCGATGTGCTGCTTCTGGTACATGTCTTCAGACCATTCGCCGAACTGGGGATCGAAGCCCCCGTAGGCCTTGACGACGATAGCGTGCGCCTGGTCCATAGTGAACGTCATCTTTGGCGCGTCAGGCAGCGGGGCCATGATGTCCCAATTGCCCAAACGCTCCAACCCCATCATCTTGGCCTTTAGCTTGAGGTACCTGCGATAGACGCCGACATTGTCCTTCATCGTGGCCATCAATGCCTCGATGGCTTCCGGCTCGATGTCGTTGTAGATGAGGCTTGACGTCTCCGAAGTAGGGTATTTTCTCAGGTCACAGTTCTGAAGGTGGTCGTCGCAGATCGAGCGCAACGCCGAGGACCAGATGATCTCATCTTTGCCCAGTTTGCCGTAGACGATGCGGTTCGCATCCCGTCTTAGCTTACGGTCAGGTGAGCCATAGAGCCCGATTATTTGCCCGTAGGGAAGTTTCTTGCGTTTCCCTTCGACCTCGATGGGGAAGGCCCTGGTGCTCAGCCACTCCCGTTGCAGCTGTGACCAGGCGTGTGATCCGTTCATGTCCTTGGACATGATTATTTGCTCTTCCGACTCGGATAATAGATACGGTGCGGCCCTGAGGGTGCGGTCCAGTGCGTGCTTGAACTCGGACAGGATCGGGTCTTTCACAAGCTCTGGCCTCTGTTGCAGAAGATGACTGAGCTCGATGTCCACGAAGGCAAGCTGTTGACCCACCTTGGTTCCGGCCCTGCTGACCGCGTCGTTCAGCTGCTTGGAGACGACGTCGGTGGTGTCAGCCGAGTAACGGAGATGACTGTACATGATAGCCCCCTCGTAACGCAACTGCATATCCTCCCTGTCTTCGAACAACGCCCTCAGGCCGTTGGCGTCCAAGGATCCTATCTTGCCGCGATATTCCGCAGCCCTTTTTCCAGCCTCATCGACCAGCGCCTCGAGTTCCTTGACGATATCCGATTGCTCCGTGCTTTTGACAAGCTGAGAAAGGTCCCATTTGACGTCGTTCATGAAAGAAACCCCTTAGTTCCTTCGAAAAGGACGGCCGAGACCAAATAATTACTGTCGGCCCTTATGATTAGGTACAACGGAAGGTCGCGGTCCGTTTGGGAGAAAAGGAGCGACCTCATGGATATAATTCCAAGTGTGAGCTTCTTTGGATGACCCTATGGCGGGTACAGGTCTAGCTAAACGAAATCATATTCGAATAAAAAAACTGAGGAAAAAGGTTTTGATAAGGCGTTTGTGGTTCAGCCAAGCTGTTTAAGCTGCCGCCTTCTTTGCTGGCGTGGCCATCCACTTGAACAGCCAGGATCCGATGACCGCACCGATGATCGGCGCGATGATGAACAACCATAGCTGCTCTGCGTATTTCCCGCCTGCGAACAATGCGACCATGTCCCTTATCGGGTTGATGCCTGCACCGTCAATTCCACCGGTTGCAAGGATCAAGCCGCCGACGACCAGTCCTATGGCAACTCCAGCGACTGCCTCATTGCCCTTGTTCCCGAGGGATCCGAGGATGACGAACTGGAGTATGAAACCGCTCAATAGTTCTACAACGAAGACCGCTGCCATGCTGTATGCATAGGTTCCGGCTCCACTATAGCCGGTTGCTCCGAAAGCTGCGAGTTGCGACGTTGTGTGGGTATCCAAGAATAGGCCGTACAGGATCGCTGCACCCAAGATACCGCCAATAAACTGCATGATAACATAAATTACCATGTCTTTGGTCTTCATTCCGCCGATCGACCATACTCCAATAGATACTGCTGGGTTGATGTGGCATCCAGATATCGGCCCGATCGTATAGATCATGGCTAAAACGATTATGGCGAATGCCATTGCCGGGATGATGAGTCCTCCACCAATGGAGATGCCAAAAATAAGGCTACCTACTCCTACCAATACCAACAGCATACTACCTATCAGTTCTGCTACATAGTTCTTCGTTGTCTTTCCCCCTAATAAGATATTGACTATAAAAATCTCAAAGAACTTTTTAAAGCTTGTGGTCAGTCAAGATCTATTTTGCGGGTAGGAAAGGGCATATGTGGTAATTCGTCAATGCTGAAGCAAACAAATACCAACAATCGTTTAAGTTTAAATAATAGCGATGATTTGTCAATTTCCATATATTCAATTTGTATGATTTATAATATTCATCCTCACTTGATCAAACACCGAATAATTATCCCGAATGACGCCGTAAAACCGTTTTATCATTTCAATTGTAGAGTGAACTATGCCTTTGAACTCTATTTCATACTTAGATTAACAGGATATCATATCGGGATGTAATGGAATTAACGTTTGATGTCTTCCTATCGGTTGACCTGCAGATGATGTCCCACTTATTCTTCGAAGAGGACTGCTCTGATCTCGCGACGATATCAATTTCGTCAATAAGGGAGTTCAAGATCGTCACAAAATGATAAGAAGAAATTATTCACCTCTTCTAACCGCATATTAATTAGTAGAAAAGAAATTCAGAGTCCTCATCAATTTTGCATTATCGCCATCTTGTCAATTGTTAATAACATATGGCTTAATTGAAAAAAATTAAGTCCTAATGCACGGCATAGCAAGATAGTATTTAATAATTATCTTAAATGATATAATATACTGATATAATACTAATAAAATTACCATAAAAGCTCAAAAATATTTGCCGTTTACTTCGTCTTCACTCAAAGTATATATTGTCATCCCCGATTTGTTGGATTAGAAAGCTGTTATAGCAGCTCTCTAGTAAGTCGTAAAATGGGGGGACAAGAATGTCGGTTCGCTCCAAAGCCTCTGGCACGTTATGCGTAGAACGCTTGAAGGCCCAGGGATTCTTATCGCGGACATCGGCATTCTGTCGAATTTAGGAGGAATTTAAATGGCAGACGAAAGAAATGCACATGTTAAATTGGCGATGGCCGAAGTGCTGGGCTTGTATATGATTGCCCTGGTAGGCATTTTGGTCGGAGGATATGGACTGAAGGCCTTCAATGGTCTGGGGGACATCATTGAACTTTCATTGTACCTGGGTCTCGGACTTCTGCTCTGTACGATCGTTGCCTTCTGGAACGAAAACCTGCTGCTGACCGGGATATTCGGTGTGCTTGCAGTGTTCCTGTTGGGCTTCAAGGCAATGGTCGGTTCGGATGCTGACTACTCATCCATTGAGCTCTATTGCGTATTCATCGGGATACTGCTGCTTATCATGGCCGCAATCTCGATGATGCAGCCGGTCAAGATGCTGCCGATCCTGTTGGTATTCGCTGGTCTGGCATTCATCTTCCTCGGTATATGGTTCAAGGAAGACCTCGCAGCCGGAAAGGAGAACTACAGGGCCATCGTCGGTGTCTTGTGGCTGATCGCCGGTCTGATCTCGACCTACATGGCTGCAGCCATCAGCTTGTTGGTCATCAAGGGCAAGCAGGTGCTGCCCCTACTGATCAAATCGTGATCGGGGTATGAGGCCAACCAACGACAAACACCTTTCTCTTTGAGAGGGGTCCTTAGCGAATAAGGATCCCTCCAATACTTTCTTGGTTTTATTGTATCGCTGAAGACCGTATCTCGGCTAGAAAGAGAATGTTCGTGTTTTGTTTCAGAAATGGTCCCCACATCGATATTGATGTTAATCGACAGCGTGTTGTCATTAATAAAATAAACACGTTGAGATCCGATCCAGGATGTGGATGAGTCCTTTCCTGGGAACTCCTTCAAGCGGAAAGTGACATAGACCGTTCGCTCGCTCCGGTCACTGCTTCTTCTCTTCGGTCGGCTCGGGTTCGACGACCTTATCCTCGAAGTAGGCCTTGATCTTCCCGCATTTTGGGCATTCGACAATGTGCACGAAGCGGTTGTTCTCCGGTTCGTCGAAGGTATCGTTCACTTCCTTGTCGGTCAGCATATAGCCGCATTCGCACTTTTGGGATTTCATCTGAGCACCGATTCGATTTCCCGATGCAATTCATCAATATGTTTATTGGGGTAGGGAGTTCGCTCGTTCGGTCTGTCTATACGAATCTCATTTAGGCATTCTGAACAATTTCTTGCCTAATTGTCTCAAGAATATCCTTGTTGTAAGTTAGATTCAAATATAGAGATCTCAAATGAACGAAATCATGTCGAGGAAGGGGCGGTTGGTTGGCGCTGGGGTTCTTATAATCTTAGGAATATCCTGCATGGCGTTGGCACAGGTTCCCAGCCTCGGATTGCTGAATGAGCTCGGGATATCCGATATCATTGCAGCCGCATCCCTGATATCTGCCGTGGCTCTCTATGTGTATATTCCCCCTGAAGAACACCTCTGGGGAAGTGATGATCCGGTTTGCAACCGGGAATCCTGCCGCCATATCAAGCATTAACGAGCATCGGATATCATCCAACATGGACACCTCAGTTCGCTGGCAGCAAGACGTCTGGAGGCGATGCTACACCTTAATATATGGAAATCCATTTTATCGGCAATATATGGCGGGCCGGGTCTGTCCAGTCTAATCGAGGGGGAGAACATTGTCCAAGATTTCCGATGAAAAGAGGAGTTTCTCAATCATAGTCGCCGTTCTGATCGCCATACTATTGGTAACATTGGTGTTCGCCGCCGTCCTGTTCCTTCCGGTCAAGGCGGTCAACTTTGATGAGTCCAGGAGCGTGCCCTCGGCAGCCGGTGTGAACAAGCTCAACCTCAGGCTGAGCGCTGATTTCGGGGAGGTCCGTGTCATCTACACCAACCTCACTGGCCAGGCGCTTAACTTGCACGTTTTCGCAAAGGGGTCGGTTGGATACTTCATGAACGCCAACTCGATCTCACTGGACTTCGTGCAGAGCACGTCAGCGGACACCGCGACCGTGAACGCATCGATAAACGTCGGGGATAGGCTTCTGGGCGTTTCCAACCTTATCCTGCGTTGCGACGTTATGGTGGACAGCTCGATGCGCTCCAAGCTCGATCTGTCGACCGCGGTCGGTAGCATCACGGTCAATACCACCAATGCCAGTGCGCTTGACCAGATCAGCTTGAGCGCAAAGACCGGGGGCGTTACGCTTAGGGTAGCATCTGGGGTTTCTCTTTACGGAGACATATCGCTCTCGACGAGCATCGGCGCATCGGTGCTCGATTGGCAAAATCCATCGGTAAAGCAGGACATCATCGTCGTGGCAGCGACCAAGACTGGCGGCGTCGATCTGCATCTCAACCAGACCACTCCGATGAACAAGACCGTATCCTTCAATGGAACCACCGCGATCGGCGGGGTGTCATTGAACCTGGACATCAGGGGCAACGTGAGCGCCTCGATCAACTCCAGCTCCGAGTTTGGCGGGGTCCATGTGAGCAGCAAGACCGGGTTCACCGGGGCCGACAAAGCGTTGACATCGACGAACTATCCGTCTAACGGCATCTTCGCAGTTAACCTGAGGACGAACATCGGCGGTGTCGAGGTGAACGCTCTTAGTGTTCCCTCCAACCCGTGAACGGACCTTCCAAAACCATTTCCTGACAAGCTGACGGGGGAACTACATGGCGTTGACGATTCGCAGGATGGAGGAGAAGCTGTTACGTGGAGCTATCGAGGAGCTCAAGTCCCGTTACACGGCCTATCCTCGGCAGCTCGACCCGAAGGATGAGCGGGAATCCAAGATGATCCAGCCGAGGTCGCGGGTGTATGAGGCGCTGGTCAGAAAGAAGTTCGAGCTGGACCTTCTGGACCGCAATTGGTACGTTGACATAAACCCGTTCCTTGGCGGGGGACCGGATGAGCTGGACATGCACACCCCGGACCTGGTGATCTTCCGTGACGGGTCGGTCATCGTGACCGAGACCAAGCAGATCAACGAGAAGTCGGAAGGGACCAAGATGGGCACGTTCTTCACCCAGGTCAATGGATACCGAGACTACTACGAACAGAAGTTCGCGGAACCGGACGTCAGGTTCGTCTCGGTCCTGGTGACCAACAGCGACACCATCGTAAACTCCGGTTCCTATCAATCGTTCAGGGGGATCGTAATCCTGGTCACACCCGAGAATTGGGACCGGAACGCACGTGACATGCTCGAAGAGGGGATGAAGGAACTAGAGAGGACCGGCGGTCCGGTCCTGGTCAAATAGCGCAAATCATTTTGAGGCACCTGCACGCTTGTAACGCCCGATCTACATGTTCGTGGTCACGGTGAAGTCCGAGGGTTTGGCGCATAAGTCCTATTTCGTCGGTTCAGGTACGGAGGCGTGCGTTATCGATCCTCGTCGCGACGTCGACGAGTACTTGCGCATTGCGGCGGAGAAGGAGATGCGCATCCGGTACATCTTTGAAACGCACCGGAACGAGGATTTCGCGATCGGCTCTATCGAACTCGCCAGCATGACCGGGGCAGAGATATTCCACGGCGGAGCGATACAGTTCAACTATGGTCGGAACCTCCACGATGGAATGGAATTCCCGTTGGGTGACGCCCGGATCAGGGCCTTGGCAACGCCGGGCCACACGTACGAGCACTACTGCTATGCGTTGACCGACCTGACGACGAGCGACGAGCCGATCACGGTCTTTAGCGGCGACGCCCTCTTCGCCGGGGATGTGGGACGCACCGACCTGCCTGGCGAGGAGCACCGCGAAGAACTGTCCGGAATGCTCTACGATTCCCTGTTCGACAAGATCATCCCGCTGGGCATGGGTGTCATCGTCTATCCGGGGCACGGCGCCGGTTCGGTCTGCGGGGGAAATATCTCTGAGAGGGAGGATACCACCATCGGCATCGAGCTGGAGAACAACCCAATGCTGTCATTGACCCGCGAGGAGTTCGTCGCCAGGAAGATGAAGGAGAGGATCGAGAGGCCGCCATATTTCCGCAAGATGGAGGAGATCAACCTGAACGGTCCGCCGTTGCTTGGTCATCTCCCTGCGCCCCGTCCGTTGCCGGTGCCGGACTTCCGGTCAGCCATGAAGGGGAACATGACCGTTCTCGACGTCAGGATGCCGCATTCCTACGGTGGAGCGCACATCGCCGGTTCATTGAGCGTTTGGCTGGATGGGCTGTCACAATACGGAGGGTACTATTTGGATTACGATCGCCCGATACTACTGGTGGTGGAACATAGATCGCAGGTGGAGGAGGCTGTGCGCTCGCTCATCAGGATAGGATACGACGACATACCAGGTTATCTCCGGGTAGGCATGGACATGTGGTGCCGTGCCGGCGCTCCAGTCTCCATGACACATTTGACCACACCGCAGCAGGTCATGGGGTGGATCGAATCTGGAAAGGACATGACCCTGGTAGATGTCAGGAACATCCACGAGGTGCACTCCGGGATCATCCCGAACTCAAGGATCATCCACCTCGGGTCGGTCGAGTCCCGCTTGGCGGAGATACCCCGCGACAGGCCAGTGGTCATCTATTGCTCCTCCGGATATCGAGGAGGTATGGGGGCGGGACTGTTGCTGAAGAACGGCTACAACGACGTATGGAACATGCTCGGCGGAACGAACGCATGGAAAGCGCTCGGATACCCGACGGTCGATTTCAAGACTGAATGAACTTCAGGTAGCTGACCCCTTCAAGCCGTTCCAGCTCGTCCAGGATCTTGTTGACGCGGCTCGCCTCGCCTCCTATCATGAGAAGGTTCATGCAGCGGTCGTCACCTACATGGTTATGGATATGCGTCTTGATCATTTCCTGGTTCTTGTGGTAGATCTCGTCAATGGATTCTGACGATCCCATCTCAGTGACTATGATCAATGCACCGTCGACGTGCCCCACCATCTTCTTCCGCTCATTACGTTCTGCCACGAGCATCCTCAGCGCTGTCCTCACAGCCTCCGAGCGCCCGGAGAAACCAAGCTCTTTCTGGATTGCATCTAGGTCCTTGACGTTCTGTTCGTTGAGAGATATGCTGATGACGACCAAATGATCACCCTCTAGGTCAGGTTTGTTAACATTATTTATCCTGGTTACGGCATTATTAATAGGAAAATTCATATTTAATAATAATTATTGATTGCCAAGAGAGATTTGGGTATCTCGAAAGAATACCGCGGCATAGTCGCTATAACATTAGCATCAGTCTTGGTACTTGGGGGCACGATAGTCGACGGGGCCATCTTCAGCATCGTGGCGGTGGTCGACAGGCTCCTGATATCGTTCTTCTATGACGTGGCAGCGGGCGACTGCCCTCGTCAGCTTTGTCATCTTCACCCTTTGCGTCCTTCTGAAGCGCTTTTTCTACTGGGAAACGGTCAAGACAGAGGTAGAGGTCTGCGAAGAATAGATTCTTTTATGACTCATTTTCTATGCATGGTATAAATACTATTCAATCGTTTATCCGGAATCACATTGTCTGTTCGTAATGTAACATATTTTCATTAGAATGAAACATAATGATATCTTTTTCAAAAATATAGTAACATTGTTCAATATTAACAGGGATATACGCCCATTTTTGGAACATTGTTGCGGAAAAGGACGATAATCATTAAATATATTCGATAGCTGTTACAAGGCACGGGGATTTCAATGGGCTACGAAGAGCTATTTCCACCATGGAACATGAAATGGGCGGATAACGCCACAAAGAGATTCGCGAGTCCCTTCGTCGATAAACCGCACGACAGGATAGATGTAGATGCAATCATTTTGTCGAATGCTGCAGTATCCTGCGGTTATACTATTAGGGACTTCTACGAAAAGCCAGAACTAGGAATACACTGCGTCGGTTACGCAAATGAAATGTTTGACCTGTTGCCTGTTACGCACTGGTTCTTCTCTCTGCCGTGGGTAACCGAATTGGGCCTCACCCTTGAGTACAAGGACACACTGCCACCAATCTCCAAGGGGCCAATCTACTCGGAACCGGGCGACATCGACAAGATCCACGTCCCGGACAAGGCCGAGCTGGAGAAGGGCTGGACCCAGCCGATGTTCAAGAGGATCTACGGCTATGTTCAGAAGAACCTGCCTCAGACCCTGGTGCCTATCTCATATGGTTTCGACCTGGTGGGAGCGGCCGCAGAACTGGTTGGTGTAGAGAACTTCATCATGTGGACGTTTACCGAAGAGGAAGCGGCCATGAAGCTGGTCAAGAAATATACCCAGACCGCGATCAACGGTGCAGAAGGACTGGCCGACACCTATGGAATGGCCATGCTGATCGTCGGGTCTGTATTGGGCAACAACGATATCTTCTCGGACGAAGCAGTCAAGAAGTACTCCTTCGATAATATGAAGATGTTCGTTGACGGGGCATTCAGGCACGGAGCCGGACCGCAAGTGTTCTATCACCTTTGCGGTAACCACGTGACTGACTACAAGCTCTTTAAAGAGTCGGTTGTCTGGTCCCCGTTCACCGTTACCCACATCGGTTACGACGGAAGGAATGCGTTCCCATCTGCCAAGCTGAAAGCCGAGTTCGAAGGCGTTTCGACCTGCATGGGCTCTGTCGATACCAAGCTCATGATCAACCCGAACCCGAAGGTTGTATATGATGCTGGAAAGGAACAGCTTCTCCAGGGACGTGACTCCAAGAAGGGATTCATATTGGGTACTTCATGCGAGACGCCCCCGTACACGATACCCGGTAACTTGAGAGCGCTGGTGAAGGCCGCCCAGGACTTCGGTACCTACGGAACATGGTGAGGTGACAGAAATGGAAGTCAAATCTGATGCAATCAAGGAAGTGCTGGGCAAGCGGGGAATAAAGGCGGCGGACGTCGAGGACGTTATAAAGACCGCCGAGTCCTCTGGCGTGAAGTTCAAGAAGGGCAACATCAACCTCGGAAAGAAGAAGATCGGTGATGTTACCGTCTATGCCGAATACGAGATGGAGAGCGGGATCCTGAAGAAGACCGCGACCGCCAAGACGGCATACAGCCACAGGATGGCCCTCGGTGACGTGCAGAGCGTCGGCGACAAGTCCGAATGGATCTGCGCCCATTGCAACGAACCAGTCCACCAGGGTCAGGTAAACATTACCTACATGACCGTCAACCGGTCCGGCCCGGCGTTGGTCTGCCCGAAGTGCAAGACCGTCATGGTCGAGGAATACCTCGCCATAAAGACCCTTGCCGCTGCTGAAGGCCTGTTCGAGAAGAAGCGCGCTTAAACCAAACCCTAATTGGCCGCGAAGAACGGCCAAGAAAATTCTTTTTTTATGATTTTAAGGCAACGCCACAATTTCATCCAGCAAATATCATCCCGACGATCCGAGAACCTTCCTGCAAAACTAAAAAAGGCCGCACAGTATTCCCAAGCTGGGAGTAGCTGGTGCGTTTGATGAGCGAAAAGATCGGGGAGACCCTGAGCCTATGCCCGGAATGTCTTAAGACCATACCTGCGGTGAAGGTGGCGGAGAACGACGTCATCTATCTGGACAAGGAATGCCCGGAGCATGGGAAGTTCAGGACGATCGTGTGGCGAGGTGTCCAGGACTACAAGGACCTGATCCGTTACGCGTGCGAACAATCGAAACCGGCCAAACTCGCAGTCCAGACTGGAGGGAAATGCCCAGAGGGCTGTGGCCTTTGCCCGGACCATCACCAGCACACTTGCCTGGTCGTCATGGAGATCACGAACGGCTGCAACCTGAAGTGCCCGATCTGCTTCGCCAGTGCGAATGAACGGTATAAGTTCCATCCTTCGATGGATGTCATCAAAGGCATGTACCAGACGATGCTCGATTATGTGGACCACCCGATCTGCTGCCAGATCAGTGGGGGGGAACCAACGATCAGGGACGATCTGCCCGAGATCGTGAGGCTGGGCAAGAAGATGGGCATCGATCATATCGAAGTGAACACCAACGGCGTGCGTTTCGCCCAGGACGTTGGATTCCTAAAGGAAGTGAAGGAGGCCGGGGTCGATTCGCTCTACTTCTCGTTCGACGGCCTGACATCAGACGTTTACATGGCCACCTGCGGGAAGGACCTGCTGGCGTCCAAATTGAAGACCGTCGAGAACTGCGCTAAAGTGGGGATGGGGGTGACGCTGGTGTGTGTCGTCTCGCCGAACATCAACCTCGACCAGATTGGTGACGTGGTCAACTACGCCAAGAAGAACGTGCCGACGGTGAAAGGTATCCATTTCCAACCGATCAGCTACTTTGGCCGTTATCCGATCAAACCCGGCGACACCGACCGAGTGACGATCCCCGACCTGCTGATGGCCGTCGAGAAGCAAACGAAGGGCGAACTGAGGGCAGATTGTTTCGTTCCGACGTCGTGCTCAAACATTCATTGCGACGCCAAATCCATGTCAGTGGTCCTCGAGGACGGCTCGCTGTTCCCGTTGACCAGCAGGGCGCTCGGACCGCCCCGCGATACGAAGACGATCGCCACCAAGACTCGGAAGGAGATATCCGACCTGTGGCGCTTCATCGAGGAGTCACTGACGGTCGAGCCTGAAGAGGAGAAGGGAGAGAACTCCTGGGGTTCCTTCCTTGACCGGGCCAAGACCAACTATCTGACGGTCTCGACGATGGCATTCCAGGATGCCTGGAATGTAGAAACCGAGCGTCTTTGCAACTGTTGCATCCACACGGTTACACCGGACGGGAAGTTGATCCCGTTCTGCCTATTCAACATTAATGGCGGGGACGGAAGGACACTATACCGGCATGAGATGTGGTCGAAGTTCGCCAATAAACCCTAAACGATCCTCATTTTTCTTTCAGGCCCGATAAGGGCCGACCCATCGTTCTCGACCATGAACTAGAATGACTTGAACTTATCACAACTATTTGATAAAAAAGAAGACTTCGCTTCAGGATGAAATAGGCCGCCACGTATCGATCGTTCAGCGGTTCCTGGTCTTCCCTATGCTGGTGTTATAATTGTGGACGATGTTGTTCATGTAGTTGGAGAGGTTCTTCTCTCCGACCCGGTTCGCCACCCAATTCGGTTCGGCGGTCAGCGGAAACTCCTGATCGCAGTGGATGCATCGTGCATAATTGCAGCTGGTGCCGGACTTAGGGCATCCGACGCAGGCGATGGCGCGGGACTGGAACAGGCTGAAGCTCTTGCCGCATCGGGGGCAGGTTATTTGCTTCGTTGTCCTCAATAACTGCGGCGTGATTCCCCTGCGAGCCATTTCCGGAGTCAGTACCATTATAATCCTCTATCTTATGAAGCGGATTTCCCGTATTTAAGGTCTGGCAACATCCGTTTTGGTTGTTCAATCTAGCTCTGGGCGGCGGGGCTCCATTTCCGGAGGGAACAGCACCGGCCAACGCAGGAAGGGTTTGAAGGGATAAGAGGCGGAGCGCTCGGTTGCTCTGAGCCCCTCAAGTAGCTGGTCAGTCTTGGAGGGAGGGAATGCCACGATCATGTCGTTCTCGCCTGCCAGGCCAAAGGCCCGGTCTCCGATGCAGGGTATGTCCACCACAACCTGATCCCTGTCCACGACCTTAGCGATCGCGCAACATACCGAAGCCTGGCCAGTCATCTCGGTGATTACCGATCCCCCTTTATCATAGGCAAAGGCTATGATCAGTCTCAAGGCTTGGGCGGGACTCACATACAGGATGATCGCGCTCGGTTGGACCGGCGTCATGTCCAGCGGGGAGACCACTACCGAGCCATATCTGGCCCCATCACCCCCAAGCATGAACATCGAGTCCTGAAGTCTCTTACCAGCCTCTGCGTCCTTGACGAATGTCCGGTTGAGCTCACCGTCTGCCAGCCTTCCGGGCGTTCGGATCAGGCCCAGTGCTGCGTCCGCCCAGACGCACTTCATGCCATGGGCCGAGGTTCCCGATATTCCTCCCTCTCGATCGTACCTCGCCATTGCGATCATGTGGCACAAGGCGGTGTTCGACAATACATCCACGGATGGCAGGTCAAGGAGGCTTCCAGCGTCCTTCAGGAGCGAGACGGCGACCGGGTTGGTGCTCATGTTCGTTGCCTTTCGTATCCGTTCAGAGGCATCTTTCCATGGCCGGTCGGACATGCCTTGTCTATCATCGTCTGGGCTAAAAAACTTGACCCACAAGGAAAGGCCTTTTCGGCAAAGGATTATCGGACGCAGAGCGATTCGGGTTTGTGAACCCGGTCAAGTCGCTCATGATCACAATGGCGAGGCGAAGGCTGACCTCAAGGAACATCGATTCCGACACGGAGAACCCGCTGGAGGAATGGATCCATATGAAGGTCCGCCAGACGGCCAAGGACGAGAAGGAGTTCCGCAGAGTGCTTGGCCGTTCCTCCGTCAACGAGGTGACCCGCGAGGACCTGCGACAATACCAGATGTTCAAGTTCCGCAAGCTGATGCGCTACGCGGACGAGAACAGTATCTACTACCACAAGGTAATGGCCGACAACAAGTTGACCCCGGACTCTTTCGTGGAGTTCGAGGATTTGGTCAAGTTCCCGCTCACTGAGCCATCATCATTGGCGGAGGAGCCTTTCCATTTCCTATGCGTTTCCCAGTCAAAAGTGATGCGGGCGTTCTCGACGTCCGGTACCTCGGGGCTGAAGAAGCGTCTATTCTATACTCAGAGCGACGTCCTGAATATTGTGGACGCCATCTCGGCCGCGCTAAAGACCGTCGGGTTGAGGGAGAAAGAGACGCTCCAGATCATGTTCCCGGCAGTCACGGCCTGGGACCCGAGCCTGATGCTGGAAGGTGCATGCAAGGTCGCTGGCCTCAATGCCGTGATCTGCAGTTCTATCGATATCGACGTCCAGGTCGAGACGATGAGGAAGAACGAGACCAGGATGATGATAGGTCTGACCTCGTTCATCTACCGCATAACGATGCTGGCCCGGGACAAGTACGATCTCCGCTCCCTGGGCATCAAGGCCATCATCTGCTCCTCCGAACCGCTATCGGAGGCCATGAGGAGAGAGTTGGAGTCGGCTTGGGGATGCAAGGCCCTGATCCAGTACGGCATGACCGAGATGGGGTTGGCCACGACCATTGAGTGCTCCGTCCAGGACGGCATACATGTTGACGAGGGGGACTATCTGGTCGAATGTGTCGATCCGGTCACTGGAGAGCATCTGCCGGACCGCAAGGAGGGGGAACTGATCTGGACAAGCTTGAACATGAAAGGGAGTCCTTTGCTCCGGTACCGGTCCTACGACTTGAGCTGCTGCATCTCACCTCCCTGCCCCTGTGGCTTCAAGACCATAGGCAAGATAGGCAAGCCAAAGGGGAGGATCGATGATACCACCAAGTTCGGGTTCGGGGAGAAGGTGTACCCATATCTCTTCGACGAGCGATCGGTTCGGTGCATGGTGTCATCTCGCATCAGGTCGTCATCGATCGGCCCGCGTTCCGCGACCGGCTCACCGTTAACGTCGAGTTCAACGGCGATCAGGATGAGGCCAGGAAGCAGCTTCAGGAAAAGATCATGGCGATCCCCGAGGTCCAGTCGAGCATCGAGAACGACCTGATGGAACAGTTGGTGATCAACGTGGTCGGCGTCCGTTCGGAGTTCGTCCCGACAAAGCGCACGCTCGTCGATAACCGCGGACAATATGACCGATAACCCGTAAATGTTAACTATCGTTTGACAAGGATTAATTATCACATCGTTATTCGCAGGGAAGACATGAAACCGGGAGTGATATCGGTCCAGGGGGCGGCCCCTGAGCATGTGGCAGCGCTGAATGTAGCGATGGCCAACCTTGGACTAAAAAGGGGGTGTGCGTCACTGTCCGGAAGGCCAAGGACCTGGAGGGCGTTTATGTCTCGTCATACCAGGCGGCGAGAGCACCACCATCTCCAAGCTACTGCGCCGTTTCGACCTGTTCGACCGGATCATTGACCTGGCGAACGATGGCCTCCCGATCATGGGCACCTGCGCCGGATGCGTCCTGCTGTCGAAGGAAGGGGACGACCAGGTGAAGAGGACCGAGACCGAGCTCCTTAAGCTCATGGACATGGCGGTCGATCGGAACGCTTTCGGCAGGCAGCGCGAGTCCTTCGAGGTCCCATTGAACATAAAGGACTTGGACCAACCATTCCCGC
>CAVWKV010000052.1:0-9028 GCA_963755265.1 uncultured Methanomassiliicoccales archaeon | reverse complement strand
ACGCATTCGGCCCAGAACGCATCATCAAGGAAATTGCTGATAAACGCCGCTTCTGCAATATATAATCAAATGGCCGGTCCTGTCAAAAGCCTTCGTCTGCGAGTCTCTTATTGTACCATTACCAAGGCCTCGAGGTAAAGCAAGAACCATGGTCAACTACGTCCTTGCCATCCTTGTTCCGCTCCTCATGCAGGGTTCCGCGCAGGTGCAGGACTTTGTGCCCTGGCCGGTTCGTATTCCGTCGCTGGAATGCGCAATTACCAGAAAGAGTTCGTTTCAGGGATTCTCCAAAGTCGCGAAAGGGCATTTCTACTACGACGCCGCAGCAGGGGCTGCCCGCGTATGAATACGGCGCGCCATTTTTTTCGTTCCGGTTCATCATCAACGATACCGCTCTTTTCGGTATTGATACGAAACGCAATAGCGGCTACGCCCTGCGCCGCGTCGCCGGAGCGCCGCCGTGCGACGACCTGTACCGGTCAATCAATTTTTTCGACGCATACCTTCGATGTGTCACTATGGATACCGCATTGCTTCCGGTGAAAGGGCAGCGCCGGGCCGCACATCTACCACGAACGGGAGGACCCCGGCGGCCGGGCGCAAAGAGCCAGTTCGCCGAACTCATCAATGCCATTAGGCAATGTACGGCCCGGAGAGAAGCAGAGGAGGCCCTAGAGCACAATGCCCGCCGATTCCGCACCATGATCGAGAACCAGTCCGAAATCATCGCACTCTCTGACCTCAAAGGAAACTTCAAGTACATCTCCACTTCATTGAAACGGATACTCGGGTACGAGCCGGATGAGCTCATCGGTAAAAACGTGGCCTCAATTTTCGTTGACCCTTCCATATTCACCTCCGTAAGTCAACCCGGGACACATCCGAATCTGTCGTTCCGTATCGAAGCGGACATGAAGCACAAGGACGGTTCCGCGCGCTGCATGGAAATGACAGGGCGTATCCTTATGAAGAACGGGTTGCCGCACGAGGTCGTTGTAAACGCCTATGACATCACGGGAAGGAGGCAAGACGAAAGGAGAATCAGGCACCTGATCAGTGTGCAGAAGGCCATCCGGCAGGTCAACAAGTCCATTACGAGCGAAACAGAGCCGTTGACACTGCTCAAGGATGTCTGCGACATTGCGGTCGAACGCGGATACTCCACCTCCTGGGGCGTCATATTCGATGACGGGCGAAACCCGAACAGGATGGTGGAGACCGGGATCGGGCTGGCATTCGAAAAGGTCCAGGCAATGTTCATATCTGGGGAGCGGCCAACCTGCACCAGCCATATCCTTTCCGGGACCGATACCTTTGTAAATGAGGACCCCCAGGTAGTGTGCCCCAACTGCCCTCTGAACAGCCCGCACGACCACGTCCACGTCGCCAAACTGTTGGCCTACGGGGGACACACCTTCGGCCAGCTATCGGTCACGCTGCCACGGGAACTATTCTCCCCGGAAGAGCTTTCCGTAGTGGGCGAAATCTCGGAGGACCTTTCCTTCGCATTGCACCATCTCACACTGGGCCAAGAGAAGGAAGAATACCATTTATCCAAAGTCAATATGAAGAAGCAGTTCCAAGACCGTTTCACCCATTTGAACAGCCCGACCTTTGTGGTCGACCGGCAGGCGACGGATGAAGGCGCGGAGTATCGGTTGATCCTTGACGGCGCAAGTATAGTTTTCCTTGATGCCATGGGCTTCGACCCGGGGATAATCGGGATGGATGTGAGCGCCCTGGCAGAGAATGGACCCGACGGCTCAGAACTATCCCAGATCATCGATGACGTGGCACGAACCAGGATACCGCAGTCGGTCCCGGTCCGTTCAGCCTGCAATGGGTCGGATTATCTAGCTTTCATTTTCTCGCCAGGTTCCGATTACACCGGGGTAATGCTGATTCCTTCTGTCAAAGCGGAAAGATCGCTGTGCATCGGTCGCGGTGTTTGAACAAAGTAAACGAGGAAAGGTTCTTCTCGATCGATACTCGCTACCGATGTCGACATTTGTGGTGCCAGCTCAATCCCTGGAAGACCGACCACCCAGGAGTCCCACTCCGATCGCAGCGAACATTATCGTGAACAATATAACGACCGGTTGCCAAGTGACCTTCCATGTCGACTCGGATATTGCCAGGAGATCGTTGCCACTGCCTGCGTAGATGGTTTTACCATTCACGACTGGCATCCCGGAAAACGACCCGTCCAGTTTCCAGAGGACCCCGCCATCGCGGTCGACAAGCATCAACGCTGTCGAGTTGGCGAAAAGAACACCAGTGCCGAACGCCACGGGGATGCTCATTACGTTGGCGCTCTTCCAGAGCGTGTTGCCCATGGCATCCACTGCGTATACGTTCAGGTTCAATACGGACGAATTGGTGCTCTCACCGAAGATGGTGGTCCCATCCGAAAGCACGACCAGGTTCCCCGCCTCGTTGCCCAGCATCAAGGCCCACATGACAGAACCGTTGTCGTTCATGGCATACAGGTACTCGTAGTCGGTCGATTGGGAGAAGTTGTAGCCAACCGCACGCATCGTGCCATCCAAGGCGAAGGAGATGCTCAACGGGGTGAAATCCGTCCTGAACGAGCGTACAACCGTTCCGTCGGGTGCATACTCCGTAATCACCGAATTGCTTGGGGACTCGAATGAAGTCGAAGCGACCAGGATGTCGTTGCCATGGATGCCCACCGGGAGCATCATCGGATTGGTCGAGTTGGTGTCATAACTGCCCTTCGTCCAGCGTACACTTCCGTTGATGTTGAGGCAGATCAGGCTGTGCTGACCCGGATAGAATGGCTCTGTGCCTAATACGACACCTCCGTCTGGCAGGATTTTCATACCCTCTGCCAGACCTGGGACTGTGAACGTCCATTTCACGGCCCCTTCCGGTGTAAGCACAAGGAGCCCGGTGCCGTTCACGCTGGTATTGTTCGATATCCACTCAAGGATGTATATATTGCCATCGGCGCTGAACTGAGGCATGCTGGCCAGGACCAAGCTTGTGTTCCAAAGGTCCTTTCCTTCGGGTGAGATCGAATAGACCGTTGCACGCCCTCCGATGGTCGAGTAAGTATAGAGATCGCCCGTAGGCGATAGCACAGGGTAACCGGCATTTGCGGACGAGCTGCCGTGCCAAGTCCATTGGATGGATTGACTTTTCGCCTCGACCGGGGTTATGGCGAGGACGGTCGATGTGATGATAAGCGCAGCGATCACTATAACGATCTTCAGAATGGTTCGGCTTGAGACCATAGGGACACTGACCTTGGAAATGAAGCACTCTTGGGATAAATCTATGGTACGATTACCATCCGTTGCTTTCTTTATTGGCCCGAGATCATAATGGATCTGAGTCATCTCGATCTTCCATATGGGAAATATGGGGCTCATGATAATGTTTACAAAGATACTTCTATCGAAACCCGTCGGTTCGTCAAGAATCTCTTATTAACCCGCGTCTCGACTGATTTTCAACGGTGACGCCAAGATGCCGTTCAAGACCGAGAACACGTTCCTGACAATGATCAACGCCAGGGACGAAAGCCATTTCCATGTACGTTACGAGAGGGCAATCTCTAACCTGGATTGTATGAAGGGGGAGACCACTGACTATCCCCTGTTCATAAACGGGAAGGCCGTCCAGCCGAAGGCGTATTTCGATGATGTGAGCCCGATCGATACCGATATCGTTGTCGGACGGTTCCCCAAAGCGACTAAGGGTGACGTGGACAGTGCCGTGGAAGCCGCGCAGAAGGCCATCCCCAAGTGGCGGCGGATGGACCTCGACTCCCGCCTGGCGATATTCAAGAAAGCTGCCGAGATCATAAACTCGGAGAAGTTTGAACTAGGTGCTGCCCTCACCATGGACACTGGCAAGAACCGCTACGAAGCGTTGGCGGAGATCGACGAGGCGGTTGACTTCGTCCGGTACTACACTGACACGATGGCGGAATACAACGGTTTCGCCGAGGACATGAAGCCGGCATACGATGACGAGTTTCCCATCAGCGTCATGCAGCCCTGGGGGGTGTTCGCCGTCGTTGCCCCATTCAACTTCCCCATGGCCATAACCACCGGGATGACCACCGCAGCGCTTATCACCGGTAATACGGTGGTGTTGAAACCGTCCTCACTGGCACCGATGATGCCTTACTTGCTCTACGATGTACTGTGGAGGGCAGATCTGCCGCCCGGTGTTCTCAACGTCGTCACTGGCTCTGGCGGTGAAGTGGGTGACTCGCTGGTCCGCCATGATCATATCAACGGAATCGCCTTCACGGGCTCGAAGAAGGTCGGTTACGAATTGATCTCTATGAATCCGAAGCGATACCCGATCCCGGTCATCACCGAGATGGGTGGAAAGAACCCGTGCATAGTATCGGACAAGGCAGACCTGGGAATGGCGATACCCGGCGTCATGGGCAGCGCGTACATATTCTGCGGCCAGAAGTGCTCGGCGCTTTCCCGGCTATACGTCCATGAGAAGGTGTATAAGGATTTCATGAAGATGCTCGTGAACACCGTCCGGTCGCTCAAAGTGGCCGATCCCAGAGAGAACGATACGGTCCTGGGACCGCTGATACACGGCGAGGCCCGCCAGAACTTCGACGAGTACGTCGAGATCGCCCAGCGGGACGGCGGGAAGGTTACTGGAGGAAAGCACGTCGAGGAGGGGGACCTGAAACGCGGCTTCTACGTCGAGCCGACCATCGTGGAGAACCTTCCCGAGGACCATAAATTGCTCAAGCAGGAGCTGTTCGTCCCGATCCTGTGCGTGCAGAAGTATAGGAAGTTCGAGGACGCCGTGCGTCTGGCGAACGATGTGGACTATGGGCTCACGGCCGGCATCTACAGCCGTGACCACGATGAGCTTGACTACTTCTTCGATAACATCGAGGCCGGCGTCGTCTATGCGAACAGACGGAGGGGTGCGACAACCGGTTCCATGGTCGGCGCGCAGCCTTTTGGCGGATGGAAACAGTCTGGCAACACCGGGAAAAACTCCGGTTCGCCCTGGTATCTGACCCAATACATGCGGATGCAATCGAGGACTCTTGGTAAATGAATGTTGATCTAGAACATTGGAGGAAAGAGAAATGGCTGACACGTACGTGGTCATGGTCACATTGGACGGCAGGGACCAATTCGACCGAATTCTGGAAGGCGAGAGTGCGGCAAAGGCCGCGGCGAAACGATATGCGAAGGACATATTGAACCTACAGGAGAAGGGCGACCGAGGGTGTTGGGAAGTGTTCATCTCAAAGATCATCGACCGGCAGTCGTTCTTCTACGGTGGACCGAACATGATGCTCAACGCCCCCAAGGGCGGCAGGGTCGTGGTCGGTTCGGACGGGACATCCTGCGAGCAGAGCTGGCGTATGTTACTTTATGCCAGGCGTAACTCCATAGACAAAGGCACGACGATGAACGCAGAGTTGTGCTGCGGATTATGAGCTAAATATTTCGTATCCAAGCATGGGTTAATGCCACACTCAATGGTTCGATCGCATTTCGAATCGTGAATTAGAAAGTAGGTCGGTGGAACGGGAATTAGGTGTCGGTCCCTGATATTCCATCGGCCATAATATAAATACGAAGTTCATACTATATAAAAAGGCTCTTACTTTTTAACATATATAGAAAGCATTATCTTAACAAATGTTCATAATTCCTGCAAAATTAGCAAGCTTCGTTTGTCGATCAGTAATAAGAACGACATCTCACGGGCGTAGCTCAGGGTCCAGGCAATCAAACTGATGACATATCATTGTGTTTTCCCTCGGAGTTCATGGATAGTTACAAATCGACGGCACTGGTTTCATGAACCATCGGTGATCGAGATGCCATTCCGGAACCTCAATACCTACGAGCGCCTGGTCAAGGAAAACAGGGTGGACGAGTTCCATGCTAATTTCGAACTGGCTGTGGGCCCGATGCGTTCAGCGTCGCATGACACTATCATCTCATATCCGATGTTCCTCAACGGTGAGGTGATCCCGGCCAAGCAACTCTTCGACGATTCCAGCCCGATCGACCAGCATCTCATCGTCGGCCGATTTCCGAAATGTTCCAAGGCGGATGTGGATATGGCTGTCGGGGCCGCCGAGAACGCCTACGTGGAGTGGTCAGCGATGCCATATCAGAAAAGGGCGCAGATATTCCATAGGGCGGCCGAGCTCATGGCCAAGGAGATCTACCGGTTCGGGGCGGCTATCACGCTCGATAACGGAAAGAACCGGGAAGAGGCCATCGGCGAGGCGGACGAAGCGGTCGATTTCCTGGAGTTCTACGCCCAAACCATCGTGGAGAACGAGGGTTTCCGGGAAAAGAAGAACCCCCCCTACGATGATGAGGATCCTTACAGCGTGATGCTGCCATACGGCGTGTTCGCCATCATCTGCCCCTTCAACTTTCCGCTCTCGATCAGCGTCGGAATGACGACCGCCGCCCTGATCAATGGCAACACGGTGGTAGTTAAGCCCGCCTCAGTCGCCCCGCTGGCCGTCTACGAGTTCTATGATCTACTGGTCCGGGCTGGATTGCCTGCCGGAGTTATGAACGTCGTCACTGGCTCAGGGGCCGAGGTCGGCGATTATCTAGTCAACCACAAGAAAATCGCAGGGATCGCGTTCACTGGTTCGAAGGAGGTCGGGTTCAAGCTGTTGCGCACTAACCCACGGAGCTGGTCCATCCCCATCATCGCCGAGATGGGAGGTAAGAACGCTTGCATCGTCACGAGCAAGGCCGACCTGGACAAGGCGACGCAAGGGGTGGTTAACTCGGCCTTCGGTTTCTCCGGGCAAAAGTGCTCGGCCTGTTCGCGCGTCTATGTCCAGGAGGACATCTTTGACACGTTTGTGGCCAAGGTCGTCTCTCGAACCAAGAACCTCAAAGTATGCGATCCCCGTCTGAAGGAATGCGACCTCGGTCCGGTGATCCATTCGAAGGCCGTGTCCGACTACGAGAGATACGTAGCCATGGCCAAGAAGGATGGCGAAGTGCGGTTCGGCGGAAATGTGCTGAAGGGTGAAGGTAAATGGGGTCATTATGTCGAACCGACCATAGTGACTGGGTTGCCCGAGGAGCATTTTTTGGTCAAGAACGAGCTGTTCCTGCCCATCCTGGTGGTTCAGAGGTTCATGGTATTGCCTGAGGCGTTGGCAAAGGCAAATGATGTCGAATATGGGCTGACCTCCGGCATCTATTCAAAGGACCCGAACGAGATCAATTTCTTCTTTGACCACATCCAAGCGGGGGTGGCATATTCCAACCGGCCTAGGGGATCTACGACCGGGGCCATGGTTGGGGGACAGCCGTTCGGCGGGTGGAAGGCTTCCAGTTCTACCGGTAAAGGTTCTGGAACGAAGGAGTATCTGCTGCAGTTCGTTCGGCAGCAGGCCCGCACAATTATGCGTTAATTGGTTTCGCCGAAGCACTTCCTTTATGCGAAGGAAATTGTAGCAATTCTTAAACCATGAGCAGGCTCTTAATCTTTAGGTCCTGTGTAGTGAGGGTTGTTCCCTTTAAACAAGGCTGATGAATACATGATGATAACGAGAATCAAGATCTCATCGAAGGACAACATAGTCACAAGATTGTCATCAGAAAAGGGAGTCAAGATCGATGTCGTTCGTTGCAGTCCGAATGAAACGGAGGGAGGAACCAGCATCCTCCGAATAGAGTCAGGAATCGAAACCACAGGTGAGGAGATCGTCAATTGGTTCACAAATCAGCAAGGTTGCAGAGTCATTTCGATCGATTCGACTTCCCCGGGTAAGCATCTTCTCACAGTGAAAAACCCTAAGTGCAATCTTTGCCGAACGTTCCTGGATTCTGATTGTTTCCTAGACTCAGCGTCCAGCACTGGCAAAGAATCGGTCATTTGGAGGTTATTCACTCCGAATAACATGTTGCTCAAGGGTTTAATTGACAGACTTAGGAAAGAGGGATGTAATGTTGAATTGTTGAGCGTCAAAAAAGCCTCCTCCTCATTCGAACTTACGCAGATCCAGGATGATGCAATAAGACTTGCATTTTCGATGGGTTATTACGACATACCAAAAAAGGTGACGCTGGAAGAAATCGCATTGCGTTCGGGAATCTCAAAGGCGACGCTGAACATAATATTGCGTCGGGGGCAGAGAAAGATATCTTGAATATGCGCCCAGCAGTCTGAAAGGCGTAATCGAGAACAACAAAGAGGGCTACTACCTGGCGCTGCGCCAGACTCAGGGGACACTCCGGACTGCAACGCCGAACTGGCAACCGTGGCTGATCTTCTTTCTACGGGCCTTGCAGCAGCAGGAGCGCCGGCTGGCGGCCAAGCTGGAGCGCGAGCGGGTAGTGATTGCCGCCCTGCCCGAGTTGGACCTCCAGATTATAGACTGTTCGCCAGCACGGCCGCGTCACCATGGCCGACATGGTCCGCGCCACCGGCGTCAGCCGCAACACGTTGAAGGACCACCTCCGCAGTCCGGTTGAAAGGTACATCTTGCCCGGCATGGAAGCGGCAAGGGTTCCTGGTATACGCTGCCGTGACGAGCATGGGGAGCGGCCAAACGAAGGGCATTGCAGCGAATGGGGATAATTGGCGGAGAATGGGGAATAAGGTGATGGAAATGGTTGGAAGTATGCGGTTGCTCAGGTATGCACAAAACACCTTCATCTACATGGGCAGCTGAGGGATTCCTCGATTTCCACAGATTTCATTACGATTCTAAAGGCGTATATTTATGTTACTCCCATGCCTGAGACAAATCTCAAAGATCTCTACCAGGAACTTCGCGGACTTGTACGTACGGCTAGCTTCGACGACGAACGTCTTCAGCATGACCTGAAGGCCCGTGGACGTACGGTTCGAATCGTCACAGACGAGCTTCATACGGAACTTACAAAACTCGGACTTCCTGGCACTTTTGATATAAAGACCACCGATATTACATGCGTTAAGGCTCTGGTCCAACTTGCAGAATGTTTTGATTACTATGAGCAATACGCTGAAACGAGTAACGTGACAATAACAT
>CAVWKV010000051.1:0-33499 GCA_963755265.1 uncultured Methanomassiliicoccales archaeon | reverse complement strand
AAAAAACCCCCCCCCCCCCCAAACAGAAACATCAACTGTAAAAAAAAAAAAAAAAAAAAAAAACCCCCCAAAAAAAAAAAAAAAAAAAAGGGCACAGAAGGAAAAAAAAAAAAAAAAAAAAAAAAAAACACACACACACACACACACACACACACACACACACACACACACATATATATATATATATATATATATATATATATATATATATATATATATATATACACACACACACACACACACACACACACACAAAAAAAAAAAAAAAAAAAAAAAAAAAAAAAAAAAAAAAAAAAAAACAATACCAAAATGTACACCACTTCCAATCATTTTCAGAAATCATACAACTTCAACATCATGACCAGCTCCCGTATGAGTTATAACGGTTTCAATTTGCCGGCTCCGCCTAGATCATTGCCGCATAATCAAGGCGACCCTGCCTGGGTCCAGCCATAGCCTTCCTCTTTTAGGGCATCCTTCAGTTCGTCCAAGTCGAACCCTGGCTCCGAGGCTAGGGGAAGTGGCGATCATTACCATACCATCGAAATCCAACGACTGGTTCTTTGCCTTCTTCCGCTGCTCCTGCTGCTTGGTGGTAGAGCATGAACGTTATCATAGTCCTCGATCGAGTGCTGCATCCGAGAGTTGGTCCGACGGACCGCTTCCGCCAGTTCCGTTCGTCGTCCGTTTGAAAAAAGTGCGCATGCGGTCGACCTCTGAGTGGAGGCCAGCGGCATTTCGAGATCTTTACCTGAAAGAGCGCATTGGCCCCATCGAATTTGTATGATTACCGTAATCACCAGATGCAGTGTTAGCACATAGTGCCAGAGCCCTCCAACCAGCATTTTAAGATTAGGCATTGATTGCTTCAGCTCCATGTCCCTGGAGGTTGGTCATTCCTGTTCATCTTCCATTGAGACTTCCGCATGCCTTTTGTGCCAGCACATGCCCTCTACTGCCTGGGCATCTTTGAGTTACAGAGCCACTGGTGGATCATTTCACCTTGTGCCTCCATCTGAGGAATGCAGTGGCCATATGGAACCCATCATCGGGCCACCTGCTTGTCATCAGGATACAATAAGGTTCAGCTTGCCATCCGCTTCAGTTAGTTATCAATAAGATAGTGTCCAATATTTCCATGTAATCATTACAATTTAAGCATTTAATTGCAGAATCATTGACTTCCAAAATCACTTCCTCTTTGACAAGCTCAACATCCTTGGGTTAGGGTTTCTGTTTATATGGCAGTAGATCTTTCCCATTCAGTGCCATGCTGCTGTCTAGAATTTAATTAGTCTAGGATCTTGTAAACTGTTTTGATGATCAAGCACCCATTCCCAGATGACACTACCCGTTTAAAAATGTGACACTACTCCAAATTCTTGATCACAATAGTAATGATGTGTATGCTCCTGCTGGTTCTCCTAGGCTTTCTTCTCCCTGCCAAATAGAGCCAAAAATACAGTACATGGCCGAGATGATCTTTGAATGGTGGTTTGGGTTCCTGTCATCACCATACCCTTGGCGCCCGTCCGATATCGTCGATGAAAATGTCGTAGGCGATCGCCGGATCAGATCTCGATGACAGAGCAGTTGCCGCGTTCGAGGTAAATGTTTCCGGTCGGACTCCGGCGAAGTGCGGGTCACGCCAAGTCGTACGATGCCGCTGGGGTGAAGTACGTGGACGCACCTTTCAGCCCCCTCCGACATGCATGAGACCTCGGTCGATTCGATCTTCCGGCCGAGCAATAGAACCACCTCGGCCAGGTATCCGCGGGTGAAGTCACAGCGCCGGCCGAACTCCGCCTCCAACGATTCCTGGAACGTGGCCACGATCTCGGTCTCGGTGATGATATCGATGTGGATGCGGCTCAGGCCGGTCTCGGACCATATCTGGGCCAGGACCTCCTCCGCCTGCTTCAGGTTGCGGCACTCGATACCCAGGGTCTTCAGTAGCCCCACACCCGCCCGGTAACCATAGCGTTCCATCGTTTCGCCCGAGGAGGTGCCTTCTATCAGGTCGAGCTCTTCCCGAAGGTCCTTCAGCGTCGATGCGGGCATGACGAAGAACGGCTTCATGTCCTTGACCATTTCAGGCACCCATGATCAGTTTGCCGAGCTGCAGGAACGCCTCTTCGACTCCCTCCCCGGTCTTTGCACTTGTTCTCCTGAAATCCTGGCTCACCACCCTGGACGCAGACGCCAGCGAATCATCGGTGACCTCTGACGGCAGATCGCATTTGTTGGCCAGCGGAATGACCGGGACCTTCCCCGCCACCCGTGTAAACTCCTGATACCAGGAATTTAGACTGTCCAGGGTCTCTGGTCTCGAGCCGTCGCAGACAATGAAAGCCCCATTAGCACCAGAGAAATATGCTGAATGCATGGAGGCGCCGCTCTTCTGACCCAGTATGTCCCAGATCATCATGGTGAGTTCCACATCTCCAAAGGTTATAACCTTCTTTGACACCTTCGCACCGAAGGTCGAGATGTATTCGTCACTAAAAACATCCAGAACATACCGCCTAACAAGACTGGTCTTTCCGACCGCCCCGTCACCGATAAGACAGACCTTCCGGATGAATTGCCTCTTTTCCATAGTCCAGCTCTTGATATCTGTGGTGCATTATTAAAGGGTTGGCTGGTGCGGTCGGAGAATGATAATCAGAGTATCGACCCGTCTAGACCAAACGTTGGAACGGATTCAACGATTCAACCGTACAGATATGATTCCTCTCCTGGTTTCTTGATCTGTTTCATGCTCTCCATTGCTGTCTTCATCTGTTGCTCGATTGCCTCCGCCTCCTTCATGAGCGGTTGTGGATCGAGCTTGATCTCTGGAAGCATCTCTCCTATAATCTCCAAGAGCCTCGCCGCGCCCCTTGCATCAGGCATATCCGCCTTGGCCGGGCCGAGCAGGCACATTACATCAATGTTCATCCTGTCCCCTTCCGACAGCAGTACTCCGGATATACCGGACACCATGCCCTCCTTCATCTCGGATATCCTGTATGTCTGGAGCATCCTTTTCGTCTTCTCCGTCGTGCCAACCCCAAAGGTCCTTGTCTCTTGAGGTGTATCGGAGGTGTTGACGCCTTCCAAGGTCATTATCGTATCGATCCCCTTCTTCTGGCACCACTCCAGTATGATTTCGCTAAGCCTCTTGATAAGGTTGGGCTGGGGCATGAACTCCGACAGTATGACGACTATTTGCTCGCACTTTTCTCCATTTCCATCACATACGCGCTTGCCAGCATAGATCCTTACCGGCGGGGAGGGAACTCCGTCATGCAGAATAGTGTATGGCGGGAAATCCTTGGATACGATCGTGGCGATCCTTTCTAGCTTCATCGTCCTGACGATATAGTTGGCGGCGATGGAACTTACCAGCCCGACGCTCGGGAACCCGATGACGGCCATCGAGTTGGCGATCTGCGCGTCCTTGTATTCATGTAGGAACATATCTTCGTCCATTTCCTTACCCGGCCGAAATAATTGATGCCTGGGCTTATTAATGATTCGTGGGTAATCATTCTCGAAATGCGAATTCAACGGCAAAGTGATTAAGTGGAGGATACATCTAGGAGGGCGTGGCCCAAGACAATCTGAGTCTGACTCGCACGCCAGGTGGCATCCCGGTCATCGTGGAGCGCTTGCCTTACTTCCGTTCCGTTGCCCTGTCCGTCAATGTCGGTGTCGGCTCACGGGACGAACCCCAAAAGCATTGTGGCATCGCCCACCTGCTGGAGCATCTCATGTTCAAGGGCACCAGCGAGCGCAGCACCAAGGAGATATCGGAAATAATCGAAGGCGCCGGCGGCGAGCTCAACGGTTACACCACTAAGGAGCTCACGTCCTTCCACGTGTTCTCACTGGACGAGACCGCAGAAACAGCCCAGAACATCCTCTCCGACATGATCGTGAACCCGCTCATCGATGAGGAGCATGTCGAACTGGAGCGTAGCGTCGTCACCCAAGAGATCAACATGCTGGCAGATGAACCGGAGGATTATTCACGGGTACTTCTGGACCGGTCGATATGGCGGGGCCATCCGATGGCCACCCCAGAATCGGGAGAGATCGAGAGCGTCAAAGGCATTGAGACCGTCGACCTGCGCAGGTTCTTCAACGATAATTACAGGCCTCCGAACTTGACGGTAGTGGCCTGTGGGCACGTCGACCGAACAAAGATACTCAAATGGGCCAGCGAAAGCTTCGACCATCTGCCGATAGCCAAGAAGGGGCCGGAACGGGTCCCTCCGGTCACCCGTTCTTCGATCAACGTCTTCCCCCGAGATGGAGACCAGGCATACGTGGAAATGGGATTTCCCGGTCTAGACGCTAGGAATCCTGACCGACAAGCCGCATGGTTGGCCTGCGGGGTCATTGGCGCCGGTACCAGTTCTCGATTGTACCAGCGCGTCCGTGAAAATGAGGGACTGGTCTATACCATCTTCACATACCCACAGTTGTACAGCGATTGCGGCCTGATCGAGACCCATTTCTCGACGGAGTCGGACAAGGCCGAGACGGTCATAAAGCACATTGCCGAAGAGCTGAAGCGGATCAAAGACGAAGGTCTGGTGGATGGAGAGTTGGAGAGGGCCAAGCGTTGGGTCAAGGGCACTCTGGTCAGAAAACTGGAGAGCACCGAATCGCGAATGTACTGGCTAGGAGAGCACTTCTTGATGACCGGAGAAGTGACTCCGCTGGGTCAGGTTCTGGAGGATTTCGATAAGGTGACCGAGGATGACATTGTAAGGGTCTCGAACGAGCTGTTCAAGCGGAACAAGTTATGCGTCGTGCTCCATGCCCCTGGTGCTCAGGGGAAGCAGATCGCCAAGAACATCAAGACGCTGGACTTCTAGGCTCGGTGTAGCCCATTAATAATGTCTAGCACCGTTTGGACTGCCTCAGGCAAGGCTTCCTCGACCTCCATGGTCATCGTGTCCCCTACGGTCCAAACGTCATTTACTTCCACCGCGACGAAGAATATCTCCTTCGGCATACGGTCCGGCTCGAGCTTCCGGCCGAGTTCCAGCGCCGTCCCCACGTTCACCTCATGCGGGTTAGTGCCGTGGATTGTGGCATGGAACGATTCCTCACCCAGGACCATGACCGTTCCCGGGGAGTGTTGTGTGGTCACGATGGCGTCTACAACGATGACCAGATCATAATCCAGCATCATCTCGATGAGGTCGAGCCCACTCGTGCTGGCCTCCTCAAGGTCGACATCCTCAAGAGCCATGGTTCTCAGCCTATCGACGATGCGGAAACCGACGGCGTCGTCTGTCACGACAGGACTTCCGATGCCCAGCACTAGCGACTTTCCATTCATGCGGCAAATCTGATGGTGGGACCGGATAAAAATGTTCCTTAGGTCGCATCGCTCAGCTTTATCCATGCCGGTCCCGATACCTTTCTATGAAGCTGGAGCCCAAAGTGGCCTTAGAGGTGAACGGGGTCGACCTTACATCCCATCAGCTAGACGTCATCTACGCCATATATTGCAACGGCAGTCAGCGTTCCGCCGCCCGGAGCCTGGGAATCGCCACCCCGGTTCTGAACCGATATGTCAGGCAGATAGAGGCTAAGACCGAACTTAAACTGGCCACCAGCACGCCGACCGGGACGGTACTGACGATGGAGGGGGAGAAGATCGCCATGGAGTATGCCGCGCTACGTGCGCGCATGGCCAAGTCCACTTCGCTGGTCGTCGGATGTACAATAATTACCGAAGACCTTTTGCTTTCCTCCCTTTCCAGGGTCGATCCAGAGGGCAGGTTCGATCTGATCATTTCGGATGACCAGAGGAACTTAAAGGACTTCCATGCCGGTTTGATGGACCTTGTTGTACTGGACGATCCGCTCTTCGCGTTCGACGAGAGAGAGGCGCTTTTCGACGAGATCGGATTCGACAGGCTTGTGCACGTCGACCGAGGTCCGACCTATCTGCGATTCCTTTACGGTGCACAGCGTATCGGATTCAAGCATCTGGAAACGATGGGGAGGACTTATCGGATCGAGAGGGCCGAGCGTTCCTTGGCATCATTGGTACGATCCAACCTGAGCTTCTTCGTTAATGAGAGCTTGGCCGCAAGGAAGGGTCTGAAATTGAAGAGCGATACGGATACCCGACTGCTCAAACACGAGATAATGGCGTTATACCATGAAGAAAGGCCCGACATCGCTTCATTGCTTCTGGAATTGAAGAAACAACGTATCGTTTGATTTGAACTAGTATTACCTAAATAGGTTACACATGCGGGAATTTTCATTCAAGTTTATATACATCGGCAAGAATCCGGATTCAAGGAGATTTCATGTCCAACATAAAGGAGCCGGATCCGGCATTCACCAAGGCGATTAAAGACGCTGGCGGAAAGACCGTGGACCTTTGTTACCAATGTGGTACTTGCACTGCAAGCTGCCCATCTGGCAGGAAGACGGGGTTCAGGACCAGGCAGATCATCAGGAAGGCCCAGTTGGGCTTGAAGGATGACATTCTGCCCTCGGAGGATCTGTGGCTGTGCACCACCTGCTACTCGTGCGTCGAGAGATGCCCGAGGGAGGTCGAGATAACCGACATCATCACCATCATGAGGAACATGGCGGTCAAGAAGGGATACATGGCCGACCAACACAAGAAGATTGGTGCCTCGATGATGAAGACGGCGACCACCGTCCCGCTGCCCGAGGATATCAAGGCCATGAGGGTCAAGATGGGACTTCCGGCGGTACCGCCGATGGCCATCGGGGACCCGAAGGCCCTGGAAGAATTCAGGGCGATCATGCGAAAGACAGGTTTCGACAAGCTGATCGGAGGTGCGTAAATGTCTGGCAAGTTCGGATTCTTCCTTGGCTGCGTAGCGCCGCTGAGGTACCCAGGTATCGAAAAGGCAACCCGTGAGGTCTTCAAGGCCTTGGACTATGAGCTGGTCGAGCTGGAAGGAGCAGGATGTTGCCCCGCTCCCGGTGTTATCAAGTCCTTCGACGAGCCCACTTGGTTGGCCCTCGCCGCCCGCAACTTGGCGATCGCCGAGAAGAAGGGCGTAGACATTATGACCATCTGCAACGGTTGCTATGGATCGCTTTTCGACGCGAACCATGTACTGCACGAGCACCCCGAAAAGCTGAAGGAGGTCAATGAGATCCTGAAGGGGGTCGGCCTGCACTATAGCGGCAAGGTCAAGGTTAGGCACTTCGCAGAGGTATTGCACAACGATGTCGGAATGGAGAAGATCCAGAACCACGTCAAGAACAAACTTGAATTGAACGTTGCCGCCCACTATGGTTGCCACTTCATCAGGCCCTCGAAGATAAAGCATCTCGACGACCCAGAAAAGCCAGTGCTGCTGGACGAGCTTATCGAGTGGACCGGTGCCCACAGCCTCCCCTACAAGGACAAGAACATGTGCTGTGGAGCTGGTGGCGGTGTTAGGAGCAGGAACAGTAGCTTGGCGGTCGAGTTCACCACCGAGAAGCTGAAGAATATAAAAGCGGCCGGCGGTCTGTACATCATCGATGTATGTCCGTTCTGTCACCTGCAGTTCGACAGGTCCCAGAAGGATTCCGGATACAACATTCCGGTCATACACCTGGCGCAGCTTTACGGCCTGGCATTCGGGCTCCCGAAGACCGATCTGGGGCTTGAGGCGCACGAGGTAAAGGTAAACCTGTGAGGATGCTGGGTTGCACAAAGCCCATCTCATAGGCGTCTACTCGCTGAGGGATATACCCGAAGAACTGACCGGTTTCGTCAATTTCCAGGCAAACCTGGAGAAACGCGAACTCCGGATGGACGAACGCGTCGCCCTGCTAGTGATCGTCGGCACTTCCTCGTATGTGCCGGTGTTCGTAGAGAAGATAAGGGACTTGACCGCGGTCGAGAAGAAACTTCGGGACCAGGACGCCGAGATGGACAATGTCACCAGGGAATCTCTCATTAGGGTGATGGTCGAGCTCCGGGACCGTTCCGGGGCGAAAACGATTTCCTAATCTCTTATCTTCCTTTTTCTTATTGCGTAACACGAATGAGGGAATAGCGGCACACAATCTATATATAGAAGTGGTCCGTTCACGAAGCATCCAACTATAGAGGTATCATCATGGCTGCAACATCTACAAAGAAGACGGTTACGAAGGCCGCTTCACGTAAAGTGAAGGACCGGTGGAAGGCGAAGGAGTGGTACAAGGTATATGCTCCGCGTATGTTCAACCAGGTCCAGCTTGGTGAGACCCCGTCGGCCGATCCTTCCAGTCTCGTCGGAAGGATCACCGAGGCCACCGTTCATGATCTGACCGGTGATTTCTCCAAGATGCATGTAAAGCTGAAGTTCAAGATCACCGAGGTCAACGGCTTCGATGCGCATACTGTATTCATCGGCCAGGACCTGACCAGCGACTATATCAGGCGCCTGACCAGAAGGAAGCGCACTAAGACCGACCACGTCATCGACATCCGGACCAAGGACGGATATCTCATCAGGGTGAAGCCTATGAGCATCACCGAGAAGAGGATCCAGGCTTCCCAGGAGACCGCTGTCAGGACGCTCATGACCAAAGAGCTCCAGACATCTGGAGCGGAAATGACCATATCCGACATCATCAGGAGCGTCATATCCGGCGAGATGGCCAAGAGGCTCTCCAATGTCAGTAAGGTCGTTGTCCCGATCAAGAGGATCGAGATCCGCAAGACCGAGGTTCTCGAAATGGGAAGCGCACCGCAAGACCAGCCAGTCTTTGCAGCACCTGAACCCGAGCCGGTCGTCGAACCGGAAGCAGAGGTCGAGACCGCGGAAACGGCACCTGAGGCAGCGCCTGAGGGGCCTGCCGAGGAAGAGATCGCGCCAGCCGAGAAGACCGACGAGTAAACTCTTTAAATGCCGGGGTGGCTCAGCCTGGTGGAGCGTCGGACTCATAGGGTAAAGTGGTAATAACAGACCCTTCTCCAGGGCAATCCGAAGGTCGCGGGTTCGATTCCCGTCCCCGGCACTCCCTTTCATCATTTTCACATTTTTCCATTATTCATCATGACCGATCCCCGATATCTTGGTAACCGTCCGATGGTTCTTTCCCAAAACAATTTATCGGGGCGGTCCTGTAGCCAACATCCGGTGAAAGGTTGAGGGTCATTATCTATACCGGCAAAGGTGGGGTCGGAAAAACATCGACCGCCGCTGCCACGGCCTTGAGGTCGGCTCACATGGGATACAGGACCATCGCAGTGAGCACGGACTCGGCACATTCCCTGGCTGATTCCCTGGATTTTCCCCTGACCGGAGAGATCAAGAAGGTGGAAAAGAACCTGGACGCGATCGAGGTGGATGTCCTCTACGAGATGGAGAATCATTGGAAGGAGATAGGGAAATACGTGTCCGATTTCCTCGAGGCCCAGGGCATGGACCCGGTCAGCGCCAAGGAGATGGCAGTGTGGCCGGGCATGGAACTGATGTCCGCCCTGTTCTACCTCGAGGAGTTCTCCAAGAACAACACATACGATGTCGTCGTCCTTGACACTGCGCCGACGGGAGATACCCTACGCCTGCTAAGCTTCCCAGAGACCTCTGATTGGTACTTCGATAAGCTGTATAGTGTGTTTCGCAATACCATCAGGATTGCCCGCATGACCGTGGGCAAGTTCATGAACACACCTCTGCCGTCTAACGAATTCCTCAATGACCTAGATACTATCCGGGTACGGATGGGGGCGGTAAAGAAGATCCTCACCGACCCCAAAATAACCTCGATAAGGCTCGTGGTGAACCCGGAAAAGATGGTGATCAACGAGACGAAACGGGCGTATACTTACCTGTGCCTTTACAATCTGACCGTTGAATGCCTGGTCATTAATCGCCTCATACCAGAGGAGGCGAGGGACTCGTACCCTGCGGAGAAATGGAAGGAACAGGAGAAGTACATGGAGATGATCGACGAGTCATTCAGCCCTCTCACCATGCTTAAGTCCAATATGTTCAAGACAGAGGTGGTGGGGCGGGAGAAGCTGAATCGTCTGGCCGATAATATCTTCGGTGATACCGACCCTACCCGCATATACTCTTCGGAGAAAGCCATGTCGATTTACAGGGAGGATGGAATGGACATCCTATCGCTGAAGTTGCCGTTCTCGAGCAGGGACGAGGTAGAACTTTATAAGGCCGGGGACGTCTTAATCGTCAAGGTCGGATGGTACAAACGTTCGGTCTCTCTGCCGTACTCATTGGTTAGGAAGGATGCGACGAAGGCCGAGTTCAAGGATGGTAGGCTCTTAATCAAATTCGAGGAGGGTAAGAAAGATGCCAAGGAAGAAAGCAGCGCCTGTTGAAGGAGAATCGAACAAGGAAGAGGTCCCGTTCGTTGAGAGCGAGAAATGGAACGAGTCCCCTGAGGAAATGATCCCTCAGGAAGCCGTTGGCCACCTGATGAAAGCGGCGACCGAGTTCCTGGGCGCGATGGACACCATGATGCCGAAGAAGAAAATGCCCGACGATGTTCGGGTCCACTATAACGCGGCCAAGAAAGAGATGCTGCTCATGGCCCGAGCGATTCTGGACGCCAAGATCGCGGCCTGCGAAGAAAAGAAGGTCGAGGAAGAACCGCGCATCAGAAAGATAAACCTGGAGTGAACCGGAGAACCCGGCCCGCCCTATCTTCGTTCTCTTAGACAAAGTTCAAAGGGCTTATAGTCCCAGGTCACGGCATTCCGGGCAGCGTAGTTCTCCGGAATTGACCCTTAGGTCGATGGAGAATTGACCGCAGTTCTCGCAATAACCGGTGAACACCTGCGGCTCCCTCTCACGGCCGATGCCGCCCCGGTTCACCCTGGACCATTCCCGGGTAAGTTCGATCAGCGACGGTGATATCCGGAGGACATCGTTCTCCGTGAGAACACCGACCAGCACATCGCTTTTCACTACCGGAAGGCGCCTTACATGCATGGTGGACATCCTCTTTGCCGCATCGGACAGTGATTCCTTGGCTGTCGCGGTGATGAGCGGGGAGGTCATTATGTCCTTGACCAGCGTCTTCGAAGGGACTTTGTTCTCTGCCACGATCTTGTTCAGGAAATCCCTCTCCGTGACGATACCGACCGGCAGGGCGTCCTCGACGATGATGAGGCTGCCGACCTTCTCATCCCTCATCAGGGCCGCCGCTTCCTTGACGGTCATCTCTGGGCTGCCAGTGCGGGGTGATTTGGTCATGACCTCCTCAACCAGTATGTCCATCGTTCCATCGCTCATGCTTATCATATTCGAGCGGTAAGATTAAGTAACTTTCCGGTGGGCGGTCGCTGGCAGGCAGCTGGATGATGCCGGTCAAAATACGAAAGGGATATATGCACCAATCCAAATTGTCATCATGGTGCCAGAAATGAACGACAACGAAGGGCAGATCGCGGTGCAAATGGCTCGCCAGGCGATCGAGGCGGAGACCAAGGACACGGACATTGGAAGCTTCAACGCACCTGGAAGTTTCAAGGATAAGCGAGTGGTCTTCGTCACGCTGTCCACCTATCCTGATCACAACCTGAGGGGATGCATCGGATATCCGGAACCGGTCTTCTCCCTGGCTAAAGCCATCCTTCAAGCGGCCCAAGGGGCCTGCCATGATCCTCGGTTCCCGACGCTGAAAGCAAAGGAACTGGACGACGTGGTGGTAGAGGTCAGCGTGCTGACCCCGCCGGAGGAGATCAAGATCGCAGACCGCAAGAAATTGCCTGACCTGGTTAAGGTAGGAGTGGACGGCCTAATCATGGAGAATGGTACCTATCGAGGATTGCTGTTGCCGCAGGTCCCGGTGGAATGGGAGTGGAACTCAGTCACGTTCCTAGAGCAGACCTGCATCAAGGCCGGGCTGCTGCCGGACATGTGGCTGGACAGGACAACGAAGATCTATAAATTCCAAGGAGAGGTGTTCTACGAGATCAGCCCCCACGGTCCGGTGCGTCGGAAGGAACTGAACTGATCCGATGGACCTGATCATCGAGGGACGGGCCTTCTATAAGGGCAAGCTACAGCCTGTCTGCGTCGGCATAGACGAAGGCAAAATAGTAACCGTCAAGAAGGTCCTGGCTGGCGAGAACCGGATCGATTTCAAGGACAAATTGATTTTGCCAGGGGCGATAGATGTGCATGTGCACCTGCGCGACCCTGGGATGACCCAGAAGGAAGATTTCGGTACAGGGACGTTGGCCGCCGCATGCGGCGGCGTGACGACCGTTTTTGACATGCCGAACACAAACCCACCGACGCTCATGGTCGAGGATATCGAGAACAAGCGTGACAACGCATCATCGAAGGCCTGGGTGGATTTCGGTCTGTTCGCCGGGGTCGATGCCCGCCACGACCCCACCAGGTTGGACGCCCACGCAGTCGGATATAAGATCTTCATGGGATCGTCCACCGGAAGCCTCTTGATGACTAAGGATCCAGATATCGAAGGCGCGTTGCACAAGATATCCGCCACTGGCAAGGTGGTCAGTGTCCATGCCGAGGACGACGGCTATATCGTCCGGTCCCCTGAGAAGGGGCTCCGGGAGCACAACCGGAACCGGCCCTCCTATGCTGAAGTGTCGGCCATCTCCAGGCTGTCCAAGGTCCACGGCTCAGCCCGGATCAATGTGTGCCATGTAACCTCCCGCGAGGCCCTGGCAGCGCTGGAAGGGACGGGGTTCACGATGGAGGCAACCGTGCACCATATGCTGCTTGACGACTCGATGCCGCTGGGCGGCCAGGGCAAGGTGAACCCTCCATTAAGGACCAAGGATGACCGTTTGGCGCTATTGGATGCATTCATCAAGGGCAAGATCGATATGCTCGCTTCCGATCACGCGCCTCATGGCCACGACGAGAAGTCCGGCGATTTCGATGCGGCCCCCTCCGGGGTTCCAGGCGTCGAGACGTCGGTACCCATAATAATGGCCATGGTCAAACGGGGGCAGGTTCCCCTAGAACGCTTGGTCTCCGCCGCCTGCAAACGCCCGGCCGAAATATTCGGCCTGCCGAAAGGCGTCATCGAGATCGGAATGGACGCCGACCTGATGGTCATAGACCCGAAGAACGTGACCCAGGTCAAATCTAAGAACCTCCACAGTAAATGTGGTTGGACACCGTACGAAGGTTTCGAGGCGATATTCCCCACCGCTGTGTTTTTAAGGGGGATGGAATTGATGGAGAGCAACTCTCTAGTGGGAGAGCGCAGAGGAAGGGATGTGGTTGTTGCCAGAAAATCAGGTCGACCTTAGCGAGCTAGAGGGACGCAAGTTCAGGTGCATCGACGATTGCGGACTTTGTTGCCTTTGCCAGCCTGAGCTGTTGCCCCATGAGGAGAAGCTCTTCCGATCCATGTTCCCGGACCTTGTCGTACTGAAGAACGAACCGCATCGGCACTACGCAATGGCCATGAAGAAAGGTATGGGATCATGCGCTTTCCTTAGCGACCGAAGATGCAAGGTATACAACGATCGGCCGCATTTCTGCCGCGAGTTCCCTTTCCATATCCATATCGGAATGCGCGCCCAAGTCCAACTGGACCTCTCCTGCCGCGGCGCTTGGGTCAAGGACGGGGAGGACGCCAAAGCGGCCGGGGCCAAGATGGCCGGGGACGCCAAAGCGGCCATCATGCACACGTTATACGAGTCGAGACGCGTCTACCGTGAGTTCTTCGACAACTGTCACGAGAGCGGCATCGACCCTGATCCGGAGCCAATGCAGGCGCTGGTACGGGAACGGATCGAGAAGATGACTTACCTTCCATATCTAGCGGCGGTGCTCGAGGGGTCGGCCGAGGACGAGCAGATCGACCTCAAGAAGCTGCGGGTTGCGGGGGAATTGGAAAAGAGTGCCATGAAGGAGCTGGAGGCAGCCGCCCTGGAAGGTGCGAACGAATCGCTGGGAGCACCGAACGCATTCGATGCACCAGTGTACTGCGATGAGGCGAACCGGTGGAACGTTTTTCTATCCGAACACGGACGTTTCGAGCAGTACGTGATCAAGGACAGCGGCGACCTGGAGCACGTCCGGACCGTGGACCCGAACGCCGTCCGGTTGTTGGCCCCGGACGAATCGGGAAGGATGGTCATGGCCGATTACCTGCGTATCCTGAACAGTCGGGACAGCATCGTCGGCTCAGCATATTCCCTGGTGGACGAGTACGATTATGAGGATTACTTCCCGAACGTATATATGGGTGTCCTGTCGACATCCATGCTCGACATGATCTGGAGGGCGTCGCTGATCGCTCACGTCAAGGGAACGAAGCTCGACGGCGATGGTGTCAGGGAAGGTATAATCTACTATGACATGGATAGATTAGATGGCCCCTCGATTGGTGCATTCATATGAGTCTGGCCTGCATCCAGCACGCCGTGGCCATACGACAAACTACAAATAGTGATGGGGTTATCGGGCAAATCGGTGTTTGAGCATGCAAAAACCATTGAACGTCCTGAACCAGGCGATCAATAGCCAGGTCATTGTCGAGCTGAAAGGGAACCGCGAGTACCGCGGAGTCCTGGATGGCTACGACCCACACATGAATCTAGTGCTCAAGAACGCCGAAGAGCTGATCAACCACGAGGTTGTAAGAAAGCTCGTCGTCACGATTGTCCGCGGCGACAACGTTATCTACATTTCACCATAAGGAAGTGGACCAATGAGTAAGGGTACAGCATCACACGGAAAAATGGGAGACCGCAAGACCCACATCCCATGCAGGAGATGTGGCCACCGAGCCTTTAACATCAGGAAGTCTTTTTGCGCGTCCTGCGGATATGGCAAGACAGCAAGATTGAGGACCTATACTTGGGCCAAGCTCCACTAGATCAAGAGGTGATGTCCATCCAGGACGAGCCTGAAGATCACTGCGGTGTGGTCGGCATGGCGCTGTCCTGCGATGCTCTGCCTTCTATCAAGAAGGCCTTACGTATCATCCAGCATAGAGGCCAAGAGGCCGCGGGAGTGGCAATTTTTGACGGCGGTCGGATCCAATACCTGAGAGGCATGGGCCTGGTCCATGAGGTGCTGAGCGGTCGCGCTTACAATGCTCTAAGCGGGAACATCGGCATCGGCCATGTCCGCTATTCCACCACCGGTTCGTCCGTGGCCGAGAACAGCCAGCCCATAACCGTAACCACGCTGGCCGGGGACGTTGCATTGGCACATAACGGCGACATAGTGAACGCTGGGAAGCTGCGCGCCAAGCTCCAGTCCGAGGGGTGGGCCTTCCTGACCACATCTGACACCGAGATCATCATCCGCATGATGGCCACTGAGCTCTCCCAGAGCCCGGACCCGATACGAGCTATCAAGAACGTCATGAAGGTCATCGAGGGTTCCTATTCGCTCACTATCATGCTCGGCACCCGCGTCTTCGGCGTGCGCGACCCGTTGGGGTTCCGTCCGTTGTGCATCGGTAAGCTGCCCAGCGGCTATTGCGTCGCTTCTGAATCGGCCGTCTTCGACGTGCTCCAGGGGGAACTCGTCCGGGACGTGGCTCCGGGCGAGATCGTGGAGATCACGCCCACCGGGTTCATGTCCACCAAGACCATCAGCCCCCCGCACAAGGCTCATTGCATGTTCGAGTGGGTGTATTTTGCCCGGCCGGACGCGGTCATCGACGGCAAGGAGGTTTACCAGGTCAGGAAGCGGCTCGGTCGCATCCTAGCAGAAGAACAGCCGGTGGACGCCGATGTCGTCATTGCCGTCCCTGACTCGGGTCGCGCTCATGCGCTCGGTTTCGCCGAGGTCTCCAAGATACCCTATGAAGAGGGTTTCATGAAGAACCGTTACATCGAGAGGACGTTCATCCTTCCGGAGCAGTCGCAGCGTGATGAGGGCGTCCTGCTCAAGCTCAACCCTATCCGTTCCACCGTCAAGGACAAGCGCGTCGTCATCGTGGACGACAGCATCGTGCGTGGGACGACCATGAGGCGCATCGTCATGATGACGAGGCGCGCCGGGGCCAAGGAAGTCCATGTGCGCATTGGCTGCCCGCCGATAAAGGCGCCCTGCTTCTATGGTATAGACATGAAGACCCGGGAACAGTTCGCAGCTACCAATCGCAGCTTCGAGGACATCGCCAGGCTCATCACCGCCGACAGTGTTGGGTATACCAGCGTGAAAGGCTTGGTCAAAGCCCTGGAAATGGACGATAGCGATCTGTGCATGGCCTGCCTGAACGGTGAATATCCAACCCAGATACCAGGCGAAAAGATGCGTTTCCAGCAGCGGCTTGACTAGTCGACCCGTTTCGCTTTCTTATTAGCGTTCCGTCCGTGCGGGCAAATGTAGACGCACATACCGCAGACTGGCTTTAGCATTTGCTTTTAATGTCCCTGAAGTACTGGTCGCACTTACGCGCTTCAAATCGAGCCTCTCTGGGCTCCTCCTGATCGAACATTCGGCCTGTGAATGCGCTGGTAGGACAGGCCTTAACGCACTCTTCGCAACTGCCACATCGCGGATCCATCGGTGTACCTGCCTTGGAGAACGGATAATCGGTCAGCACAGTGGTCCAACGCACCCTCGGCCCATATTGCGGCGTGACCAGCAAGCAGCTTTTACCGATCCATCCCAACCCGGCCAAGTGTGCCGCCATCTTGTGCGAGAACATGGCACAGATGCGCTCGTCATCGATCCTTTCCGACGCCGGTACAGGCATGCTCCGGTGTCCTTCCTTTTGAAGGCGCCCGGCCAGCAATGAAGATATCTGGTCCAGACGACCGTTTACCACGTCGTACGTGTGGCTGCGATATGAGACGCGGACGGCACGTTGCGATCGGTTAGGGATCTGGTCCACTATCGTGTCCAATAGTCTAATGCCCACTGAGATGGCGAAAGGGTAACCGGAGACGAGCTCGCCCCCCTGCTTGACCACCGTCGCCTCATGAGGCCGAAGGTCGGCTATCCCGTACAGATCGGCACCCAATGATATTCGCAATTTCCCGCAATTCCTTCTCGAGAGGCATGTATGATATTCTGTTTCTTTCCTCATCAAGATTGTCCAACAATGACCTGCTGCTTCAAGAGCAGATGAATCGACTGGGTCTATGGGAAACCTTTAATTAGGGAAATCTCTTTGCCATTCCAGTTTGGGCTGGTAGATCAGCTGGAAGATCGCTACCTTGGCATGGTAGAGGCCGCGAGTTCAAATCTCGCCCAGTCCACTTCTATAACTTCTGCTCGTCGGATTGTTGCTTGATCTTATTTCAAGCATCGACGAAGATGTCGTCTCCCTCAATCGTCACTGGGTGGGTCTTTTCCTCGGAAGCCTTGCCGAACGGCACCCAGGGACCTTTCAGGACCTTTCCAGTCCGGATATCGTACTCGGAGCCGTGCTTTGGGCATCTTACAACATAGCTTGTCAATTTTCCCTTCCATAGCTCTCCGCCGGCGTGGGTGCACTTGCCGTCCATGGCATAGTAATTGCCATCGACATTCGCAATCACCAACCACTTCCCAGATACCTCGACACCGATCATGCTGCCTGGCAACAGGCCCGACTTCTTTGCTACCTTCGTCTTGGCCAACTTTTCACCCTTGATTAAATTGGATGGTCGAGTATATTAACGCAATACATGTGCCCTAAATGTTTAATATTGGAAATCTAGATTTCCTGGATCGACTATTCAGACCAGAGGATTACCCCAAATTCCTTTGAAAAAACTGTCCCCGGTCGGATTCCTTTCCGGTCTCTTCGTCTCGGCCTCGATCTGTTTCTCCGATAGCATCGACGCGTCCGTTCCCGGGATATCAAACTTACGCCTCGCTCGACGTTTCTGGATGGTCTCTCTTACTTCCGTGAGATGCACACAGTCTACGATTGATGGATGCCCCTGATAACGGTTGCGGTCTTCTCGCAGCTGCGGGCTTCAAGCAACTATTAATATTCTGAACATCTAATCAATACCTATGGCATTGTCCGACATCGTCACCGCCAATAACGTGGCGCTCGCGCTCATTCTGGGCGGGCTGCTCGCGATATTCACGGCCCTATACGGCAAGAAGGAGAAATCGTTCCTGGACGAAATCCTGATGATCGTCGGGTTCTTCTTTGGTGCGTTCTTGGTTTTTATGGGCATCCAAGGTGCCGTAATGACTCCGAGACCGGTAGCCCTGGCTGCCATCGCTGTGACGCTGGCGTTGGGCCTGGCAATGTTCCTCAAGCCATTACGAAAGATCCCATTCTCGATGATCGTCTCGTTGATCTCTGGCGGTGTGGTAGCATACTTCCTTATCAAGATGAACCTGAGCGCGACCTGGGTCCTTATCATCACGCTAATCGTCATGGCCATCATTTGGATCATGCTAAAATTCCTCGGTATCGGGGTAAGGATCGCTGAATGGATACTCTCCGCCAGGCCGATCATGTTCATCGTAGGCATCATCGGACTGATCGAGGGCATACTGATCTGGATGGGGAACACGCTCTGAACGGGCGTTCAATCCCGTAAACATTTAAATGAGGGCAGTTATATCCAAGCCTCACGCGGGCCCGTGGCTTAGCATGGATATAGCACTGGCCTTCTACTCCTTGCCTTCCGGTAAAGAGAAGCAAGTCAGTGGTCTCGGGTTCGAATCGGTCGGTCCTTTGGGTTCGGTCGCGAAAATCCCGACGGGCCCGCCAATAGGGAAACATTGATAAGTGCTAATGGAATCAGGGCAAGAAATCTGGTGATTCAAATGAAGAGAAGTTCACGCGCCTGGAAGAAAAGGGGCAAGCAGCGCTGGAAATGGCGCAAGAAGAAGATGCGGCGCCGGAAGCGGGCACAGAAGATGCGCAAGGCTTAAAGCTGACCAAGTGGGGGTGTGGGGTAACACGGTATCCTCGCGGGCTCCAGTTAATTGGGTGTGATTGCTAACGGGTTTGCTGATCCGGTGATGAATAACTGGAGCGATGACCCATTAGTTCGCGCAGGGTAGCTCCCTGCGTAGAAGAAACCCGCTGATCTGGGTTCAAATCCCAGCGCCCCCACCAAACTTACTGGCCAATTGCATTTTTGCTTTTCATTTTCGGAAGGCTTATTGGCTGTAATGTCTAACGCGCACAACCGGAAGCTGAGTTCCGGCAGCTACGCTCCTTGATTATCTCAATAGATTTACCCAATATACATGATCACACCTGTTCCCAGGTGGTCGAACGTCCCCGCATCTTGCCGAGCGCCAAAGCAGCCAGCCTGACACATCCGGATACAAAGGATATCGTTTCGCCGTTATCGTTCGCATGGATCGAGGCGATAATCCAGAAACAAGATTAGTGCAAAAAGGCTGCCTCCAATTAAATAATCGATCTTTGTAATCATCGAAATGGTGTGTTCAATGCCAATAAAGCGATCGTCCATTCAAATAGAACCACTCCCTCCTGCTGCGCCTCGCCTTCCAGAAAGGATCAGCATGAAGATGTTCATCATTCTCATTCTGATAGTAGTCCTGGTCCTAGCAATCATGACAACGGCCGTAGCCCAAATAGTAGTAATAAATTCCAGTAAAAGTGGTGGGAGCTTTTTATCACTCTGACGAACATTTTGAAGACGTTCTCCAGCTCAATCGCATAAGAACACAGCTGAGACCGATTCATATTCAGGAATAATGCCGAAAGCGTCTCATCGCTTCGCTATGCTGGCCCCCTATCTCGGCGGCCGTCTGTGTATGGCTTTCCTCCTTAAGACTGTCAAATTCATCCAGCGGCATGCTCTTTCCGAAATTCGTCTATCCTGAAGTTCGTTGCCAACGCTCGAGAAGGGGGCCTACCCTATTACTTCCATTAGGCTCGTGGAAAGATATTACAGACATACTGTGTTTCTCATTACTTGGCTTACTTCGTTCTTTGATCAGTAATATCCTGACTGACGCCGCATACCTTTACCAGGCAACCGTCCGGCCCCAAGAGCGCGCCTACCCTTACCACGACCCATCCGACTTCACCGTTTTTCCTGATTATACGGTGTTCGATCTGCGCATATCCATTCGGGCTTATCGTTTCCTCACCTTTCTTGATCCAGTCCACTACGAGCGACCTGTCATCGGGATGAACGAACTCGGAAATGTATGCCTCTGGGGAGAGCACGCTAACACCCTCATGATGAAGGTCGGTTCCGTATAGTCCATAGAAATTATCGTCGAACTTGAACATCTTGGACTCCGGGTCGAACTCCCAGGAGGCTATCTTAGCCAGGTCCATCGCTAGGTTTGCCTGGATGTTCTTGATGAGCAGTTCTTTTTCGGTCGTCTGCTTTTCGACGGCTTGTTCGATGCGGTGTTCAAGCTCGACGAACATGGGGGTGGGTGAGCCACCCTTTTGCAGATAGCCGCTCACTCCAGCGTTGCAAGCCTCGATGACCACTTCTTCCCTGCCGTGGCCTGTGAATAGTATGAATGGAATGAACTTGTCCCGACTCCGAACGCATCTAAGGAACTCCAAGCCGTCCATCTCCGGCATCTGGTAATCCGATACGATCGCATCGAAGCGGCGTTCGGCCATCTTTGTCATCGCCTCTTTGGCTGATATTACCGTCTCCACCTTCAGCTTCCCGGACATCTCCAGGAACTCCTTGCCGAGTTCGAGCATTATCCTCTCGTCGTCGGCATAAAGCACGTCGATCATCGATATCGTGAACTCTTTGACGAATCATACAGTCTTATAGATACTGAGCATATTCTAAGACTTGATAATATTGCTATACACGTGTTCTCCAATTGATGGATGGACTTGAGCGACTGCCGAATATTAAAATGAATACTAGGATAATATTAATTATTTGGTTTACGGGAGCCGGAATTCTTTCAGGGAACTCTCCCCTGCCTGCTTCCTTAGATTGCACGTTCAGAGTTCATAATGGGGACGGCGTCTCCATGATTGGGAGCGAAAATAATTGCCTCTACCAGAATGCGGTAAACAGTTACATTCTACTAGGGACCATTGAACCATTCGCGAAGCTGCGTGGCGATACTCTCAAAGGTCATCTCTAGCTGGTAGGTGTCGCTATGGATCGCATCTTCGATCCGGAGAACATTGGTTTTTGTGGATCTTAATAAGTCACACGAAGCGATGATCTCCGGCACATCCCTAGAACCGTAGATTATCATCGTCCTGCTCTGATCTGTATCTTCCCAGTTAGGGATCGTGGCAAGCAGGTCGAATACCTTTTCCGGCCTATCCGTTCGGACACGATACCCTCTCAATTTCTTGAGAAGCTCCTCCGTCCTGCTCCCATATGTCCCGTCCAATGGGGGAGAGATCCCGATGGAAAAATCCGCGCTGCTCATCAAAGAAAGTCGTCCTCCTAACGAATGCCCTATTGCGACGACCTTTCCATATCTACGGGCATGTTGGATGGCTAGCTCAACATCATCCTGTACATTATAGTCGAGCTTCAGAGGGTGCTGTCCGTGTCCCCTCAGATCGATGGAATATGTTACTAGCCCAGATTCCGCGACCCTAAACGCCAGGCCCAACTGCTCCTCCTTACAGCCACCGTATCCGTGAACCACCACCGCTGCGCCTATCGTGTCGCTAGGGGTCATCACAATGGCTGGAACTTGAAGGTCCCTGTTTCCAATTCTCACGGACTCGATTTGCACATACCCACCATTGCACCAAATTAGGTAGTGCCCTGAAGGTCAAGAATCTTCTTCAATCCTTCTGTGTCTCAGCTCTGTCCGGACATTGATGTGTTCATATTCCTCCTGGAATCAGATCATCGGACCAAGCATGTTCCACCAACACTGCGATCATTGAATCATATTCCATGATTCATTTCTGAAATGAGCGGTCCAGTATCACTGGCAAGTGCCAAATGTTACTTTCGAGGCGATCCAGAATATCCTCAGATATCGCGCCATTCCTTTCAAAACGTTTTTCTAATGGAAAATGTATAGAACAGAATGTGGGATTCCCGTGGACCTTCTCCAACTTCCCCACCATATTTATTAGATTTACGGGGATCCCATACATCTAATTCATGTCTTTCACCTCAACGCTTTGAGGTCTACCTTTGAATGGATGCCTTGGATTATCTTGATGTCCCGTTTCAGCGATTCGATCACGGCCGATCCATCTTCGGCCATGAGCTTCAGTCTCTCCGCCCGGTAATCCGTCGTCGACTTGCCTTTCCATTCTCCCATGATCCGAATGCCCACTGGTTTGAGGGAGATCGAACCGAAGTAGATCGCTGTATCATGCAGGAACTCCACCAGCAGCCATGGATCATAAGGCAGTTCACTGGGTATCTCCGATGGATACTTGATCAACAATGTTGGCAGCTTGGCGGCATAGGTTTGTGCTCGGGCCTTATCGTCCGCGGTCAAGAACAGGATATCCATCTTTTGCTCCCCGGCATGCGTGCCAAGGGCCCGGGCGATCTCCGCGTCCCTTTGTTCCTTGTCCACAACGAACGTTCCCCCGGCCACGCGCCATAGATTGTAATGCTCCTCCAGCACACCTTCTTCGGCCTGGGCGTTCAGCGCCTTGCGCGCGCCCTTCATCGAGCAATTGACGAACCCTCCGACGGTATTCGGGTTGTGGACAGCCCTTTTGAGTGATTCGATGTCGAACTGGCTATATTTTCCGGCCTTTTCCACCATCTCCTGCGACACCAGGTCTGGCAAGAGCACTTGTACCTTGGAGGGGTCGAAATCGCTGATACCGCATCCCTCGCCGTGATACATCAGGCGGCTGAACAACCTTCGATAGGCGATGTTTGTGTCGATCGCGAACGATTCCTGCTTTGGGTAACGATATGGATCACTCTTCCTCTTCTCCGACTTCCTGATCTCGGCCATCAGCTCGTTCAGGTTATCCGGTGGCACTAGCAGTGAGCTATACAATGCCTCTTTCAAATCACCGTAGTCAGGCAGGTCCGCTGCCAGGACGTCGTTCAGCTTCGATTTCAATCCAGGCATGACGGCGTCGAAATCCTGCGCGTTCGCCACGCTGACGATTCTTTCCTTCTCCAGGTCAAGGTTCATCAAAGGGATGCCGAGCATGTCCGAGTAGACCTCGACGTTCCCGCGCTTCGCCAGCGCCAGTTCGTTCAACACCGCCATTAGCAGGTCCTTGTCGACTACCGCGTCCATTCACTTCACCTCCTGGAGGAACTCGTGGTCATGCTGTATCGCGAGCGGTATCATCATGAATGGACGAGAGGCGTTCCTCATCGACTCGATGTACAGGTAGAAGATGTGGTCGAACAGGTTTCGGCTCATTCCGGGGATGACCGCGCCCATGACCAGCGATTTCGTTCCGGGTGTGACGTCCAGCGCCAGCGTGTGCCCAAGCTTCTTTTCCTTTTCCGCGATCTCGCGGATCTTCATGGCCACCTCGGCAATCATGTCCGCCTTGATCGGCACGATCTCGATCTCAGGGTGTTCCTCGTACTCGATCAGGAGCACGGCCAGCATCTTCCTGACCTGTTCTGCGAGCTGCATCTGGCAGCCATCGGTGATGATGTAGATCCTCTCGGAACGTAGTCATGCGTGCGGATCATCGCCCAAACTGAATTGAACAGGCCCCACCCGCTCCGACCCAGCAAAGTGATCAGCACCTTCATGATCACACCCCGGATAACGCCTTCCGGATCAGGTCCTGCGTCTCCTGCGCCGGGGAGGTCGTGTTGACCAGGTGGACACGGACGTTCGACAGCAGTTTGGAGAAGAAGTCATAGCGTATCGCCATCTTCCTCTTGTCGCGTACTAATTGATGTGGGTTGCAGAAGTCGTTCTGTCTGAGATATTCGAGCGCGGCCTTAGGCTCCAGTTCCGTTACCAGTATCGGGTCGTTCGGGTCGCGTTTGAGCAGTATCACGTCATATAATGTAGTCAATGGGATAACAGAGCCCGGTCCGGCGATCCAGCGGACGTTAACCACGGCTCGCTGTTGCTTGTCGAAGACCGTTTTCTCGACCAACTCACGGTATTCCGGCCAAGCCTTGCCGATATCGGCGTCTATGTAACAGTTCTTTTCCGAACCATAGGCGACCGGCCGTCCGGTGAACGGCCGCACGTAGTACCAGTCGTCCGTCACAAGCCGCGCGTCCTTCATCCGGAGCAATCCCCAGGAATGCGTGGTCTTCCCGGTCTTGGACGGTGCGATCAACGATACGCCGTGACCCGCGATGTCCATCGACGCCCCGTGCACGGAGTGGATATGGTGTTCGTCCTCCAACAGATCGCCAGCCACTGCCAGCGCGATGCTCTTCACCCATCCGTAATAGTCGAAATTGAAAAGGAACGCCGTCTTGGCCACCGGTTCGTACAGAACCTTCATCCCTTCTCCCGGAAGGTCGATCATGACAACGCGTCCGTGTGACCGAACGCTCTCGGACATGGTATAGAAGTTATCCTCCCACATCTCCTTCATCTGATGGTCCGTGGTCAGGAGCTTGATGCAACAGCCATAGACCTCCGACTTGATCGAGAAGAAGTTGATGTTGGAATAATTCTCGTAAAGCCGGTCCTTTTCCTCCGGTGTGATGATCTTGACCTCGTATGGCATTGGCCCATGATAGCGTGCGCTATCCAAATCAATGTAACGGGTGTTCTACTGCTCCTTGTAGCCGTTGAGACCTTCCTTCATGAGCTTGTACTCTATGCTGTCGAGCAGTGCCATTAGCGACGCCTCGATGATGTTGCCGGAGACACCGACCGTCGTCCATGAGTGTTTTCCATCCGTCGAGCGGATCAATACGCGTACCTTTGCGGCGGTCGCATCCTTGCCGTCGATGACCCGCACCTTGTAATCTATGAGCCGGACCTCCGTCAGCACTGGGTAGAACCGCTGCAGCGCTTTCCTCAATGCTCGGTCCAATGCGTTGACCGGTCCATTGCCATCAGCGGCAGTATGTTCCACCGTGCCGTCGCTGTCGACGACCCGGATGGACGCCTCGCTTATGGTGTTCCGCGTGGAGACGTCCATGAACAGCCTGAACCCTTCCACCTTGAACGGGGCTGTCTGCTGGTTCTTCAGACGGCGTATGAACAACTCAAGCGAAGCCTCCGCTGCCTCGAACTGGAACCCTTCCGCCTCCTGCTCCTTCATCTTCTCCAGGATCGAACGCCCGCCGTCCTTCTCGGTCTCGATGCCCAGCTCCTTGGCCTTGGCCAATATGGACGATGTTCCCGACAGTTCGGAGATAAGTATGCGCCTTTCGTTACCGACCAGCGTCGGATCGACATGCTCATACGTTCTGCTTTCCTTCAGTATTGCCGAGACATGCATGCCGCCCTTGTGTGCGAACGCGCTCCTGCCCACATACGGTAGCCTGGGGTCAGGCGAGATGTTTGCCATCTCACCGACGAAGCCGGATAGAGACATCAAGCTGGACAGTTTGGTGACATTCGTCCTCACCTTCGCCTTCAAGATAAGGTTGGGGATGACCGAGCATAGGTTGGCGTTACCGCACCGCTCGCCCAGTCCGTTTATCGTACCCTGTACCATGGCCGCTCCGGCCTGCACGGCCGCCATGGTGTTGGCCACGGCCATCTCGCAATCGTTGTGCGCATGGATCCCCAGCGGAGTGTCGAACCGGGAAAGTACGCGGTCGATCGCTTCGGTCACTTCCCAAGGGAACGTCCCGCCATTCGTGTCGCACAGGACGAGCCACTCTGCCCCTGCATCCCTGGCCCTTTCCAACACCTTCATCGCGTATTCGGGATTATCCTTCCACCCGTCGAAGAAGTGCTCCGCGTCGAAGATCACGCGCCTGCCCGATCTGGTCAGGAAACCGACCGTATCCGATACGATCTCCAGGTTCTCCTCCAGCGAGACACCTAACGCCTTCGTTGCATGCAGGTCCCAGGATTTTCCAAAGATGGACACCCATTCCGTGTTCGCTTCCAGGAGCGACCTCATGGTCGTATCTTCCTTGGCTGGAACACCTGCCTTTCTGGTCGATCCGAAGGCAACCAGTTTGGAATGCTTCAGATCGGCCTTTTCCGCCGCCTTGAAGAACGCCTTGTCCTTCGGGTTGGAACCAGGATATCCTCCTTCCACAAAGTCCATGCCGAAAGCATCCAGACGCTGCAATATCTCCAGCTTGTCCTCGGTCGAGAACGAGACACCTTCGGTCTGGGCTCCATCTCTAAGGGTCGTGTCGAACAGACTAACTTGTCGACCCAATAAAACAATCCCTTCTTGTTTCGTTGTAAGACATGTCGAACCCTACCGTGTTAGGCCGTGTCTATGCGGGGCCGGATATTTAAGTCCTGTGAGATCGCGCTTGCCTTTCTCGCATGACCGCGAAGATATCGCTCATGACAGCGCTGCTCGTCTCCGCCCTTCCAGCACCCCTCCCGGCCACGGTGATCTCGCCGGCCAGGTCGGTCTGGATGCTGAACGTGTTCAATGTACCGCCGATGGACAGCGGATGCCCCACCGGGATGAGCCTGGGGGATACCTCTCCGCCACGGTCGGTCACCTCACCGATAAGACGAACGACCTTCTTGTCCTGTCCTGCCAGGTTGACGGCCGCCAGGTTGATGCCCCGGATGCCCGTCCTGGAGACGTCCTTAACGGAGATGTCCTTGCCCATGATGGCATTGGCCAGTATCGCTACCTTGCAGGCCGAGTCGATGCCGTCAATGTCATACGATGGGTCGGTCTCGGCATATCCCATCTGTTGCGCTTCGCGGAGCGCCGGCTCGAACTGCATCCCCTCCGTCTCCATTCGGTTTAGGATGTAATTGCATGTGCCGTTCATTATGCCCCGTATGGAGTAGATGTTCTCACAGACCAGAAGTTCGGAGGCCAGGTTTATCACTGGGGTGGCGCCTCCCACCGACGCCTCGAAGCGGAGCATGGCGTTGTTCTTTTTAGCCAGCTTGGAAATCTCCCGGAACTTCAGTGCGAGAGGACCCTTGTTCGAGGTGACCACGTTGTGGCCAGCACTCAGCGCGGAACGTATGTGGCCCAATCCCGGTTGGCCGTTCTTGATGTTAGTGGGGGTCATTTCCACCAGCGTATCGTATTCTATCCGGGGAAGGATGTCCTTGATGTCCTCAGTGGTCTTCTTGCCCAGGTTTCGGTTGGCCATCTTAATGCGCAGCAGGTCCATCGGGTCCAGTCCTGATCTGTTTAGGACGTGGGAGCTTGAGTCGAATGCCCCAACGATGCGTACCTTCTCTCCTAAGATGTTCTGCAGCAGGTCGTTCTTCTTCGCGATCGCTTCCGCCACTCCTTGGCCCACTGTGCCGAATCCTACTAACACGACGTCCATTTCAGTCACCGAACCCACGGATGACGACGTAGCCGGCCCTCTTCGCCCTCTCATTGATGAACTTGTTAGCCTTCTTGATGACGTCCTTGTTTCGCACCTTTCCGGAGATGAGAGCCGCCTTGTCCTTGGAGCCTGAGACGGAATAACGGATATCGATCGATTCAACGTCGCCGATGGCCTGGATCCCCTCGATGATCTTCCTGACCTCGGTGGGGGGCAGTTCTCCCACGATGACGTAATCGAGACGGAACGTCTCGAATAGGTGGTCGATCTTCAGCACGTCGACGTCCTTCTGCTTCCATTCCCCGAGTATGTTGTCCAGGGCCTTTTGGTTCCCGACCTCGAAGGTGAGGTTGATGGCGATCTTGCCTCCGCTGACCTTGTCATGGCGGTGCACTACGCTCCTGATGTTGCCATCGTTCTTCGATATCGGTTCCAGCGCTCCGATGAGCTGTCCTGGGATGTCCTTGAGCTGGATGTCTACGTTTACCCGCATCAGAATTCCTCGGTACTTACGGAACTGGTCTTATAACACGGTTCAAATAATTCAACTTCTCCACGGTCAACAACTGCTGCAGGAAATCAAACGACTCGGATCCCCCATTTTTACACTGGAATCCATTCTGATTGTTTTTATCATTGATTCTGACAATGGCACATTCATAAAGTTAATGTCGAGGTTCGATAACAAGGACGGCGGTCTCCGAAGAATTGACATATTCTCGACGACAATATACTTCCTGGAAGGGCGGAATGGGAGTTCATTGCTAGCTCAGGAGGGGTTGGATGGAGGATGCCTCACCGAGAGGGGCGGTCAGAAGGTTCTGGCAGTCAGGAAAAGACACAGGAGCACGACCTCCGGACCTGACGAGAAACAGACCAGGCTCGACTCATACCTCGAGCCTGCCCCTTTGTCCGAGGACATGTTCGGTTCAGGGGTCTGTACTGAGCAAGAATGGCAGAGGACGATAAGCACCCTGCTGAGGCATGATCTCCTGAACAAGCTCATGGTCGCCAAGGGCGGTCTGGAGATGTTCGACCGTTCCGGGGACGAAAAATACCTGGCCATGACCAGAAGGAACATTGATACCTGCGGCGAGATAATTGCTAGGATATCGACCCTAGAGAACGCTCCTGGACCCGCGAAACTTGCCCTGACAGATGTCGCGTCGGTCGCAAGGAAGGTGATGTCCATCCATCAGGAGCAGGGCCTCGTGCTGGATGTACAGGGGGAAGCTTGGGCAATGGCCGATGCAAGCCTCTTCCATGTACTGGACAACTTAGTATCGAACGCGATCAAGCACGCTTCGCCATCCATGGTCAGGATCGATATCGAGGAGAAGGGCATTCAGGTGTCGGTCAGGGTCACCGACGACGGAATAGGGATCCCCCAAGAGGCCAGGGCCAGGTTGTTCCAGGAAGGGTTCAAATTCGGGCCCAAGGGCAATACTGGATTGGGGTTGTTCATCGTCCGGCGCCTGGTGGAACGATGTGGCGGTAAGATATGGTTGGAGGAGAACGTGCCAAACAAAACAGTGTTCTGTATCGAGCTGAAGACCGTCGAAGAGTGACAACCATCTTGCTTTTCAGAAAGATATGGCGCCGAGGGGGAGATTTGAACTCCCGAGTCCTTGCGGACACAAGCTTGCTGGCGGAAATCATTCCAGGCTTGCGCCTTACCGGTCTGGGCCACCTCGGCTTTCGGCTCCCTACTGTATGAATTGGTTTTAAACTTTACGCCCAGGATTGCCTCATCCATACATAGAAGTTCAATGGAAAGCTTAAGAATCGGCTCCGGTTGATGGGACCTGTAGAATCGCATGAACGAACTGACTCGGCCTTACATGAGGATCATATTATTGATCACCTGCATGGGTTCTATGATGGCGCCGCTCGACAGCACCATCGTCAGCGTCTCGTTGCCGGTCATGACCAGCGACCTGCGCATGAGCTCGCAGTCGGCCATCTGGATCCCAACCGCTTACCTGGTCACATTGGCCGTCCTTCTATTGACCATAGGAAGGCTTTCGGATATCCGGGGCAGGAAGACCATATTCATCCTCGGGTTCGGTGTATTTATCCTTGGCTCGTTATTGTGCAGCCTGGCCCAGGACGGTACTTATCTAATAGCGTTCAGAGTGTTGCAGGGCGTGGGCGCTGCAGGCATCGCGGCCACATCCACGGCGATCATAACCGACACGTTCCCGGCGAAGGAACGGGGAAAGGCGCTGGGCATCAACGCAATGGCCGTCTACATCGGGCTGTCGCTCGGTCCGGCGCTGGGCGGTCTCCTCACCGGGGTAGCCGGTTGGCGCTCCATTTTCTGGATAAACATCCCCATCGGCATCGTCGTCATTCTGCTGGCTTGGCACTATGTAAAGGATACCGGAGAGATCAGAAGGCAGGAGAGACTGGACATACCAGGCGTCCTGCTGTTTTCGGTCGGACTGACCTCGCTCCTTATCACGCTTACTTTGGGCGAGCAGTATGGTTGGGGATCGATCGGCATCATCAGCCTCATCGTCCTTGCGGTGGCAACGCTGGTCGTATTCGCTCTTGTGGAGCACCGCAAAGGGCAGGCAGCGATGCTCGACACTTCGCTGGTCACCGGCAATAGGCTCTTCGCTGCGGCCAACTTCTCCGCCCTGCTCAACTATGCGGCGTACTTCAGCGTCGCATTCATGCTCTCTTATTACATGCAGGAGGTATTGGGTTATTCCATCCTGTACACTGGATTGGTTCTACTCATCATGCCCGTGGCGATGGCCGTGCTGTCGCCGATCTCCGGTTGGACCTCTGACCGGATAGGTTCGCGTCTGCTCGCATCATTGGGCATGGCCATCATCGCACTTGGCCTGATGTATATGAGCTTTGTGAAGACCTCGTCCTCGGTAGCTTTCATAAGCGTCGGCCTGCTCCTGATCGGCATAGGCATGGGGCTATTCTCGTCGCCAAACACCAGTGCCGTGATGGGGTGTGTCGAAAGAAAGAGGCTAGGTGTGGCGTCAGGAACGCTCTCAACGATGCGTTTCATGGGGCAGGCCGTGAGCCTGGCCATAATGGGAGCGATCATCGCCTCAGTGGCCGGACCGGACTTCATAAATTCGCTGACATTGGGGACTTCGAATTCGGCGGTCACGGCTGACGCGTTCGTGAGGGGGATGAGCGCGGTCTTCCTTGTCGGCGCTCTGATTGCCGGGGTAGGAACGGTCACCTCATTGGCTCGCGGAAAACCGGACAAGTGCGAGCCTGGATCAGAACAGGTCCTGAGAGACCAATCCCATTGAGTCCCGGACAGTAGGGCGCATACGCCTGGCGGCGCGCACCTCGGATAGATCGAGATTAACGGCTCTCACGTCCCTCTTGAAATAATCGCACTTCACTAGCTGGTTGCCCCGCGGGCCGACCGCATGGCTGCCGCCGAAGAAGACCTGATTGAGCTGGCAACCAGCATTGTTGACGTAGATGGTATAGGCGGTATTCTCTATGGCCCTGGCCGGCACTATCCTCTCGAAGAAATCTCTCGAGGTGTTCGGCGAAGCGGATATGCATATCACGGCGTCCGCACCTTGCAGGACCAGCGACTTGCTGAGCTCGGGGAAGAACAGATCGTAGCATATCACCACCCCGACACGGAAGCCATTCACATCGAACATCATTGGCAATTTGCCTGGAGAGAAATAGAGCGATTCCTCGAAAGGCCCGAAGGTGGCCAGATTTATCTTGTCATAGCTCCAGGCGCTCCCATCGGGCTTCACCAGCACGGCGCTATTGTTCACCAGACCGGTGGTCTCATCATTCAGCGTGGGCATGCCCAGAAGGATGGAGCACTGGTGCTCCTCTGCCACGGTTATGAGCTCCTGCACGCTTTCTCCCTGGAGCGATTCGGCCAAGAGGTGCACTTTGTCCCGGCACATGTACCCGCTCAGGAACAGCTCGGGGAAGACGAACAGGTCTGCTTCCTGCCCCGATATCGTTTCGTGTATGCGTCTAAGGTTCTCTTCTTTATCGCCCACAGCGCTCGGTACCTGTGCAAGGACCGTCCTCATAACCATCGGCCGTCCAATCGTTCCTCTCGGTTATCTAGCTTCGCCTCCGGTCGTTCGATGATAAGCGATATTAGCACGCTGTTGCATACGAGGCATCATGCGCCCGCAATTGAAGGACTATGCCTATGACACGATAGTAGAGTTCATCCGCCAGAAGGTTGAAGAGTCAGGCGGGAACGGCGTGGTCGTCGGGCTCAGCGGGGGCATAGACTCGGCGCTGGTATCGAAACTGTGCGTTGATGCTGTCGGTGCGGAGAAGGTTCTGAACATTTTTATGCCATCTGGATTCTCTTCCGGGTCGGACCGAAAGGATGTCGAGGAGTTTTCCAACGACATCGGGGCAGAATTCAGGACAGTGGAGATAACGCCGGCGGTGGAAGCGTTCAAGATGATGCTGCCATCAATAGACCGGAAGGAACTCCTGGGCAACGTCATGGCCCGATGTCGGATGGTCGTGCTCATGCATCAGGCGAACCTGATGGGGCGCGTGGTCATGGGCACCGGGAACAAGTCTGAGCTGTTGGTCGGATACTATACCAAGTATGGGGACGGAGGAGTGGACTTCCTTCCGATCGGGGACCTGTACAAGACAGAGGTCAGGGAACTGGCAAGGAAGGTCGGCATATCCAAGAAGATAATCGAGAAGGCCCCGTCGGCCGGTCTTTGGGAAGGTCAGACGGACGAGGGCGAGCTGGGCGTCTCCTATGAAAAGCTAGACCAGATACTACTTGGTTTCGAGCAGCTGATAAGTAACCGCGAAATCTCCCAGCAGACCGGCATAGACCTAAACATCGTGGAAATGGTCTGGAGAAGGCATCTCGACACCGTGCACAAGCGCAAGGCGCCGCTCATCCCGAAGATCAGTTCAAGGACGATCGGTCTGGATTGGCGCGAGTAGTGACCAGCGCTTTTTCGAACGCCTGCTTGAACCCTTCCCTGTCGAGGACATCAAATACGATCTCGTCGGCTTTGCGCCAGAAGACCAATGCGAACCGTTGTGTTTTACGCAGTTTCAGTGAGATCAGCCCTCTTTTCGATGAGGTTATGTTCAGTGTGCCTCGGGTCTGGGAGATGAGCAGGCTGTGGTCCTTCGGTGCCTCATCTATGAAATTGATGGCCTTGACGTTCTCCAATGGTATGTGTACGTTGAAATGCCATCCCTGGCGAAGGATGATCTCACGCTTGTCGAGGGAGTGCTCCGTAAGGAGTGGCGACACTCCGATAAGGATGAAGAACATCATCAACGCCGATCCCATGACGATCGCTACCGTCAGATCGAACGGCAATAGGAAAACGATTATGAGCATGACCCAAACGACCGCCACGGCGAGGAATAGCGTCGAACGCATAATCCAACCCCTGTCGTAAGCGAAATCAGTCACGGAGATGGAAGAACATGCACGGACATTATCGTTTCGCACAGCTTTCTTAGATCCCCGGACTCAGGGTTCTGTGGTCGATGCACGCAATACCAAAGGTTTTATCAATGCTTCCGAAGACGATGGTAAGTAAAGAGGAACAACGGAAAACTAGTGCCAGTATTTTATTAAGCGGTAAACATCAAGACTGCCTCACGAAAAAGGAAGATGGAAGGGGGTTTGTGTGGTCCTTCATGCGATCACGGCGTCTTTGGCTTTCTCCTCATATAGAACGCGCCGCCGATGGCGGCGATGACCGCTAGCGTAACTATCACGGCTACGATGATCGGCGCGGTGTCGTTCGAATTCGATGATGTACCGCTGTTCGATGCTGCCATATTCATATCGCCGAGGTCGCTCGTGGCGTTCGCCCCGACCGTCACACCCTTGGTCACTGCCGAAAACCCGTCCCTGACCACTGCGACGTTGTATGAGCCGACCGTCACGTTGTTGAAGATGAAGTACCCGTGAGCGTCGCTCGTCGTCGTCAGGCCGTTGCTCAACGTCAAGGTGGCGTTGACGATCGCGACCCCTTTCGCGTCGACAAGTGTGCCTGAGATATCCCCGACCTTCGTCGTGTTGAACGTCCACGACCTCGTAACATAGTTGCCTGCCAGGTCGCAGCCACCAACTGTCACTGTGTACTCGGTGTTGTATTTAAGGTCGGAGGAGGGCGTGAACGTGGCATTGTTGCCGACAAAGACCACGTCGCCGTCTACGTCGTGGCCGACGATAATCTCGATGGAGGTCAGGTTCATTGCCTCGGAGAACTTGACGACGATGTTCGCATTCAGCGGGATGTTGTCGCCGGTCGGCGAAACGGT
>CAVWKV010000050.1:0-41713 GCA_963755265.1 uncultured Methanomassiliicoccales archaeon | reverse complement strand
AATAGTTCGCGATCTGCTTCCACATATGCAGAAGACAACGTGCTGCTGCATGATATTGGTTATCATTGGACCTCTTTGAACATCGGGTTATCGAAGCAAATGTATAAACAAGGAGGCAACAATGATGCATTGAAAACGTGTGGCATCACCCAGAGATGGGGCATGTGATGATATTCGAACCATCGCATAGGACGAAACATAAATAAGCATGCTAGATGTTAACACGCAAAAAGGTGATACAGTGCTTGGCAAGAGCGTAAGGATGGAGCGCATAATGGACCGGTCGACAGGCCGTGCGGTCATCGTCCCATTGGACCATGGCATTTCGATGGGGCCCATGGAGGGACTGTTGGACATGAAGTCCACGATAGACAAGGTGTCACAGGGAGGAGCAACAGCCATAGTGTTGCACAAAGGTATTCCCCCATACAGTCACCGGTCCTTTGGACGCGACATCGGGCTCATCATCCATTTATCGGCGAGCACGAACCTTAGCCCCAACCCGAACAAGAAGGTCATTGTCACCACGGTAGAGGAGTCGCTTAAGCTCGGGGCGGATGCGGTCTCGATACACGTGAACCTGGGCAGCGATTGGGACGACCAGATGTTGGCGGACTTCGGAAACGTCAGCGGCAAGTGCACCGAATGGGGAGTCCCGCTCCTGTGCATGATCTACCCGAGGGGCAAGGACGCGGCCGATGCTTTCGATATCGACAAGCTCAAGTTGTGTGCCCGTGTCGCCGCAGAGATGGGCGCGGACATCGTCAAGACCAATTACACTGGGGATATCGATACGTTCCGCGAGTTGGTCCGGGGCGCATTGGCACCGGTGGTCATCGCTGGTGGTCCGAAGATCGACTCGGATGAGAAGTTGTTGCAGATGGTGCGCGACTCCGTCGACGCAGGTGGTAAGGGCGTCTCGATAGGCAGGAACATCTTCCAGCACCGGAACGTCACCGGGATCACCAAGGCGATATCCGCCATCGTGATCGAGGACCTGGAAGTCGAGGAAGCCATCAAGCTGCTGAAGTGATAGCTGATGAGCGAAAAGGGCAAGACCGTCTGGGTCAGGTCCGATCACCTCCCCTCATATGAGGAGCGAAAGAGGGTGGTCTCCACTGCGCTCGAATCCGGCTACTCCACGATCATGATCAAGGCAGAGGACAAGGAACTCAAGCGCCTGGGTAGGTTCGAGGCCATAGAAGTGAACGGCAGCGACCTGTTCCTGGAAGAAGAACAGATCGGCGCCATCGTGACAATCGACCGACCGGAGGACCTGGCCAAGGCGTCGGCGTTCAAGGGCAAAGTGGCCAACGTGCTCATAGCGGCCAATGATTGGAAGATCATTCCCCTGGAGAACCTGATCGCCGAGTTCCAAAGGTCCAAGACCAGGATCCTTGCCGGAGCCGCAACGCCGGAGGAGGCGAAGGTGTTCTCGAAGACGTTGGAGGTCGGCGTCGATGGCATCGTCATCGAACCGAAGGATGCTTCGGTGATCAAGGAGTTCGCTGACCTGACACTGGGCGAGAGGCCGAAGATCGGGCTCACGGCAGTAAAGGTCACGCGCATCATTCCAGTGAACGTAGGGGACCGGGTCTGCCTTGACACCTGCTCATTGCTGCGCATCGGCGAAGGAATGCTGGTCGGTTCCCAGTCCAATTGCCTTTTCCTGATACAGTCGGAAGCGATGGAGAGTGAGTACGTGGCCGCCAGGCCGTTCCGAGTGAACGCCGGGGCAGTGCATGCCTACGTTCTCACCGCCGACGGTAAGACCAAGTACCTTTCTGAGGTAAAGAGCGGTGAGGAGATGATGGCGGTAGACACCGAAGGCAATAGCCGTTCGGTCGTTGTGGGACGCTCTAAGATAGAAGTGCGCCCCCTGCTCCTGGTGGAGGTAGAGACGGATGGAAAGAAGTTCACCACCATCCTGCAGAACGCTGAAACGATCCGCTTGTGCACGCCGACCGGGCCGGTGTCCATATCCGAGCTCAAGGTGGGCCAGGAGGTCCTCGTCCGCCTGGAACAGGGCGGCAGGCACTTCGGACACGCCATAAAAGAGACCATAATGGAGAGATGATGCAACACTGCGTATCGATCGTCGAGACAGGGCTGGACGAGGCCATAGAAGCATCGCGCAAAGCGGTCGGTATGGGCGCGGACCTGATCGAGATCCGCTTCGACCATTTTGCCCAGCTTCCGAAGGACTTCTCCCGTTTCAAGGAGTTCCAGATACCGAAAATCGCCACATTGCGCTCGGTCGCCCAAGGTGGCAAGTACAACGGCAGTGACGAGCATAAACTGAGATTCCTGGTCAAGGCGTACAACGGAGCGTTCGACTTCATCGATGTCGAGGACGATTTTCCGCTGCTGCACCATAAGGAGCTGGACGGGATCAGGATAATCGTTTCCTCTCACGTCTTCGACGAGAGCCCCAGACTCATGACTGTGGTCGACCGCCTGGTTGCCAACGGCTCCAAAGGAGACACGCCTAAGGTCGTTTTCAAGACCGAGACACTGACCGACGTTGCGTCATTGGTCTCGGCCGGGAAACTGTTCTCACTGGCGGAAAGGAAGTTCGCGCTGATCGGGATGGGATCCCTAGGCAGTATAACGCGAGTTTGCGCCAACCGGTTCGGGGCCAGCCTGACCTATGTTTCGCTCGAACCGGGCAAGGAGGCGGCACCTGGCCAGATCGACCTGGCCACCATGAAATGGCTAGGGAACAAGGCGATCATCACCGGCATAACCGGTCATCCGCTGGAGCATACCGTCTCGCCGGCCATGCACAATGCCGCGTTCAGGGCGCTCCGCGTTCCGGGGATGTACTTCAAACTCCCGGCGGCACCAGTGGAATTGGAATCGGTCACGGAGATGATGCTCGACCTGGACATGCGAGGGATCAACGTTACGATACCGCACAAGGAATCGATCATCTCCCTACTGGACCGTCTGGATATGTATGCCATCAAGGTTGGCGCCGTCAACACCATAACAAACGACAAGGGCACTCTGATAGGCAGCAACACGGACCTATACGGAGTGGCAAAGACCTTCGAGCTGGCCAACTTCGATGTCAAGGACAAGGAGGTCCTAGTGGTCGGTGCAGGGGGAGCGTCCAGGGCGGTCTGTGCCTACCTCAGCGAGGCGGGCGCGAAGGTCAAGATCACCAACCGCACCAACACCAAGGCAGCGTCGTTGGCGGACAAGTTCGACAACGTGACCGCGGTGGAGTTCGGCACCTTGACAAAGGGCAGGTACGACGCAGTGATCAACTGCACCCCGGTCGGCATGAAGGGTTTCCCCAATGAATTGCCGCTCCCGATTGAAACGATACAGAAAGGAATGCTCGTACTGGACACCATATACAACCCGGTGGTCACCAAGTTGATTGAGGTGGCCAAGGAGAAAGGCGCATTGCCCATATCGGGCAAGGACATGCTGATCTACCAGGCTATCAAGGCCTTCGAGCTCTGGACGGGGAAGGCCCCGGCATACGAGGTGATGGAGCAGGCCTTCAGGGAGGTTCTCCTATGAGCCATACCGGAAAAGGAGTGTCTCACGGAGCGGCTACCATCGTCAATGCCATTGCCACCGGTAAAGGCGCAGCGTTCGGCATAGACCTGAAGACCTGGGCCGATGTGAGCATCAATGATTCCTCGAAGGTCGACGCGACCATTGAAGGCTTCAAAGGAGAACCTACAAAATTGGTCGAGAACTGTTTTCGCACGATCGTGGACAAGCTAAGGCCAGGCGAAAAGCTCGGTGCCAAGATCGTTACCCGGTCCGAGATCCCTGTGTCCAGAGGGTTGAAGAGCAGCAGTGCTGCGGCAAACGCTGTGATCATGGCCACCCTGGATGCGCTGGACGAGACAATAGAACCATTGTACGCGATCCGTTTGGGGACCGAGTGCGCGATCGACGCTGGCGTGTCCCTGACCGGGGCGTTCGACGATGCCTGCGCTTCTTGGCTGGGCGGGGCGGTGGTCACCGACAACCGGAAGAACGAACTGCTGAGACGCGAACCGATGGACCGAAACTTGAAAGTTGTCATCCATGTTCCCCCGTTCCAAATACGAAAGACGGGACTACCGCGCGAGCGCATATCCGCCGTGGCGGACATCGCGGATATGGCCTTCCAAATGGCACTGAAGGGTGACGTTCTGGGAGCAATGAAGCTCAACGGTCTGTGCTACGCCTCGGCGTTGAAAGTGGATCAGGACATTGCTTTCAAGGCGCTTGAACTCGGAGCAAGGTCGGCCGGGCTCTCCGGAACCGGACCGGCCACCGCCATTTTGGTCGATTCCGACAAGCTCGAAAAATTCCTATCTGACATAAAATCCACCAAAGAGTTCATAATAACCGACATATTCAACGGGTCGAACGTATGAAACTTATTGTCAAGCCATCAGAGATCGGGGGAACTCTGTCCGCCTCCCCGTCTAAGAGCTACACGCATCGAGCGATGGTGCTGGCCCTTCTCGGTGACGGGACATCCAGGCTTGACAACGTATTGCTCGGAGGGGACACGCTAGCCACCCTCAATGCCGTCAGGAAACTGGGCGGCCTGGTCGAGTTCGAAGGAGAACGGTGCATCATCGAAGGTGGCCATCTGACCTGCCCTGACGATGTGATAAACACCGACAACTCCGGGACCACCATCCGGATCGTGGCCGGGATCGCATCGCTCCTCCCTTGTCATACCGTGCTCACAGGCGACGATTCCATCCGGCGGAGGCCGATGCAGCCACTTATCTCGGCGCTGCGCGAGCTTGGCGTGGAATGTTATTCGACCAGGGGGAACGGGCTTGCCCCGTTGGTGGTCAGAGGACCGAACACTGGTAGCCAGACCCACATTCCAGGCGACATCAGTTCCCAGTTCATCTCCTCACTCCTGATATCGTCGCCGCTCAAGCCAGTCGACACTGACATCCATATCACCACTGAGCTGAAGTCCCGGCCATATGTCGAGATCACCATGGACATGATGTCACGTTTCGGGGCGCACTGCTCCGAAGCAAACGGTAGCTTCCACGTGCCCGGCGGACAAAGTTACAGGGCCCAAGACTATGTTGTCCCAGGGGATTTCTCCTCCGCCGCATTCCCGCTTGCGGCCGGAGCGTTGGCCGGAAAGTCGACCGTCACCAACCTCGACCCCAAGGACAGGCAGGGGGACCGCAAATTCTTGGAAATCCTCGAATGCTTCGGGGCCATCGTGACCGAGAAAGATGGATCGGTCTCTGTAAGCACGGCACCACTCCAGGGAACCGAGATCGACCTGGCTGACGCGCCCGATCTGTTCCCGATTGTGGCCGTCGTCGCCACCCAGGCAAGGGGCGTTACCACCATCACCAACGCCGAGCATGTACGTTACAAGGAGAGCGACCGAATCGCTGCTACGGCGAAGTTCCTGGAGGACATGGGAGCGAACATCCATGAACGGAAGGACGGATGCATTATCCGCGGTCCATGCCACCTAAAGGGTGCATACGTCGACCCGCTGGCCGATCACCGCATCCTGATGGCCGCGACGGTCGCGGCGCTGGTGGCCGAGGGCGAGACCACCATAGGGGATGGCGATTGCTTCAAGATATCCTATCCTGGTTTCGTGAAGGACATGGTCTCACTCGGGGCAAACATGGAGGTGGTGTGATGAACACCATCGGTCACACGTTCAAGGTCACTTTGTTCGGATCGTCTCACGGCGAGGCGGTAGGCTGTGTGCTGGACGGGGTCCCACCTGGCTTGACGATTGACATCGGAGCGGTCCAGAGGGAAGTGGACCTGCGCAAGCCGTCCGAGGGCATTGGCACGCCGCGCAGGGAAGCGGACGTGGTCGAGATCATCTCTGGAATGAGGGATGGAAGGTCCTCGGGGACACCGCTCACCATCTTCATCCGTAACGAGAACCGGGACAGCGACAAATACAAGCGGTTCAAGGAAGTACCGCGTCCAGGCCACGCAGACATGACCCAGGTGTCGAAGTATGGGCAGTGCGTCGATATCCGCGGAGGAGGGCAATTCTCTGGCCGCATGACCGCGCCGCTGGTCGCCGCCGGGGCCATCGCCAGGACGCTCCTCTCCGACCTAGGGGTCGAAATCGCAGCGTACACGCAGAGCATCGGCAAGGTCGTGGACGTCAAGGAGCACTCTATCCAGGAGATCATCTCCCTCTCCCAAGCAAAGGGGAACGATGTCCGGGCGGCCAACGAGGAGATCGCCGAGATGATGCGCCAGGAGATATTGGAAGCGTGCGAGGACCACGACAGCGTAGGCGGGGTCGTCAGTTGCATATGCGACGGGATGCCGGTCGGGCTGGGCGAGCCGTTCTTTGATACCGTGGAGGGAGAGATCTCAAAGATCATGTTCTCTATTCCGGCAGTAAAGGGCATCGAGTTCGGCGCCGGATTCCGAGCCGCCAGCATGCGAGGCTCCGAGCATAACGATCCGTTCGTTGTGGTCGACGGACGACTGCGCACCGCCAAGAACGATGCTGGAGGCGTCCTGGGAGGCATATCCAATGGCATGCCCATCACCTTCCGGGTGGCATTCAAGCCGACCGCGTCGATCGCCAAGGAGCAGCGCAGCGTCAATCGCACGACGATGGAAGAGACGGATATCAAGATCGAGGGGAGGCACGACCCCTGTATCGTGCCGAGGGCGGTTATCGTGGTCGAGGCCGCAGCAGCATTGGTATTGGCGGATCTTAGCGTGAGGGGTGGTTTCGTTGACTGACAGTGTGGACGGCATCAGATGGAAGATCGAAGAACTGGATAACGAAATCCTGGACCTGATAAAGAAGAGGATGAGGGCGGCACTATACATGGGCGGGGAGAAGGTACGGAAAGGCTGGCCTATCCGGAACATCAAGGTAGAGGAACAGGTCGTGGCCCGATACTTGGAGAGGGCCGAGGACATTGGCATCAGCGAATCGGCGGCGAGGGAGATCGCCACCATCTTGATCCGCGAGTCAGTGGAGGCCCAGGGCCGCATGCCCCGTCCAGGAAAGCCAACGGATGTCCTCGTCGTCGGCGGTTCTGGCAAGATGGGGCAATGGTTCGTTCGGTTCCTGACCGAGCGCGGGCACAAGGTCAAGGTGTTCGACCTGGTACCATCGAAGGACGACAATTCCGTCCCGAGCCTCAACGCCGGAGTAAAGGAGGCGGGGATCATCATCGTGGCCACGCCGATATCCGCCGCCAAAGAGGTCCTTGAACAGGTGGTCGCTCTAAAGCCGAAGGGAACCGTCTTCGACATCAGCTCCATCAAGTCGCCGGTCATCCCGGTCATAAGGGCAGCGGCGGAGGACGGTCTGGAGATTTGTTCCCTTCACCCGATGTTCGGACCGGACGCTGATTCGATCTTCAACCGTAACATATTGGTCTGCGATTGCGGGTCCTCCCAGGCGACAGAAAGTGTGACGGCGCTGTTCGACGGTGCCGGGGCTAGGATCATTACCATACCAGTAGAAGTGCACGACGAGCTGATGTCATACGTTCTGGGTCTTTCACATGCGGTGAACATAGCCTTCTTCCGTACGTTGGCTAAAACGGGGATCGGGTACGATAGGTTGGAGCAAGTATCGTCCACAACCTTCCGCAGTCAGGCGGCCACCTCGAAACGGGTTGCGAACGAAAGCCCCGATCTTTACTACGAGATCCAACATCTCAATCCCTATAGCCAACGATGCCTGGAACTGCTCCGGGAAGCGGTACTGGAGATCGAGTCGTCGGCGATGGACGACGATAAGAAGAGGTTCGTCGAGATGATGAAGGAAGGCAAGGATTACTTCGGAGAGGATTGAATTGGCCAAGATACAGGTAGCGGTGCTGGGAGCGACCGGCAACATCGGACAGAGATTCATCCAGTTGCTGGAGGATCACCCCTATTTCGAGATCCAGGGACTGTATGCATCGGAACGCTCGGAAGGGAAGAAACTGAAACAGGTCCTGAGGATCAAGGACTACCCTTTCAAGGACGAGACACTGGAAAGGAAGATCGAACAACTTGAAGTAAAGACAATCGCATCGAAATGCCGGGTCGCCTTCTCCGGACTGCCCACGGACGTGGCCAAGGATTGCGAGCAAGAACTGGCCGACCATTCCGTGGCGGTGTTCTCGAACGCCGCATCCCATCGGATGAGGTCCGATGTCCCCCTACTGATCCCTGAAGTGAACTCCGAGCATATCAAACTGGTCAAGGACCAGAGGTCCTTCAAGGATGGCGGGTACATCGTCACCAACGCCAACTGCTCAACCACCGGGCTGGCTATCCCGATGAGCGCGATATATGAAGAGTTCGGGTTGCGTTTCCTTTGCGTTTCCACATACCAAGCGGTCAGCGGAGCCGGCTATCCTGGCGTCCCTTCCCTGGACATATTAGGGAACGTCGTTCCATACATAAAGAACGAAGAGGAGAAGATGGAGGCCGAGATATTCAAGATGCTGGGTGTCGTCTCCCCTAAGGGAGGGATCAAGAACGCCACATTCGACATGGTCGCTTCGTGCGCTCGGGTCCCGGTCGTCGATGGCCATATGGAGTCGGCGGCGATGATCATGGGCAAGTCGCCCACCGTCGAGGAGATCGCCAAGCTCCTCAATGAGTTCCGGGCGGAGCCTCAGAGGCTGGAACTGCCCACCGCACCCAAGCAGCCAATAATCGTCCGGAACGAGGAGGATAGGCCGCAGCCGGTCGTTGACGTCAACGCCGGTGAGCCTGCCAGAGCGCGGGGCATGGCGGTCACTGTCGGAAGGATACGGCAGAGTGGTAAGTACACCAAGATGTGGGTGCTCTCGCACAACACCATCCGCGGCGGAGCCGGCGGATCAGTTATAAACGCGGAGCTGGCCAAGGCAAAGAAACTATTGTAGGTGATGGACAGTGAAACGCACGTACGAGGAGATCAACCGCAAGATCGAAGCAAAGGACGCGGTTGTAATGACGGCCGAGGAGGTCCTTGGTCTCATCGAGAGCAAGGGCATAGATAAAGCCGCCAAGGAGGTCGACGTGGTCACCACCGGCACTTTCGGGGCGATGTGCTCTTCTGGTGCGTTCCTGAACTTCGGGCACTCCGAACCGCCGATCAAGATGCAGCACATTTCTCTGAACGGAGTGGCGGCGTACGGCGGGTTGGCCGCCGTCGATGCCTACATCGGAGCGACCGAACTGCGCAACGATAAGGACATGAGCTACGGCGGTGCTCACGTCATCGAGGATCTGGTCGCCGGCAAGGCGATCCATCTTAAGGCCAACTCCTACTGCACCGATTGCTATCCGCGGAAGGACATCGAGACCTACATTTCGCTCAAGACGATCAACCAAGCCTACCTGTACAATCCCCGGAACGCGTACCAGAACTATGGACTGGCCACAAACAGCTCGGAAAAGACCCTGTACACGTATATGGGCAAGCTGCTACCAAACTATGGGAACGTAACGTACTCGTCTGCCGGACAATTATCCCCTTTGTTGAACGATCCCCAGTTGAGGACGATCGGCATCGGTACCAGGATATTCCTGGGAGGCGGCATCGGTTACGTCGCCTGGGAAGGCACCCAGTATAAGACCACCACACCGACCAAGAACGGCGTACCAGTTGGTGCAGCCCGCTCGCTGGCCCTGGTGGGCGACCTCAGGGGGATGACCACTGAGTTCATCCGGGCTTTGAACTTCCAGAAGTACGGACTCTCCCTGGGAGTGGGCATCGGAGTACCCATCCCCATCCTGGACGAGGAGATGATGAAGTTCGTCTCAATCCGGGACGACCAAATATACGCGCCGCTTCTTGACTATTCGGTCGCGTCGCGTACGCGCAAACCAATCAAGGATATCAACTATGCAGAACTGCGCTCCGGTTGCATCGAGCTCTATGGGAAGCAGGTAAAGACATCGTCACTCTCCAGTTACTACAAGGCCCGGATAATCGCTGGACGCCTGAAGAAATGGATCGAGGAAGGGGAGTTCACGCTCACCCAGGCAGTGGCCCCGATGCCCAAGGAAAGGACCCAGAAGCCACTCGATGTCGTATCGAAAGAGGATGTGGTATAATGGCCAAGAAGAAGTTCCATCTCAGCTTCACACCGGACCTGGTGAACGAGCCGATCACCTACCGTATGGTCAAGGACTACGACCTCCAGATCAACATCCTTAGGGCCGAGGTCAACGATGTCGGCGGTAAGATGCTGATCGAGATGCAGGGCAAGGCCGACAACATCAAGAAGGCGGTCGAGTACCTCAAGGAGAACCGGGTCGAGGTCCGCGAACTGAACGCTTACGTGAAGAAGGACGAGAACCGTTGCACCCACTGCGGCATGTGCATCAGCATCTGTCCAGTCCAGGCTATGTGCATGGACGCTGAGACCAAGATGGTCCATTACCTGCCAGAAAGGTGCATCGCCTGCGGAACCTGCATAGACGCCTGCCCTCCCGCCGCAATCGCATTCAAGATATGATCGTGAGGGAACACTTCGAACTTCGGGAAACGGCCGTCACCATCGTGGCCGAGACAAGGTACGTCCCAGAGGCCAAACGTTCCATTTTTGAATCGCGAGAGGTCCTGGAACAGTTCATCGCGGGGGACCCATACTTTCGGTCGACCTTGGAACCATACCATGTAGGAAAGGATGCACCACCTCTGATAAAACGCATGTGTGACGCAGCCAGGATCGCCAATGTGGGACCGATGGCCGCAGTTGCAGGGGCCATTGCCGAGGCTGCTGTCGAGGCGATGAGAGCGGCCGGAGCATCTCATGCATTGGTCGACAATGGCGGGGACATCGCCATGATCTTGGACCGAGATGTGGACATCGGCATATACGCCGGAAGCTCAAGGTTCAGCGAAATGGCGTTCCGTTTCGAGCCGGTGGACCACGTCATGGGGGTCTGCACCTCGTCGGCGACGGTCGGACCTTCGATATCGTTCGGGATCGCCGATGCTGCGATCGTCATCTCGAACAACGTTGCTCTGGCGGACGCCTGCGCCACGATGCTGGGGAACGATATTATCTCAGGGGACGATGTCCTCCTCGCCGAGGCGGTCACCAGGCTGATGAAGGTCAAGAATGTCTCTGGATGCTGCGCCATCGTGGATGATAAGATCGCCATGAAAGGTATACTGCCCCGAATAGTGCCAGCATCAGGTAATTTCAGCAAAGCATCCCGAATCCTGTTCGGACGGATCTGACATTGCCTCGCTGCCTTAGACGTTGGCACGATATTTCATCCAAACGAAATGCTACAACAGGTCCAGATCGGACAGAAATAATCAAATCGTGAGATTTGATTTCCCGGGCATCCATGACCAAATGCCCCGCCTGTGAGACCGAGTCGAAGCCAGGGACCAAGTTCTGCCCCAAATGCGGTAGCGACCTATCCCTTGTTCCACCTGTTTACGACGACCCGAATTCGGACGCCAAGTCCATGGCACTGCTGTTCTACGGACTGGCTGGAATGATGGGCTTTTTCGCGTTCGGGTTCCTTATCCCAGGGTTGCTGGTCGGAATGGGGTTCCTCCTGGTAAGCCTGGCCCTTGTCATCATGGCCATCATATTCTTCCTGATCGGGAAGGCCATCAAGAAAAAGGAGAGGGCCCGCATCGAGCATCTGAGGAATGAATGGATTATGCATGGAAAGTGCGAATACTGCGGCATGCAGAACGCACCTGGTAATCAGAAGTGCACTTCGTGCGGAGCACGCTCGAGAACCGAGTTCAATAGCAGCTCACAACACTTTGATACCAGAACGACTGGGTCTCAGCGCAAAAGGTTGAAGTAATGTGTTATCGTTGACCACAACGACACGGGTGAGCATTTGACACTAAAGTTCGCCATACCCAACAAGGGAAGGCTGAGCGAGCGGACAGTCCAGATACTGAACCATGCAGGTCTGGAGATCGAGGGGGCGGATGAGAGGAAGCTCTATACGAACGTGAGGAATCTTTCAGTCATGTTCCTGCGCGCCTCGGATATCGTGCGTTTTGTCCATAAGGGTGCAGTGGACGTCGGAGTCACCGGAAAGGACCTTGTCCTGGAGGCTGGTCTCGATGTCAGAACCGTCTACGAACTGGACTTCGGGCACTGCCGCCTCTCCATAGCCGCGCCAGAGGGGTCTGGCTTCGACAGCGTTGACGACATCAAGGACGGAACGGTCGTGGCGACCTCGTTCCCGAACCTGACCCAGAAATACTTTGAACGCCTGGGCAAGAAGGTCGAGATCACCAAGATCTCGGGAGCGGCGGAAGTGACCCCCCACTTGGGAGTGGCCGATGTAATATCCGACCTGAGTCTCCAGCGGCTCCACTTTAAGGATGAACCACCTGAAGGAGATCGGGGTCATTATCAACTCTCAGGCAGTGGTCATAGCCAACCACGAATCCTACAAGACCAGGCGGGATGAGATCGACGAGCTGGTGTCGGCGATGAGGAGCGTCATGGACGCTGAGAACAAGAAGTATCTCATGGCCGACGTTCCGACCGCCGCGTTGGACGAAGTGCGCAAGTACTTCCCCGGTATAGCTGGACCCACTGTCATGAACATCGCCGGTCGCGAGGACGTCGTGGCCGTTCACGTGGTCATTGACAAGGACCACGTGTATGACGCGATCATCCGCCTGAAAAGACTGGGCGCATCTGGCATATTGATCACGCCGATCGATCGGATGGTCCCTTGAGGCGATGGCATGAAGAATGAATGGGTAAGGAGCACTGCCAGGGGAATGACGACCTATTACAACCCCAAGGTAGAGGGCAAACTTCGCATGGACACCAGCACCAACCCGCTCGGATGCAACCCCGCCGCCACCCAGGCCATAATCGAATGCGCCGATATGGACCTGGACCAGTATCCGTCCACTTACTCGGACGGTCTGCGCGGAGAACTGGCCAAGTTATATGGTCTGGCCAGGGATAATTTCATCGTAGGGAACGGTTCGGACGAGATGCTGGACATACTGTTCAAGACGTTCATGGAGCCGGGCGAGACGGTCATCACCGCCTACCCGGCCTATTCGTTGCATGGGTTCTTCGTGCGGATCAACGGCGGAAAGGTCACTCAAATCGACCTGGATAATGATTTCCAGCTCGATATCGACGGCATCAACTCGGCGAAGGGGAAGATGGTCATAATCTGCACCCCGAACAACCCGACCTCCAATCTCTTCCGCAAGGAGGACGTCAGGGCGGTGGTCGAAGGCTGCGATCGCCCGGTCGTTGTGGACGAGGCGTACGGCGAGTTCGCTGGAGAGTCGTTCATGCCGCTCGTCGAAAAGTACGAGAACCTGATCGTGACCCGCACATTCAGCAAGGCCTACGGTCTCGCTGGCATGCGCATTGGCTACATGGCATCGAACCTGGACATGGCCAACGTGATGCAGACGGTAAAGATACCTTATTCACTGAACAAAGTGTCTGAGCATGTGGCGATCGCCGCATTGAAGGACCAGAGATACGTGAAGCAAAGCGTTGAGACGGTGAACCGGGAACGCAAGCATCTGGCAGACGGTCTGGCCCGCCTAGGTTTTCATGTGTTCCCGTCCGAGGCGAACTTCATCCTGTTCCGGTCATCAAAGGACTCAGCCCAACTCGTCTCAAGACTGGCCGAGAAGAACATCCTTATCCGGGATTTCGGCAGGCTCCGAAGGTTGGAGAACTGCGTGCGCACTACGATCGGCACCAGGGAGATGAACGACGAGCTCCTGGCCAAGCTTGGTGAGGTCGTGAGGGAATGGTAAGGCTCTGTATCGCCGACTACGGCGTCGGAAATCTGCACAGCATCCGGAAGGCGCTAGAGAATTGCGGCGCCGAAGCCCATGTCGAGAAGGATCCGAGCGCCTTGCTGGATGCAGAATGTATAGTGCTGCCCGGTGTCGGCGCGTTCGCCAAGACCATGGAGAGGCTGCAGCCGTTCCGGGCGGAGATCCTGAGGCAGCTGGAGATCGGAAAGCCATGCCTGGGAATCTGCATAGGCAGCCAGATACTCTTCGAGAGCAGCGAGGAAGGGGAAGGCCCAGGGCTGGGTTACTTCAAAGGCCGCGTGGTAAGGCTGAAGGCGGACCGAGTGCCCCACATGGGATGGAACTCGGTCGAGTGTCAGGACAAGCTATTTGAGTCGATCACCTCACCATACTTCTACTTCGCCCATTCGTTCTACGGCAATGCCCTGGAGGACGTCGTCGTAGGGACCACCGACTATTTCGGCCGGTTCCCGACGGTCTTCCGCAAAGGCAACACCTACGGCGTCCAGTTCCATCCGGAGAAGAGTTCATCCAACGGACTGACTTTCCTGCGCAACTTCGTCCGCTTCGCGGAGGATTGCAAATGATGGTCATGCCGGCCGTGGACATCCTGGACCGCAGCGTGGTGCAGCTGGTGGGCGGCGTTCAAGGCACCGAACAGCTCGTGCTGCCGAACCCGGTCGACATCGCTAAGGACTGGGTCGGCAAAGGTGCACCGATGCTTCACGTGGTCGACCTGGACGGAGCGTTCGCCAAAGGAAATAACATCCCCAGTATCAGGCGAATCATCACCGAGTGCAAAGTACCGACCGAGGTCGGGGGCGGGATCAGATCGATCGAGGTCGCCGAATACCTTCTGGATGCCGGCGCCAAGCAGGTGATCGTAGGCACCAAGGCGATCAAGGAACCGGAATGGCTGCACCTTCTTACGGAGAGGAATCCGAGGAAGGTCGTCCTGGCGCTCGACGTTAAGGGGGGCAAGATCACGGTCAAGGGATGGCGAGAATCGGCCGGCATCTCCCTCGAGGATATGTTCAGGCGGATCGAGGGTCTTCCGCTGGCGGCGGTCCTCCACACCGATGTGGACGTGGAGGGCAAGGTCCAGGGGATCAACGCCGAAGAGGTCAGATCTTTCGTCTCCGGATGCCCTCACAAGGTCATCGCATCCGGCGGTATAACCGGAATGAGCGACCTGGTCGCTCTCGAGCGGATCGGTGTCAGTTCGGCTGTGGTCGGATTAGCGCTTTATACCGGGAAACTGAATCCTATTGATGTTTGGAGGCGTTGAAATGGCGGCAAGGTCGGCTAAGCTGAATCGGCAAACGAAGGAGACCGATGTCTCGATAGAGCTGAACATTGACGGCACGGGGAAGGCCTCGGTCCGTTGTGACGAGCAGTTCCTAAGGCATATGCTGGAGACGTTCGCCAGATATTCATCCTTCGATATCGACGTGGCCGCCAAGGGCGACAACGATCACCACCTGGTGGAGGATGTTGCCATTGTTCTCGGTTCGGCATTGCGCGAGGCGCTGGGTGACACTCCGGTGGAACGGATCGCTTCGGCCGTCGTTCCCATGGACGACGCGCTGGTGGAGGTGGATCTGGATATAGTCGACAGACCGTATGCGGAGATCGATTGCCCGGACGTGCTGTACCACCACTTCCTGCGCTCGTTCGCCATGTCATCAGGCATAACGCTGCACGTGATCGTCAAGAGGGGTTTCGACGAACACCACATGGTGGAGGCGACGTTCAAGGCACTGGGAACGGCATTGAGACGGGCCACGACGAAGAGGGAGTCCATCCTGTCCACCAAGGAGAGACCAAAGGTTCGGAGGGGTTGAGCTGCTAACAAAACGGATCATCCCGTGCCTGGACGTCAAGGACGGCAACGTCGTGAAAGGGGTCAAGTTCCTCAACCTGCAGGGTGTTGGCTCACCCCCGGAAATGGCCTCGAACTACGAACGTCAGGGGGCTGACGAGATCGTGTTCTTGGACATCTCCGCCTCGCATGAGGGTCGCAAGACGCTGCTGGACGTCGTCGAGAGAACGGCGAACCAGCTGTTCGTACCGCTGACCGTCGGAGGCGGTGTGCGCAGTCGGGAGGATATGCGGTCCGCCCTCAACGCCGGAGCGGACAAGGTATCGATCAACACCATCGCCGTACAGCATCCTGAGATCATCACCCAGTGCGCCGAGGACTTCGGCTCGCAATGCGTGGTCGTGGCCATCGATGCCAAGAGAACAGGCCGCTCATGGAACGTCTACACCCACGGAGGGCGCAAGGACGCCGGGCTGGACGCGGTCGATTGGGCGGCACGGGCACAGGAGCTGGGGGCCGGGGAGATCCTCCTGACCAGCATGGACGCGGACGGCACCAAGGACGGCTATGATCTGGGTCTGACCGATGCTGTGGCCCGCAACGTCAACATACCGGTCATCGCCTCAGGGGGCTGCGGCAATGTGGAACACATCTACGAGGTACTGACCCAGACCAAGGCGGAGGCTGCGCTGGCGGCATCGATATTCCATTATAACGAGCTCACCGTCGGTCAGGTCAAGGCGTACCTGCGTAAGCGGGGGGTGCCAGTCAGATGACGGACATAACATTCAACTCGGAAGGCCTGGTCCCAGTGGTGGTCCAGGACGCCTACACGAACGAAGTGCTGATGCTTGCCTACGCGAACCAGGAGGCTTACGACCTGATGTTGAGCACAGGTTATACGCACTTTTGGTCCCGCTCCCGGAAGATGCTGTGGAAGAAGGGAGAGACATCCGGACACGTGCAGAAGATAGTGGCCATGCAGCTCGACTGCGATGCCGACACCTTGCTGGTGCGAGTAGAGCAGGAAAGTGTGGCCTGTCATTTAGATAGGCCATCCTGCTTCGAGGAAGTTGTCTATGGCGACCTGGCGGGGACCATGAACGTCATCCCGGAACTTAAGCGGGTCATCGCCGAACGCCGACGGGAACCGAATCCTGACTCCTATACGAGCAAGCTGCTGGCGGACGAGGACAAACGCCTGAAGAAGGTCGTGGAGGAGGCGGGAGAGGTCATACTGGCATTCAAGGGTCATGACCAGAAGGCGCAGGCCTGGGAGGTCTCTGACCTGATATACCACCTGATGGTGGTACTGGAAGCGGCAGACCAGCCGCCGGCCGACATCTACCGGATGCTGGCGGAACGCAGGGGGCATAAGAGATGAGGATTGACCTGCACATGCATACATTGCTCTCGGACGGAGAGCTTCTGCCGATCGAGCTGGCCAGGAGATGCGCGGTGAAGGGACACAAGGCGATAGCGTTCACCGACCACGTCGCCTTGTCCACGCTGGACCGGGTGCTGGACGAGGCGTCCAAGGACATCCCGTTGGCAAAGGAATGGAACCTGGAAGTGCTCAATGGGGTTGAGATAACCCATGTACCAGCCAAGAAGATCGATATGGTGGTCTCAAAGGCACGCAAGCTGGGCGCCCAGATCGTGGTCATCCATGGCGAGACCATCTCGGAGCCGGTGGAGAAGGGTACGAACATGGCAGCGGTCAGCAACCCGGAGATAGACGTACTGGCCCACCCGGGCTTCATCACCGTCGAAGAGGCTGAACTGGCCAAGAAGAACGGCGTAGCATTGGAGATAACCTCGCGCTCGTCGCACAACAAGACCAACGGCCACGTGGCCAAAATCGCGCGTCAGGTCGGGGCCAAGATGGTCCTCGACACGGATACGCACTCGCCCGGGGACATCATCGATGAGCAGACTGCGATGATCATCGCCAGGGCTGCTGGCCTTACCGAAGAGGAAGCGCACCGCGCTTGTTATGAGACCCCGGAAGAGATAGTGAAGAGGAGGAGCCTGTATTGAAGGTCATGAAGTTCGGTGGCAGCTCCTTGACCTCCGGCGAATCGATGCTCCGGATCGGCCGTATCATAGCCTCGGAGGAAGAGGACAAGGTCATCGTGGTCTCAGCCGTCAGCGGCATCACTGAATCGCTCATACAGTTCATCGCCCAGACGAAGAGCGAGAATGAGGTCATCGGTTTCATCCAGAAACTCAAGGACCAGCACTTCAAGCTGATCTCCGACGCTGTGTCGGACCAGCATCACCGGGATGACGCGATGGCCCGGATCAACGGGAAGCTGGTCAAGCTGGAGCGTATGCTCTATGGCATCTCCTACCTGGAGGAGGTGACCCCCAGGACGAAGGATTTCGTCCAATGCTACGGCGAGAGGCTCTCGGCCATCGTCGTTTCGGCGATGCTGCGGGACCGAGGCGTGGACGCCGTACCGCTGGACGCGGACGAGCTCGGTATCATCACCGACGGCGTTTACGGGGCGGCGATAGCCGACCTGGAGAAGACGCAGGAGAACATCAAGGACCGCATCATGGGCATGTTCGGTTCGCATCAAGTACCAGTCGTTACCGGTTTCTTCGGAAAGGCCCCGGACGGATCGATCACGGTCTTCGGCCGGAACGGCTCGGATTACTCGGCGGCCGCCATAGCTAACGCCATCGATGCTGACACCTTGGAGATCTGGAAGGACGTGGACGGTTTCATGTCGGTGGACCCTAAGATCGTGCCCCGGGCGATCCCAATACCTCAGCTCTCTTACGAGGAAGCGGCGGAGCTGGCCTACTTCGGCGCCAAGGTCCTGCACCCAATGACGGTGGTGCCCGCAAGGGCCAAGGACATCATCATCAAGCTCAAGAACGTATACCGCCCGGACCTGCCCGGGACGTCTGTCTCCAAGAGCACCCCCGAGGATCCTGCGGTCATCAAGTCGATCTCCTGCATGAAGAACTTGGGCATCGTGAAGATATTCGCCGAAGATACTGGCTATCGTTCCGGCTTCCTGTCCCAGCTCGGCCGCCTGCTCAACGAGGCGGACGTGAACATAGTCTCTGTGGCCACATCGCTTACCTGTGTGGCGATGCTGGTCGATCGAAAGGACCTGAGGGCAGCAAGGACAGCGCTGGAATCGGAGAAGCAGTCGGGCATAGCCCGGATCGAGACCTCCGAGGATATCGCTTTGGTCTGCCTTGTCGGAGAGGGTATCGGATACACTCGAGGGGTTGCTTCCAGGGCCTTCAAAGCCGTTGCCGAAGAGGGCATCAACATCGGTCTGATATCGGCAGGGGCGTCGCTCGTCGCCTATCACTTCACAGTCAGGAAGGATGACCTAGAGATCGCCACCAAGGCCATACACAAGGAATTCTTTGGGTGTTGAAATGAGCGAAAGGCACAGCGGCGCGAGGGTCGCGTTCCAGGGAGTGAAGGGCGCATATAGCGAGGACGCAGCCTACACATATTTCGGCGATGACGTGGAAACGATCCCATGCCAGGAGTTCACCGACCTGTTCGAAGCCGTGGAAAAGGGTAGGGCGACACATGGTGTCCTACCGGTGGAGAACAGCATCGAGGGCAGCGTTGCCTTGGCGAACGACCTGCTCCTGGAGAGCGACCTGAGCGTTATCGGGGAGATATTGTTGCCGATCAGGCACTGCCTTATCGGCCAACCGGACGCTGAGCTCGAGGACATCAAGAAGGTGTATAGCCATCCACAGGCCCTGGGCCAGTCACGAAACTTCCTTTTAGAGCATCCGGAATGGGAGAAGATACCTTCGTTCGATACGGCTGGCAGTGTGCTGATGATCAAGCAGCGCGGGCTCCGGGAGGAGGCCGCGGTGGCTAGCCGCAGGGCGGCCGAACATTACCAAATGAAAGTACTAAAGGAAGGTATCCAGAACAGCAACAAGAACTGCACCAGGTTCTTCGTCCTGGAAAAGGACCCGAAGACCGACCGTGCGGGCGACAAGACGGCATTGGCGTTTACCACCAAGAACGTGCCCGGTGCACTGTACAAATGCCTGGGGGCATTCGCCGAGCATGGGGTGAACATCACGAAGCTGGAGTCCCGCCCCCGGAAGGAGCGCCCCTGGGAGTACGTGTTCTATGTCGACCTCGACGGCAGTGTCAACGACGCCAACGTCAGCAAGGCTCTCATCGACCTAGTCCGCAAGGCATCGTTCGTTAAAGTGTTCGGATCCTTCCCCAAGGCCAAACTGCCATCGTAGGCGTTCGCCCTTATTCCTTCAAGGTCAATGAACGACCTGCGCCACCTCCTCAAGAGCCGCAGATCGCCCGGTCATCGTATTACTACTGAATGGCCATATGCCCCTAGCCGGTACGCCATTGTCATGAAGTCCTCCCCCTCAGCTTTAGGACGGTTCGCAAGTGCCGTTCCACCTCTGAAATCTAATTCTTGTTTTACATTTGCGCTAGATATATTATATATTGATTCAATATTTGGCATAAAAATAGCATTAAATGACACCGAGAATGAACAGAAAAAGGCCTTGGAATGATTATCTCACAACTTCCTTAGGACCTTACCAGATGTGCTGAATTCCCCATCCCAGAACAGCAGGGCATTGGAACGGTCGTAATCCTTGGTGACATCGGTATGCACGATCTCACCGACGTACCACGTGTGATCACCCTTTTCAAACGTCTCGCGCTTCTTCACCTCGATGTTGATAAGGCACTCCTCGATCTTCGGGGACTTGATCTTCTTTCCCGGAATGGCCGTCAGGCTGGCCTCCTTGAACTTGTCCGTGTTCTTCCCGGACTTGATGCCGCAAAGGATCACTTGGTCGATCATGTCCTTGCTGGGAATGTTGACCGAGAAGTCTGGACATTCCTCCAACAATTTGTATGATTGCCTTGAGGTCAGGACTGCGATGCCGATCAGCGGCGGCTTTTGCGAAAAGAGGTTGAACATACCTACTGTGATGATGTTCTTTTCATTACCAGCTTTGTCGCCAACAGCTACCAATACCACCGGGGCTGGTGGTAACAGTTGCACCGAGGACATGTTGTCCGTATCGATCTTGTCATCTTGAAAAGCTCCCATTGTTTGCACCGAAGATAACATTGAAGGCGTGATGCTAAAAAGGTTTTGAATGATCTAGAGCTCTAGCGGCGTCGAATAACATCACCGACCAGCCTGAACTCGCCAGACCAATATAACAACGCTCGATCCCGGTCAGCGCAGGATTCCATTTCCGCATGGACGACTTCGCCCAGGAACCACACGTGGTCCCCCGCCTCCACCTTCTGGGTCTTCTTAAGCTCCAGATTGACCATGCACTCATCGAGCACCGGCGAGTCTATCTTGCTGCCCTTCCTGCATCCAAGCCCGCACTCATCGAACTTGTTTACATCCCGGCCAGACTTCTGGCCGCAATAGAGGACCTCTTCCACTAGCTCCTTGCACGGGATGTTGATAGAGAAATCGGGGTACTTTTCCATGAGAGAATAGGTGTGCCGCGAAGGCGAGATGCCGACGCCGAGCACCGGCGGGTTGAAGGAGAACATGTGGACCAATGCTACGGTCATGACGTTCCTTTCCCCGCCCTCTTGACCATCTCCCACGGCCACGAGCACGACAGGGAATGCGGGAAACGCCCGGCACGCCCAAATTGGATTCACTTCAGACTTCGGTCCCATGTTGTTCCCTTTAAGGCAACAGTGCAACGGACGGAAAATAAGCCTTTCGTATTCCTTTCCGGAAAAACGAACGAAAAAATGTCCTAAATGGACAATCGTTAATCGACAAACGGGGGCGACGGTTCTTTATCCGAAAAACCGTTCCAGGTTCCGATCATTATGCAGGCCAAGATCGGTATCATAGGCGGCACCGGGGTCTACGACCCCAAGATGTTCAAGCTAAAGGAGTCCGTGAGACCTTTCACCCCCTACGGGGCGACCTCGGACGAGATCCTCATCGGGGAGCTGTATGGTGTGGACATTGCGTTCCTGCCCCGGCATGGGAAAGGACATATCTATCCTCCCCACAAGGTGAACTACCGGGCGAACATCTGGGCTTTGAAACAGCTCGGTGTCGAGAGGATCGTCTCCCCCTGCGCGGTGGGGTCTTTGCAGGAGGATTTCAAGCCCGGGGAGATCGTTGTTGTTGACCAGTTCATTGATTTCACCAAGACGCGGGAATACACGTTTTTCGACGAGGGCAGGACCGTCCATGTCAGCATGGCCGACCCGTTCTGCCCGGAGATGAACGACCTCTTCGTCAAGGCGGCGAAGAAAGCCAAGATACCATGCCATGCAGGCGGCACTTATGTCTGCATCGAGGGACCGAGGTTCTCTACAAGGGCGGAGAGCACCATGTATCGCGCATTCGCCGACGTCATCGGAATGACGGTGGCCCCGGAATGCCAGCTCGCTCGTGAGATGGAGATGTGCTACACCAGCTTGGCGATGATAACGGACTACGATGTATGGGCCGATGAGCCGGTGGACACCAAGATGATCCTAAAGACCATGGCGGACAACATGGACAGAGTACAGCTCATGCTCAAGAACGTCGTTCCGAAAATACCGGTGTCGCGCAAGAAGTGCAAGTGTGCCGATATATTGAAGGAGGCGGGGGCCTAAGCCTCTCCTTCATTTCCATTTCACGAGCAATTTATCTATGCAATCAAAATGCCAATTTTTCCGTTCTTTCTTATTTTTGTCTGGAATTGGGAATATTAATTACTAACCCAACGAATGTCTATCGTCATGTCATGTTACCTTAGGCACCTGGACGATGTGATAATAGCGGCAGGGGTGAAGATGGACCAGGGAACCGAAAAGAAGTGGACAGGACGATCAAAGAACTTCTCGGCCTGGATGATTGTCCAGCTGTCTGGAATGAAGTGAAGAAGAGATTGGCGGCCGATGAGCATGGCTTCATCGCCGACCTGCACGAAGCTTTCGTAATGAATGGACTTGCCTGATTCACTCATTCAAAAATTTCTTGTAGCCAGGTGCGTCCATAAGCTTAAGGACATCACCGGAGGATTCCATCTTGACAACCGCTATCCATCCATCGTCATAGGGCGACTTGTTGATTATCTGCGGGTCATCCTCCAGGGGCGTGTTGACCTCGACGACGGTGCCACTGACCGGGCTTATCACGTCGGCCGTATTCTTGACGCTCTCAACTATCCCGAGCACTTCGCCAACCTTAACCTTGTCTCCGACTTTTGGTAACTGGATGAAAGCTAGGTCGTTGAGCTCATGCTGCGCGTGGTCGGATATACCGATCCTGGCGTTGCCACCCTCGATCTGCACCCACTCGTGGTCCTTAGAATAGTACAGCCCAGTCCTGATGTCGCTCATTCCCTTTCCCCTTGCTCGTTCGGAATCGGAGTCACCAGTATATTAGTTTGCCCGACCGTCGATGATTATTTTGCAAAGCAGTTAAATAATTCCCAGATGTTCAAATCGACCAATGCGCATAACCATCCGAGGCATCGTCCAGGGTGTTGGGTTTCGCCCTACAGTCCATCGTGTAGCGACCCAGCTGGGAATGCACGGATACGTTCAGAACAATGGATCGAATGTCGTCATCGAGATTGATGGGGACGCGGAACGTTTCGTGTCGGAATTGCGCAGGGCGTTGCCTCCTCTCGCTCGTCTGGATTCTGTGGAGATAGTTCCTGGGACGCCTAACGGAGATCTATCCAGTATGGGGTTCCAGATCGTCAAGAGTTCCAACGGCCAGAAGGGAGTGGGCATCCCGAACGATACGGCGGTCTGCGACAATTGTCGAAGGGAGATGTTCGACCCTAACGATAGACGGTATCTATACCCCTTCACCAACTGTACCGATTGCGGGGCGCGTTTCTCGATCATTAGGGACCTTCCGTACGACCGGGACTTCACTTCGATGAACAAGTTCCCGATGTGCCCTGATTGTGCCAAGGAATATGCGGACCCATCGGCCAGGAGGTTCCATCACCAGACGATCTCATGTCCGGTGTGCGGCCCGAAGTTCCGATTGCTGGACGGGGACGGAAAGGCGGTCGAGGGAGAACCGATCTCTGCGTTCTCCGGGATGCTCGAGAAAGGACTGATCGGCGTGGCAAAGGGATGGGGCGGGATGCATCTATGTTGCACTCTTTCGGCGTTGCCGAGGATGAGGCAGTGGTATAGGCGCAAGGAGAAGCCGTTCGCCATCATGGTCAGGGACATGGGCGCGGTCAGGAAATACGCCACCCCGGACAAACATGAGGAAGAGCTGTTGACATCCACCCATCGGCCGATTGTGCTGGTACCTAAGATCGACTCGGACGTGACCGAGCTGGTAGCTCCGGGGCTTGGCAACATCGGGATATTCCTTCCGTACACCGGGATGCAGCACATATTGTTCCAGGAGTTGAACGACGACGCGCTGGTCATGACCTCGGCCAACGTTCCCGGCGAACCCATGGTCCTTAGGGACGAAGACGCAATGGCATTGGAGGCGGAATGCTATCTGTTCCACGATCGTGAGATTGTAAACCGGTGCGACGATTCGGTTGTGCGCAGTTTTGAGGATAGTACCTTCTACATACGGAAATCACGGGGTCACATCCCGGTCGCCATCGATTTCCCGTTCATCGGCAACGCGATCGGTCTCGGCGCACAGGAGAGCATCGCCGGGGCCCTGGTCACCGGAAATAAACTCTACGCCACCCAGTATATAGGCGATGCCAGCTCGGCAGGCGTTCTCGAGTTCCTGGAATCGGCATTGGCGTATCAAAGGAGACTTCTGGGGATAGACACTGTCGAGGCCATCGGTATCGACTTGCACCCGGGATACTCGACCCGCAGGCTGGGAAAGCGGCTGGCAGAGGAGTCGGGGGCCAAGCTGGTAGAGGTTCAACATCATTGGGCACACGCCGCGGCATTGATGGTCGACCACCAGATCGATGAGGGGGTCGTTCTAACCCTGGACGGGACCGGATACGGAGATGATGGGAACGCCTGGGGAGGCGAGGTCATGCACTCCCGGTTCGGTTCCTACCGTAGGATCGGCCATCTGCAGGAGATACCGCTCATCGGCGGTGAGAAGGCGGTGTACGACGTTAAGCGGTTGGTCTTCGCCATACGAGAAATGCTCGGAAATGATGGCGGTTACTATTCCGACGTGGATTCGGCCCTGCTCCGAAAGATGATGCCCAAAAGCCCGAAGACGACCAGCATGGGGAGGGTGATGGACGCCCTTTCGTGCTACCTCGGAATATGCCGATACCGTTCTTATGACGGCGAGCCGGCGATGAAGCTGGAGAAGTTCCTGGAAAAGGGAGAACCGACGGTCGAGCTGGCCGCCGAAGTCAGGAATGGTGTGGTACAGACCGTCCCGCTGTTCGCCCAGCTGTTCGAATCCGAAGGCCGGAAACAAGACCTGGCGATCAGCTTTGTCAAGGCGATGCTGGAATCTCTGGTGGATATCGCATGCCTGGAGGCTGATGCCAATGGACTCGGCAGCATCGGTCTGACGGGAGGGGTTTCGTACAACGCCACCGTTTGCCGGCTGACCAAGGAAATCGCACTCTCGAAAGGATTCGAACTACTATTGCCTGATCAGCTCCCGAACGGGGACGGATGCATATCCACAGGGCAATGCGCCGTTGCACTCGCCCATCAATAACGGTGACTGGCCATTTGACTTGACATTATGATACTGGCAAAACGGTTAAGGATATGAATTGTTATAATGGATGATATGTCCAACTCAAAGCGGACTCTTGTGATCATGCTCGACGGAGCGACCGACGACAAAGTCCCGGCGCTTGATTACAAGACCCCGCTCCAGGTGTCCTCGATGAAGTTCATCAACTCCGTCGCGTCGAGCGGTGAGCTGGGATGCACGGATGCACGGGAGTACACCCATTTCTTCTTATTACAATTCTTCTCCGGCAAACCTATGGATGTTCCCAGGGGGGTGATAGAGGCTTTCGGTCTAGGCCTTCCATTGGATGCTAATAGGATAGCCTACCGAATGACGCCGGCGAAAATCTCCAATGGTCGTGTCGAGTGGTACTACAAGGTCTCCTGTGCGGACGAGATCGAGCTACAAAAGGCGGTCCTGAAGAGCAAGAAGCATATCTCCATGATGAAGCCGAACATACTTTTCTACCAGGGAGGCAAAGCGGTAATGACCGTAGAGAGCGACCGGATCCTGAACCTGCCGAAACCTCCAAACCCCGCGGACGTGATGCCTGAGGACCTTTGCGAGTTCGGTCCGTTCGCAGAATCGGTGGCCGAGCATACCGGCGGGATAACGATGCTGCCCTGGGGTGGCGGGTTCGGAAAGCTCGCCGAAGAGGCGAAGGAGAATGGAAGAAAGATCCCGCCCATGACCATCATATCCAAGAGCCCTTCCGCATTGGGGGTGGCGGCGTTCCTCGGAATTAAGTCAAAGAGGGTGGCGGGTTTCAAGGAAGGGATCAAGGAGGCCTCCACCCTGATCAAGGAAGGGGACGTTTTCCTTCACATCGAGGAAACTGATGACATTTCTCATAAGCGAGCCCCGAGGGAAAAGGTGGAATTGCTCGAGTCAGTGGACAAGGAGCTCATGCGGTACGCCAAGGCATTCTCTAACTGCCGCATCGCGGTCATCGTGGACCACGGATGCTCATCGGTCACCGGGGAACATATCGTGATGAAGGTTCCGTACGCGATCTGTGAAAAATTGGTGACGTCCGCCGATGGAAAGAAGTTCTGCGAACAAGAATCCAAGTCCATCCATCTTGGTGATCTGTTACCCAAGATTTTCTCGTCCTAAGACCGTTCGCAGCCTTTTGGACGTTTCCTTGTTCTCGTCGAAAAAGCATTAAATAGTGTTGTTCCTATATGTTGGATGTATCATCCAACTAACAATCCGAGGTGCTAAGAAATGAGCTTCAAGGTCCCTGAGGACATCCTGATCTGTTATGAGGAATCGAGAGCCAAGGCATTCGTTGAGAAGGTATGGGGAAAAAGGCCGACCTTCATCTGCGTGATAGGGAACACTGAAACAGCGAAGATCCCTGGCGTCTCCGCCGCGGGCGCTGTGCCGGCGATCACCGATTTCACACCAGCGGCCGACATCGAATTGCTATACTACGGACGATGCAAGTGCATCGACGGCGTCCCGGTCACTCCCAATGGGATACCGACGCCCGCGCTCGTCACGATGAGCGCCATCGGCCTGACCGGCATGCCTTTATACGCCGCGAACGGCGGCGTAAGGGTACGGCCCCATGCGCCTTACTTCGAACTGGAAGGATATCCCGGAGAGGACATCAGGAACGGAGCGGCTGTAAAGGACCCGAAGCGCGTATTCGAGAACGCCATCATTGCGGGCGAGAACCTGGCCAAGGTCTCTGATTACCTGGTCGTGGGCGAGAGCATTGCGGGAGGAACGACGACAGCGCTGGCCGTTCTGCTGGCAATGGGCTACAACGCCGACGGGAAGGTCAGTTCGACCTTGTCTGAGAACCCGCACTCTTTAAAGTCGGCGATAGCGAAGGAGGGCATATCAAAATCAAAATCGACGTCCGACCAGATGAAAATGGATGCCATGCTAGCGGTGGCTGCGGTCGGCGACCCGATGATGCCGGCAGCTGCCGGTCTCATTGTTGGCGCTGCGCGGAAGGTTCCGGTCATATTGGCGGGCGGGACGCAGATGGCCGCAGTCCTCGCCATCGTGAAGGCGATGGAACCGAAGGCCCTGGATAACGTGGCGTTAGGGACAACCAGATGGATCATCAAGGACCCGACAGCCGACCTGGTCGGCATAGTAAAGCAGATCGGGCATGTGCCGGTGCTCGCGGCCAACCTGGACTTCTCGCCCACAAAACACGAAGGGCTGACGTTCTACGAGAAAGGCCTCGTCAAGGAAGGGGTAGGCGCCGGTGGGATATCGATCGCGGCATTCTGCCAGAGCAAAGGGGCGATCACCTCTAAAAGCATGTTCGCGGAGATCGAGAAAAACTACGTGAAGATAATGGCACTGGCCAAGCACTGACTCTTTACCCAGATCTATCCTCCAAAACCCTTTCCGCCAGGCGGAGGTCGTGAACGGTATTGACGTTCACGGCAAACTCCTCCTTCTCGGTAACATAATAACCGCCTGGCAAGAAGTTACCGGTCAACATTTCCCTACGGTCGACGACGCTCACTCCGCAAAAGGTCAGCTTCTTTCCATCGATCTCCTCGACGTAAGTGACGATCAATCCAAGGGATTCAATGACCTTAGACGGCAGTGCCACCGTGAGTGACGGCCGTGCCCTTTCGTCGTAACTTTCGATCAGAGCGTTCACCGCTTCCGCTGTTATCAAGGGCATGTCAGAAGGACACACCAGTACCGCGTCCTCCTCTATCGCTGCCATTGAACCTTTGAGGTCGGAGACATAGCCATTACCGGGGGTATCTATTATGACGACGTCCATCCCTTCAAGATGTTGCCTAGTCCTGGGAGCCAAAGGGCTGACCGAAACGTAGGTCCTGTCCAATCGCTTCGATCTTCCGAGTTCGGCCAGTATGCGGTCTATCATCGGCACGCCAGCGATGGGCACGAGCGGTTTCTCGACACCCAATTGCCTGATGCGGCTGCCTTTGCCGCCGGCAGTCACCAATGCAGCGTGGCTAGACACCACACCACCGCCGAAATGGTCAGCAGGACGAACGGTCGGGAGAACTCATTGGTCGCACCCAATACGTCCCCGTTGACGCAGCCGAACCCTTTCATCGCTATCCTTGCTGCTATGGTGCCTACTGCGCAGCTTATTACCAGTGGCCCGACGATCATGAAGATCAGCCAATAGATCGAGAGGCCATAGTACCAATAGAAGCAAAATCCGACAGGGATGATGAACGCCAAAGATATCAGCGCAGAAATCGCCGCTGTCTTGCTTGATGTGTTCTTGACGAATATCCCGCCCAGACCCTCACGAGACGATCCAGCCGATGCGGCGAAGACCATGGCGTTCTTGTTGAGCAACTCGGCCACGAAAGGACCGAAGAAGACCAGCTGCGGCGAAAGCTCCCCCAGCGCCACGATGCTAAGTGCCGTGAAGATGATCGAATAACCAATCCCGCCGGCTCCGGTATGGGAGTCCTTCACTGCCTTCATCTTTTTTTCCTGGTCCCCGCTACAGATCATACCGTCCCCGAAATCGCTCAGCCCGTCGAAATGCAGGAATCGGTTCAGAGCGTGGACTACCAGCAAGGCCAGGACACCGGCAGCCAAAGTTGAGAACACATGAGAAAATGCGAACATCAATGTGCCAGCTATCAGTCCATAGAACGCACCGACCAGCACAATAAGATAGAACTGTTTGGACAGCCCGACCACTTCCTCTCCCTCGACATCCAAGGGAATCATCGTGAACATCGAGAATGCCGCTTTGACCGCTCCTATTGTAGTCGTTCTTCCGCCTCCAGTAGATCCGAGTATGCCCTCGATATGACGGCCCCGATCAACGCCCCGACGATGTCATCGAGGAACGGACCAAGCTCGGCCAGGATACCGGGTTTCTTTTGGCCATAGCGAACGTATTCGAACAATCCTTTCGTTCCCGTTATATACTCTGCCAGCGCGATGCCCATGATCTCGTCGGCCAGCAAATGGACCGATTCGGAATCGGATACCCCGTTGTCCAGGCCATACAGTTCCTGCCCCTTGCCTGCGTCCTCCAGGAGGATGGCCCCTTTTACTATGGTATTGACGTTGACGTCCTGCCTTAACAGGTTCATCCTTTCCACGAACTTGGACTTGAGGCATCCTTCCGGCCAATCCAGGTTTGGGAGCACCAGCTTGTTCGCTGCCGTCCACATCTCCTCCATCGTGATACCCCGGTCGTCAAGCAGCTTAATGAAGTCCACCGGACCTGGTCTCGCGTACCACTTTAAGGTCGAGGCCGCCACCGCCTTGCGCACTGCCCGCGCCATGCATATGCCCACGTCTGTCGCAGTCCCAGCGTACTTCTCGCCTTCACCCTCCGGGCAGCAAACGGCAATGGCGTCGCTCGTTGTCCCAGTGCCACGGGTCTTGGTGTCCATGAGGGCGGCCGTCTTGGCCTCGGTTATGGTTATCAGCGAGTTGGCCATGCCTGTCTCGTGAAGCGGCTTGTCCACGGCGACGATGATATTGATTGTCCCCGGACCGTTCAGTCCGCGGACCAGCGCGTCCGTCATTTGCTCGCCGGCGTAGACCGCGTTCTTGACCCCGGAAGTGGCGACCACCGTGGTGTTGATGCCATGGTACTCCTCGGTGATGACGGTCAGGACCTTCTTTAGGTCAACGGCGGTCATGAACCCGACAGATTCGGCACAAAGACCCAGCGTCCTGCTGATGTCGACGATCTCCGATTCTGGGTCGGTACCGTTATAATGGATAGGCACCTGGACGGAAAGGATGGTGTCCGAGAGCGAAAAACCCCCGTTGAGCACGGTCGTGCTCAGTACCTTCATTTTCTTTGGTAGCCTGACCACCAGCACTGTATTCTCACCGACCTCATTGATCTCCGTGATGACCTCGACCTTGCCCATGCTCACAACCACCCGAACAGAACCGAGAATAGGTTTTCGATATATATCTGGACGTTGAGTCCGATAAAGAGGAACAACGGCAATACAACCAATGCGATGAATAGGATCGCCGACACTTTCATCACCTTGACCGTATCACCGATGACCTTTGGGTCCGTCGGCAATGGCCCATCACCCATTACGTACCAACCGATCTTCTCGAACCGAATGCCTAGACCGCCGGCGAAGGCCGACATGGACCAGCCCTTGTTCGGGGACAAGGTCGCCTTGTGGTACTTCCTGGCGTCCCTCCAAGCCCCCCTCCAGTCCATGCCAAGGATCATGAGGGCAAGAAGGATGAAGGGCAACGATATTCGGGCACAGATGTAGTTGGTACAGTCGTCCAGCCTCGCGCTGAACCAGCCCACATGAGTATAGGGTTGATCGATGTAGCCGACCATCGCGTCCAGCGTGTTCGAGACACGGTAAAACACTATGAATGGTATCCCGCCCAGCCCGAAGAAGAACAGCGGCGAGAAGATGCTGTCGACGGTATTCTCGGCTGCGGATTCGGCGGCGCAGGAGATGATGTGTTCCCGGTCCAGCTTATTCACGTCACGCGACACGATCATCGAGGCACCTTTCCTTGCCGCCTCCATGTCCCCGCGCTCGAGCGCTTCCTGGATCGGTCTAGTGTGCTTGCCCATGGCGTTGATGGCGAACATGGTCTTGAGCAGGACGGCACAGGCGATGGTCCACACCAGCGCCCCGAATAGGTCCCGTAGGAGGAACAGCAGCAACGTGAACACAAACGGGAACAGCAACAGCGGCACCAGCGCCAGCAAGACGCCCTTGGCCCGGTCCGTTCTCTTCCTTCCGGTCCGTTTGGTGTGCCGGTCCATGAACCCAATGACCTTTCCTATCCAGACTACCGGATGGGCGGCGTTCGGTGGCTCCCCCAGCAGCATATCGATGGCCACCGCCACAATGACCATCAAGAGACCGTAGAGGATCAGATCGGACACTTCATTCACCCTTGGACTTAAGATTCTCCATGATCTCGGCGGTACGCTGGAACGCTTCGACTAGATGCACATTCCGGTCGTGCGTCTTGATGGCGAATCGGGCAAACTTCTCGAACGGACGGCCGAACGAACCGCAGTCCCTTAGCAACACGTTGGAACGGAGGAACAGGTCCTTTAGCTGCTTAGAGTCCAGACCGCCATTGACCCGGTTGAAGAAGAAGAACGCGTCTGGCCTGGACGTCGAGACTACCTCCGTCTTTCTAATGGCGTCGATGAGGAACGGTTTTTCCTCGGCCATTAAACGGGCAGCCTTCTCAATGTGACCGTAGCAATCGTCCAGCAGCCTGGCCGCCACATGCATCTCTACCTGGCCCAGGTTCCATGCCAGCCGGGCATTGTCCGCGTGCCGGATGACATCCTTGGAGCCGATCGCGTATCCCACTCTGAGTCCGGGTATCGCGAAGCACTTGGTGAACGATCGGATAATGAACAGGTTGTCGTGGCTCTCCGCCTCGGCGATGCAGGTAAGGTCGCGGGCGTTGTCGACCAGCTCGAGCAACGTCTCGTCCAGGAAGACGAGTATGTTCTGCTTCTCGCACTCATCGATGATCTCGACGATGCGCTTGCGGCTCTCTACAACCCCGGTCGGATTGTTCGGATTGCAGATGTATAGGGCCTTCGAGCCTGACTCGATCATGTAGGAGAGCCGAGCGAAGTCGAAATGGAACCCATCGATCTCACATAACGGGAAGTCGTGAATGCTCGCCCCCCGCATCTTCAGGGCGAACTGGTACTCGGCGAAGGTCGGCCGGGGCATGATTACGCCATCGCCTCTGTTGATGAAGACGTCCGGGAACAATCGGATGAGCTCGGCCGAACCTGCTCCCAACATGATGTTGTCCCGATTGACCCCGAAGCGCCGGGAGATCGCGTCCTTGAGCTCCATCCCGCTGTCGTCGGGATAGTAGATCAGCTTGTCTGCCGCTTCAAGCATATAGTCGCGCACTTGCGCCGGCGGGCCCAGCGGGTTCAAGTTCGAGCTGAAATCCTCCACTCCTGGGTATTTCCAGCCCAGACCGCCATGTATCGGGCGTTTGATGTTCAGGAGGTCCGAGCGGACCAGCTCTTCGATGTTCATTGCCTTATCGACCTCTTTGGAATGGCATATATCTCGTCTCCGTCTCGCAACACCCTGGCCTCCACGCCATAGACGTCCCTGATACGCTCCTCGGTGATGACCTCGACGGCTGAGCCAAAGGAAACGATGGTCCCTTGCCCGATCATGAGAACACGATCACAGAACTTTGACATCAGATTCAGGTCGTGGGAGGCGGCGATGACCGTGACTCCGGTTCGTGACAACGAACGGAGCTCCTCCATCACCTCCAGCTTATAACGGAGGTCAAGGTGCGCCGATGGTTCGTCCACAAGCATGACCTGGGGTCGCTGAACGACCGCCTTTGCCAGAAGAACGCGCGATTGCTCGCCTGAGCTCAGCTCGCTGAGCTTGCGGTGTGCCAGCGCCTCGAGCTTGAACGTCTTCAAAGCGTTCTCCACGATCTGCTCGTCGTCCTTGCTCTCCCACCACATACCGTTTACATACGGATAACGACCCAGGAATACGAACTCGTGAACCGTGAGGGCAAGGTCCTCCGCCGCGTCCGTTGGCACATTGGCACAGACCTTGGCTATCTCCTTGATCTTCATCTTGTCGATGTTCTTGCCATCGACCAAGATCGTGCCCATCTTCGGCTTCAGCACCCCATTTATGCACCGGAGCAATGTCGTCTTTCCCGAGCCGTTCGGCCCTATCAGACCGATGAACTCGCCGCACTTGCACTCGATGTTGATATCATTCAGAGTGTTCTTGCCGTTGTAGCCAAAGCTGATGCCACACACTTTGACCGTGACCTTGGTGACGTCAGGCTCCGTATTCCCTCCCCCTCCTGATCAGCAGGTACGCGAAGAACGGTACACCTATGAGCGATATGATGGCCCCGATGGGCAGCTCCGCCGGCATGATGATCGTGCGGGCGACGATATCCGCCACAAGCAATACATTCGCCCCAATAACGATGGATGCCGGTAACAATAATCGGTGGTCATTCCCGACAATCATACGGGCGCAGTGCGGGACGATGAGTCCCAGGAAAGCGATGACCCCGGTGAATGCCACGCATACTCCGGTCAAGACAGAGGTGAGCACCATTATAATCCGCTTGAACCAACGGACGTTCAGTCCGAGTTGGTTTGCCTGCTCCTCTCCCAGCAGTACTACATTGAGTTCTCTGGCATAAAGAAGAATTACAGCAACGATGATAATCGTCGGGAATAGAATGAGCCACATCTCATTTAAGGAAACTGAGGAGAAAGAACCGAACATCCAGAACAGAATACCCTGGAGCTTGTTCGGGTTCATGACCATTAGGATGTTGGTGAACGAAGAAAGACCCAGGCCGATCATGACCCCGGATAGTACGAAGCTGATCGGCTTCCCACCAGCCGCCTCCGAGACCGCCATTGTGAAAGCAAATGCCAATAACGCTCCGAGAAAAGCTGCGATGGGGACTGTGTATATCGATAGCTGAATTATTGATACGCCCGCGAGTACTGAAAGTGTGGCCCCCAAAGCGGCTCCTGATGAGACGCCTGTGATATAGGGATCCACCAACGGGTTCCGAATAATTGCCTGCATAGCCGCGCCTGCAACGGACAGGCCGATCCCGACGGCGATAACCGACAGCGTCCGTGGAAGTCTTGAATTCAACACGATGTTTTCGTTCACATTCTGCGGATGACCGCCATTGATAATGAGCTGGGAAAGTGAAGAGATCGCTGTATCAAAGCTCATTGGATAAGCACCTATGCTAATGGAAAGGAAAAAAAAGAAGATGAGCGAGATGCTCCCGACTACTACGATCAATAATAGTCTAGTCTTCGCCCGCTCAATTACCGAACCGTTCAACTACATCACCAATGATTATTCACATAACTGTTTTGCCATGGTCGAATTGGCGTCCACCTCTAAGGTAAGTAGTTAACATAATCATTGCCCAATATATGAGGAATGGTCACGTTGAAAGTCGACGGATACAGAATCTCGGCTAGTATCTGGGCTGCCTGGACATCTCTAGCGTCAGCACGTAGGAAGCAATTTTCGGCCTGGTTGTCGAGAACGTAAACTTGGTGATCCTTCACCGCGGTGGTAGAAATTAAAAGAGTGTTGTTCATGATACTATCGTACACCTCCTGTGATCCCTCATCGCTCATTCCTGACGTTACGATGATGAAGTCGGGGTTTGTCTTGACTGCGATTTCAATATTGTCGACCGGATAGCCCGTTTGGTTGGCGAGAGAGTTGTTCCCGCCGGAAACAGTTATGATGTCATTGATGAACGTCTGGTTGCCTGCTACATAAAGATCTGAAGGGGCTGATAGGTCGTAATAGTCGACAAACATCACCGTGGGCTTGATGGCATGAGTACCGACTGAGCTTGTGATGTTAGCGAAACTATTCTGCATAGTTGATATCAGGTTTGTGGCGTTGGCTGATTCATGCAACACCTTGCCTAAAATCTCGATGTTTTCATACACTTCTGTGGTGTTAGTACCTCCATATAGGAATGCGTAATTGATACCGTACGAGGAGAGTTGAGACCCTAGTGTTACGTCATTCAGGACACTGGAGTCGAGCAAAACCAAGGCTAAACTGTCATTTGCCCCAGTAGCATTCACGATGCTCTCGCAATTCGGACCATCGAAGCCGCCAATAACGGCGAGCGATCCGTTATTCACCCGATCGGTAACATCGACTGGGTAGTCACTATAAGCGTCAACGCCGACAAGCCGGTCCTGCGCTCCGAGCGAATACACCAGCTCAGTTAAAGCCGGGGATGTTGAGATTATTCTGGTTGGCGTAACGCTCGTCGTGATGTTCCGATCCATGGCGTCAATGACATATTCGGTCCCGCTGTTGGTTGAACCTTTGTTGTTCGATTCCGTGACCACTACAAATCCAGCCGCGACCAGTACGATCACGACGATCAATGATATGATTCCCTGTCTCTTACTGACCATAATATTCCCTCCTGAAAGCAGTCTCTACAGCCACAGTTGGATGATACATCCAACAAAGTTCTTCAACGTATCTACAATATTAATAACTGCCGATTTCCAAGATTAAGGAACGGCTATGCGGACGAACCTTCGGTCACGCCCGAAAACCAGATGGTATCGCTAATGGTTATAAAAAGGGGAGCTAGGGAGCGGTGGTGTCGGAAACGATCCTCAATAGCATTCGCTCTTGAATGTACTGGTATCGAGTGCTCCCATATCCCGTCTGACATAATGTGATATGAGTATATGAACGTCAATATCTGGCTATCAACAATGAAAATACTGGATAGACATCTCGCAACTACTTCCAGGTGTTGCCTTCCTTGATATCGACTCGGCGGATGATGGTGGTCACGTTAGCGACCTGATCTCCGTTCATGATGGGCACCTTGCTGACCTCGGCCCATACCTTCCTGTCCCCCAGGACATAGAACCTCTGACTGACTATGGTCTCACCCCTGGTGAACACGCGATCATACTCAGCCAACTCGTCCTTTGGAAGAAATGGAAACGCCTCTGAGACCAATCTTCCGACGCAGCGGAAGTTCACATTAATCTTGTCCCCCAGGGTCTCGAGCGCTTTGTTGGTGATGATGACGCGATAATCCCGATCGATGACATGGACCGGTTCGTTGAGGGAGTCCAGGGTGTTCCGGTAGCGCACTTCTGAGATAAGCAGCGACCATTCCACCATCTTCCTTTTCTTGATCTCCTCTCGAAGCAACTTGTTCGCTGATGCCAGCTCATCATGGCTTTGCTTGAGGCTAAGCTCGTTGCAGTGAACATCGATGAGATGGTCCATGAGCCGGTACATCTCTGGAGACCCGTTCTTCGGGCTGAGCAACTGGTCCGGCGGTACATAGAAGAAATTGTTACAGACGATGCCCCTGAGGACAATTATCGGATGGCTCAGGATCGCGTTGATAATGATATCTGGCTCCTGAACATTGAGGTCGTAAAGGCTGAACCAGACCGCTTTATTATCGGACGTCACCCGGCCTATCTTCGATTCAAAATCAAGGAGCAGATCAAGATTGATTAACGAGGTGGGAAAGAAAGAAGAGCTGAATGAGCGTAACCCCGAGAAACCGTTTTCCAGGGCATCACGGATCGATGTCTCAAACCGGGCAATGGTCTGGTCGGGGTCGACTCTTCCGCCTTCCAGGTAGGCCCTGCCCTCATCCTCGATGATCAGCGCACCACTTGATAGTGCCGAATCCACGTCGATCCCGGCGCGGCGCATGTGGTCCCCCATACCCATTCCTTCGACAGAGGACACAAGGCAACGTTCATTCCTCTCAAGGCCGATCCGGCAAAGCTCCGCAATCACGTCAACCTTGTTCTGCTGGGACTCATAGACGATGGCCACGTGATCGTTGAGGCCGATAGAGCGGAGGGATTTCGGGTTGACTTGATCATCATGAAGGAAAAATGACATTTCTGGTAAGGAGAATTTTCATCCCATATGTAAATCTGTCCGCTTCGTGTTTATGAAATGAAAATAAGCTGACCCTTGCGGGAATACGCCTTTTCGTCTAAGTATCGAAATGGGCGTTACCCTAATGAGATGGAAAGGAGTTGCGGTGGCATGTGCATCGTGCCGGACCATGAGATAGTCGAGATGATGAAGAATGGACGCCTTACGATAAGGGACTATTCGGACAGCAGCCTCACTCCGAACGGTTACGATCTGCGCATCGCCGAGATCAGGATGGCGGATTCCGGCGAGACCCACCGCGAAGGAACGGTGGCCATAGGTCCAGGCAAGATGTTCTTTGTAAGCACCATCGAGCACGTCGAACTCCCGGACGACATTGCGGCACAGCTCTGGACCCGAACCTCCTGGATCCGGAAAGGTCTCCTGGTCGGCCTAGGCAAGATCGATGCTGGCTTCCATGGGACCCTAACCTTCACTGGCTTCAACGCCTCCTCACAAACGGTCGAGGTCCCGATCGGCTGCCGTTTCGTGCAGATGGTCCTTGAGATTATGCACTCCAGCTGCGAGATGACCTATGAGAAGAGGAGCGGCAACTACCAGGGGCAGAAAGGGATAACACTAGCACCAGTCGCTAAGAAGTAGGTCGGCGCTGAAGACGCTGGCGCTCGGCGAATAGGTCTTTAATTCCTCCTTGTGAACAACCTCGACGCGCACACCCATTCCCCTCGCCTCAAGCAGCATCTGGTCCAGAACCACATCGATCTCTTGCCTCTCGCAAATGTGATAGAAATGTATCGTACCACCGATGTTCAGCCGAGTCAACGCCTCAGTATAGAATTGCCTGGCAGTATGCGGCAGGTTCATTACGATGCGGTCGGCGCAGGGTATGTCGAATATGAGGAGCTTGGAATCACCCTCAATCGGCGCAACATTGGCGATCTTGTTGATCTCGATGTTCCTTTTCATGTACTCGATGCAATCCGGGTTGATGTCCAGCGCGAAAACGACGAACGGCTTAGCCTGCTTGGCGATCATGATGGCGAACGGACCGATGCCAGAGAACATGTCGATGACCGTTTCTCCTTCCTTCACCAATGAGGCAACCCGGTGGCGCTCTCCCGCCAGCCTCGGATTGAAGTACACCCGACTGGGATCAACCAGCAGCCTTATTCCGTATTCTTGGTGGACCGTTTCTAGCTTATCATCGCCAGCCACAACCTCCAGATCGCGAACACGGAACTCACCTTTGACGCCTTTGTCTATGGCGACGGTGCGCAGCCTGGGGAACGCCGACAACAGGGACGAACCGATCTCCTTCGAATACGACGACAGCTCGTTCGGCAACCGGAAGATGCCGATGTTACCGATGACGTCGAAGGAGGTGGGCAGGAACTGCCGAAGTTCCTCGGGCACAGAGACTAACGACTTGTAGTCGGTGTCCATCAGCCGACGTTCGTCGAACTCCTCCTCGCACACCTCGAGGCCGATGTCTGGGATGCTGTCGCCGAGAATCGGGAACAGAACCGAGTCGCCCTCTCTGATGATCTTTAACGCCGAATCCAGCAAGCCCATGTCTAAAAGCTTTTTACGGACGGACTCGCCTTCACCCTTCGGTACGCGAACGCAGAGAGAGCGCACGGTGATGTCGATGGGCGAATTGCTATTTGTTGGTTTAGGGTTGGGCGGAGTGGACGACATGAGCGTTCGCGCGCTCCGGGAATTGAAGGGCTGTGACCAGATATTCGTGGAGTTCTATACTTCTAGGCTGATCGACGCCTCGCTCGATGACCTCGGAAAAGCCATAGGAAAGGAGATCACGGTCCTTAGAAGAAAGGACGTGGAGGAGTCGGAGATGGTGGTCGACGCCGCCCGAGACAATAAAGTGGCATTCGTCACCGCCGGGGACACCATGGCCGCCACGACGCACGTGGACCTCCGCATCCAGGCGGTCGACGCTGGCATACCCACCAAAGTCATACACGGTGTCTCGATCTTCAGCGCCTGCCCGTCATCGCTCGGCCTCCAGCCCTACAAGTTCGGCAGGACCGTCACGCTACCGTTCGTCGAGGGGGGATATTTTCCATCCAGTCCTTACGAGCGCATCCTGGAGAACAAAGAACGGGGTCTGCACACCATGGTCCTATTGGACATCAGGGAGGAAGAAGGTCGATACATGACCTCCATCGATGGGGTCAGATGGCTCCTGGAGGCGGAGAAACGGTTCGGCCGAGGACTCATCACCCCCGACTCGCTGATATGCACCGCCGCGCGTATCGGATCCTCGACCGAGAGTATCGCGGCTGGCTATCCGGAAAAGATGAGCTCACTGGACATGGGCGGACCGCTGCATACGCTGGTGATCCCTTCTAAACTGCACTTCATGGAAGCCTATGCCCTGGTCAAGTTCGCCGATGCCCCCCAGGAGATCGCCGAAGGGGGTTGAACTTGTCGAGATGATCGCCCAAAGCCTTATGTTGAATTCGCTCACTTGACACAACGGGTTCGCTTGACGAAACATCATCGGCGGGCGGGACTCGGGATATCCGATGGTCAATTGGCATTCCATTGACGAAGAAGAAGTGTTGAAGGAACTCCAGACCGACAAGGATAAAGGCATTTCCACAGAGGAGGCCGGAAAAAGGCTGAAGGAGAACGGGCCTAACCGCTTCTTCCAAGCCAGCAAGATAACCTTCCTGGGCATATTGAAGGAGGAGATCGTGGAACCGATGATCCTCCTGTTGCTCTTCGTCGGGGTCCTCTATAGCATATGGGGGAGCCTGGCGGATGCTGCCACCATCATCGTGATCATAATCATCTTAGTCATAACGGAGGTCTACAACGAATACAAGGCAAAGAGATCAATATCATCGCTGAAGGACCTATCCTCACCCGATGCCACCGTTCTGAGGGATGGCGCCCCCAAGGTGGTGAAGACCGATGACCTCGTCCCTGGAGATATCCTGATTCTAAAGACTGGAGGGAGGGTCCCGGCGGACGCAAGGGTGCTTGTTTCGCTGGGTATCGAGGCGGACGAATCTTCTCTGACTGGCGAATCCTTTCCAGTTAAAAAATCCATTGGCAAGATCAACGAGGGCGACCAACTTGCGGACAGGAACAACATGGTCTTCTCCGGAACCGTCATCACGCGGGGAGAGGGGAAGGCGGTCATCGTCGCCACCGGTGTCCAGACCGAGATAGGAAAGATCGGAAAAATCGTGAAGGAGACGCGCGACCCGAGGACCCCGCTGCAGTTGGAAATGAAACAGCTGGCCAAGTTCTTAGTCTGGGTGGCTTTGTTCTTTTCAGTCCTAGTGCCTATATTGGGCATCCTTAGGGGCGAGGACATCAAGCAGATGATCCTTACCGGTCTGTCGCTGGCCTTCGCCACTATTCCAGAAGAGCTGCCGATCATCATCACCATGGTGCTGGCCCTGGGTGCGTTGTCTCTCTCGCGGAAGCACGCCCTGGTGAAGAGGCTCAAGGCGGCGGAAACGCTTGGTTCAGTGACCGTAATAGCCACGGACAAGACCGGTACTATAACCAAGAATAAGATGAGAATGGAATCCGTCTATGTTGACGGGGCTATCGTCCAGGCGAAGGAATTCGTCTCCCATGACCCCATGGCGATAGACGTTTCATTGTTGGCTTCCGGAGTGGTGAGGAACGAGGTATTAGCAGACGCCGTCGCAAATCCCATGGCCAAGGCGATTGCGGAGGTCGATCCGTCCAACCGCATCATCGAACTGCGCAAAGAATGGACCCTTAAGGATGAGGTCACGTTCGACAATATTCGCAAGATGGCGACCTATGTCTACGAACATGACAGGAGCCAAAAGATGTTCTCCTCCGGGGCACCGGAGGTCATCCTGGCCCGATCGTCCTCAGTTCTGGAATCGGGAAGCGTGCTGCCTTTGACCGACGAACGGCGAAAATCAATAACCGAACTGGCGGAGGCAATGGCCAAGTCAGGGCAACGCGTGATCGCTTTTGCATACCGAGACCTGGCAGACGGGAAGGACAGGGTGGAGAATAACCTCATCTTCACTACCATGACCGGGTTCTACGACCCCCCAAGGGAGGAAGTGAAGGGATCCATCCAGAGCTGCCGGGAGGCGGGGATAAGGGTGATCATGGTGACGGGCGACCATCCACGAACCGCGCAGGCTGTGGCCAATCAGGTCGGAATCGAGGCAAAACAAGTCGTGACCGGATCGGAGATCGACGCCATGAACGAACTCCAACTGAAAGAGGCGCTGCGCACTATTTCGGTCTTCGCCCGAACGACCCCGGAGCACAAGGCTAGACTGGTCCGAACACTGAAGGAAATAGGAGAGGTCGTCGCGGTCACAGGAGATGGCATCAATGACGCCCCCGCGCTCAAGGAGGCGCATATCGGGATCGCCATGGGCACGAGATCGACGGACATCGCCAAGGAGAGCGCGGACATGGTCCTCACCGACGACAATTTCGCCACCATCCAGACCGCAGTCGGCGAGGGTCGCAAGATGTTCGACAACCTGAGCAAGGGAGTGCGTTATTACTTGGCATGCAAGATGGCCCTGGTGGCTTCGTTCCTGCTGCCGATCGCGCTCGGCGTGCCACTTCCATTTTCGCCAGTCCAGATCATCATGTTGGAACTGCTGATGGACCTTGGGGCGTCCGCTGCATTCGTGGCCGAGAACGCCGAGGGGGACATCATGAGGCGCAAGCCGAGGGACCCGAAACATGAGTTCATGGACAAAAAAATGGTCTCCAGCATCGTTGTGGGAGCAGCCAGCCTGTTCGTGGCGGTAAGCGCCGCATACCTCTATACTTGGTACACGCAAGGTGACCTTGTCGTCGCCCAGACTGTTGCGTTCTCGACCTGGCTCATCGGACATATCTTCCTGGCCTTCAATATGCGCTCGTCGCGTGAGCCGCTTAGTAGGATGGGCTACACCAGCAACCGCATTATGCTGCTTTGGGCGCTGGCCGCTGTAATACTGCTGCTGATCGCCGTGCCGCTTCCGTTCCTTCATGACACGCTGAAACTGCAGAGCATCACCCTGGCCCAATGGGGATTGGT
>CAVWKV010000049.1:0-22859 GCA_963755265.1 uncultured Methanomassiliicoccales archaeon | reverse complement strand
TTTCAATATCGCCCTTCCGATCGCCAACAGCCTATCGTTCTTGTCGACGACCATCACCTCGTCCATGGGTCGCAGGTCCTGGTCAGCTTCCTGTATGAATCCGCAAAACGTGTTCTTGCCTTCCATCACGAAGGGGATGGCATCGTCCTTGACCATCACCCGGAACTTTGGCGACGGAAAGGCCTTCATGAGTCGCCGGGCAGCTCCTGGCCTCATGGTGAAGAAACCATCCTCGGCCCTCAAGGACAGTATGTGCTCGCCATCGACCACGATATTGCGGATCTTGTCCGTGTTCTTCGACTTGACCAGTTCGATCTTGCCGGAGAACAGGGCATCGGCCGCCCCCTCGCCGAACTGGTAGTCGGCCACCGCCCGGATCCGGTACAAGTCCAGATCGAATGTCGAGGTTCCTTTGGCGATCTCGGACAACATCTCCAGCGTCGGTTCCCCATCATACATCAAGGAGAGCTTGTAAGTTTGGCGGTGTGATTGGCGTTCCATGAGGTCCTTGATGCGCTCCTCAGTCTCATGGTCCGTCGTTCTTGGGAACAAAGATTGGGCGATGGGATACATCTCGTCCAGTTCGATCGGCACCGGTCCGAAAGGAGTTACCACCATGAAATGGGCGTCAGAGGTCGCCGATATTCTGGAGATTTCGTTCGAATACTGCCTTGCATAAGGCTTGCCATTGTCTGCGAAACAGATCATTATTTCGTTGGATGGCTGTCTATAGCGGGAGAAGATGCGTTTCTCGTAACGGAGCATGACTGGGCGGTTCAATGATTCCGGTCCGGTATAGAACATTGCGCGGTCCCGGGAAAGCGGTTCGAACCTCTCCAGGTACTCGGTGTGCTCGCGCAACCGGCGCAGTCCATCGAGCAGGGCCGGGTGAGAGCGACACCGCCTCTCAGCCAATTCCCATATGTCACCTTCCAGGATGGCCCGCTTGCACCGTTCGATTTCCATGAGCGAAGTATAAAGGTTGTGCCTAGCAAGCGTAATCATCCTTTCCGATGGCTTCATGGTTTTGATCTGCTCGATGGTCTTGCCCAGACAGGCGGGGCAGTCGCAGTCGTTCACCTTCATGTCCGCCAGGTGCATCGTGCCCTCGACGGTCATGAGGCGGTCGTCTCGGGCAAACTTGGCGTACGACGCGGAATCGAACATGTCGCATCCGAGCAGGACCGCCAGCGAGAACACCATGGGATGCCCGGCACCGAACAAGTGCACCGGCCGGGACGGGTTCAGACCCTTCTTCGATGCGATGATCACGTCCACCAGGTCGGCAAAACGGTACTGTTCCATGAGCGGGACCACTCCGCCTATCGGGTGAATGTCCACGGCGATGGAAGCCATCTCCCTGGCGCAATGCTCCCTCAGGTCTGGATAGACCGAGCCTTGTACGACACCAGCGAGCATCATGTTGCCTTTCAGGCCGGCCGCCTCCCTGGTCCTTTCCAGGGTCACGTCCACCGCTTTTGCGGTCTGCTCCTTGGACCATTCTGGCTCGGTAAAGATGTCCAGGACAGTTCCGATGTCGGTCCCTATGTCTCTTTGGAAATTGATGATGTCGTCGTTCCTGACATCGACCTCACCGTACATATGGGATTGGAATGTCCCGCTGTCGGTCATGATCACTCCAGGGAAATCGAGAAGTTCGTGGAGTTTTCCGTTCAGGGCCTTTTCCCTGAGCACCGGGTCGTTCCTTATGATGTATGAATTGGTGATGAGACCCCGGAAACCGAAAATGTCGTGAAGTTCCTTGGGTGAGACAGTGATGAGCCTTGGGTTGATGACCGGCAACAACGTTGGCGTTTCCAGGATACCATGCCCGGTCTCGAGCTTCCCGATCCTGGCCAGACCGTCCCTTTTGGTGATCTCGAACATCGTTTATCCCTATGTGAGCGGGATATTAATATTCACCACCGCGGCATGCCGACATGGTTCCGGTGGCTCGCGTGACAAATCTGAAATACCGGAAAACATACTTGACGTTCGATGCCTGAAGAGGAGAGCATTCTGTTGGATTGCCCGAAATGCGGTATCAAGATTACAGTTCCAGTCGGCGCTTGCCGGGAAGGAGAGCATTCCCGATGCCCTATCTGCAACGCGGACATATCTTTCCACTATAGTGACCAGGAGCTTAAGGACCTGGCCGAAAAGATGAAACGACAGCAGCAAAGGGAGCTGTACAAGCAGTTCCCAATGACGTTCGGCGAGCTCTGAACAAGGAAAGCTTTTTACGCTCAGGGTAAATCATAGACCGAATCCAGATGGCATCATTCAATTACAAATTGGTAGTGGTCGTGCGCAAGGATCTTAGGTTGTCACCAGGGAAGATGGCGGCCCAAGTGGCGCATGCCGCGGTGAATTGCGTCCTTATTGCTAAGAAGCGGAGCCCCATGTACTTCGACGCCTGGTACAACGAGGGACAGAAAAAGGTTGTGGTCAAGGTGAACAGCCTGCACGAGCTTCACGAGGTCAAGGCCGCGGCCGAGGCCGCTGGTTTGGTCACATCCTTGATAGTCGACGCCGGCATGACCGAGCTGCCGCCGAACACGACAACCTGCCTAGGGATCGGACCGGCGCCGGACAACCTGATCGACAAGGTCACAGGCCACCTGGGGCTGATGTAATGAAGTCGCAGGTGCGCGTCCTGGGAATAGACGACGCACCTTTCTCGTTCAGGGATGGCAAGGTCCCAATAGTGGGGGTCGCGGTTCGACTGCCAGGATACGTGGAGGGGGTGATGATGTCGGAGGTCACCGTCGACGGTGACGATGCCGACCAAACCATCATCGATCTCCTTTCAAGTTCCAGGTACCTCGATCAGGTCAAGCTGGTCATGATTGACGGTACGGCTGTCGGGGGTTTCAACGTGGTCGATATAGATCGTTTGTCAAAGGTCATTGGGACGCCGTTCTGCACAGTCACCAGGGACCGCCCAGATCTGGATTCCATGCGAGCCGCTCTGCAGAAACATTTCATGGACTGGCAGAGGCGGTTGGAGATCGTGGAAAGGCACGTTCTCATCGAGGTCAAGACAAAGTATGGGCCACTCTTCGTATCGATCGCCGGGGCTTCGACGGATGATGTGGTCGAACTGCTGCACGGCAGCACGGTGCAAGGTGTGATCCCGGAGCCGCTGCGTCTGGCCCATCTTATCGCCACGGCTTTGGTGAAGGGTGAATCAAAGGGAAATCCTTGATCAGGCCTCTATCGCGTCCTTGACCGCTTCGATTTTCTCCTCGGAGGCGCCGACCTGCCTTTCCAGGATTATCTCCGAGGCCTCAGTTCCTAACGGCTTGATGTGGATGGCCATTGCATTGGCTTCCATCGAGATTAGGAACCCATTCTTTGAGGTCGACACCTCGAACGCCGTGCCAGTGGTGCCGAGCGCGGAGATAACCTTGTCCCGGGCCTTTTCCGACGTTAATCGGAGGCAGCGCTTATCCATCTCCGCAAGCTTCTTTCCGTATCGGTCATTGAAGGCAAGTACTGCCAGGAGGGCCATCATGAGACCGCCTATTATGGCGAAAGTGAGCGGATGTTCGGGGTTAAGTCCCTTGTATATTGATAACAGCGAAGCGGAGAAAACCGAGACCTCGGATATGTAGATCATACCAAGCATGCCGTTGACCAGTTTCTTTGGCATGACGTGTTTGGACCAACATTGAAAGTGAAGGTCGCTCACCCTCTTGGCGGGGATTATCAACAATGCAGCAGCGATTATCGAAAGTACAAAGAACACGTCGAAGAGCTCTTGCATCACTACATATGAGAACAGCATGCAAGCGAAGAGAAAGGGTATTACCACTGCAAGCCCGTACTCAATAATCGTCTGCGCTCGCTGTAGCTGGCTGGCGCGATCGCACTCTTCCTCGACCATGATCCCATCCCTGAAAATCATAATACGGCTCGGATTCATAAATCTATGCCGTTTAGTCTGGGATACCGTATTCCCGATTCCTCCGCAAGATGTGCCAAAAATAAGATTCCGCATTTTTACAAACGATAGGAAGGGATATAAATGAGATGTACTTTCCTTCGACCAACGTAACTCGCAGACAGTTAGCCATCCATTCGGCCGAAATTTAAGAGCCAGAGGGCGTATTTACAAACCCTATACTCTTAAATACGACATGCGGTATTGGGAGTCTGCTTCAGATAATGAAGGTGAATATATTGGCACGAGGATTATACACTGCCAGGAAGCTCGCATCAGACAGGCAGAAGTTCCGCTGGAGCGACAGCACGTACAAGCGGAGAATGCTTAAGCTTAAAGAGAAGTCTGACCCGTTGGAAGGAGCATCCCAGGCCAGGGGCATCGTACTGGAAAAGGTCGGTATCGAGGCCAAGCAGCCGAATTCCGCGATCAGAAAGTGCGTTAAGGTACAATTGATCAAGAACGGCAGGCAGATCACCGCATTCGCGGTTGGTGACGGCGCCATCAATTTCATCGACGAGCACGACGAGGTCCTTGTGGAGGGCATCGGTGGAAGAATGGGTCGTTCCTATGGTGATATCCCTGGAGTCAGGTTCAAGGTCATCCAGGTGAACAATGTGTCCCTAAACGAGCTGGTAAGGGGCAGAAAAGAAAAGCCAGTGAGGTGAATTCTTTGGCAGAAGAGACTACCCTTCAATTCAACAACATTCTGTTGTTCGGAAAATTCGGAATGGCCGACGTTGTCGTCAAGGATGGCGGATTGGCCAAGTACATCAACCTCAGCCCGATCTCATTGCCGCACAGCGACGCTAGGCACGCCAACCGCTGGTTCGGTAAGTCCAAGGTCAATATCGTGGAGCGCCTGCTCAACAACATGATGAGGACCGAGGTCTACACAGGCAAGAAGATGAAGGCCTACCGCGTAACGAAAGACGCTTTCGATGTCATCGCCGAGAGGACCAAGAAGAACCCGGTCCAAGTGCTCGTTGAGGCATTGGAGAACGCAGCACCACGAGAGGAGATCACTCGGCTTCAGTTCGGAGGAATATCCGTCCCGAAGGCCGTCGATATCGCGCCTTCAAGGCGTCTGGACATTGCCCTGAGGAACATCTCCAAGGGAGCGATTCAGGCATCATTCAAGACGACAAAGCCCATCGAGCTGTGTTTGGCCGACGAACTCATACTCGCCTCCAAGAACGACATGAACAGCTTCTCCGTTGCCAAGAAGGAAGAAGTTGAAAGGGTCGCACAGTCGGCACGCTGAACTATCAAGGTGGGATTATGGGACGCAAAGAGGATAATATCGCAAAAGCCCAGGCCATCATGCGTACGCCGAAATATATCCGTAATATCGGAACGGCTGCGCATATCGACCACGGCAAGACAACGCTCAGTGACAATCTTATCGCTGGCGCCGGCATGATGTCGGAGAACCTGGCAGGTAAGCAGCTGATGCTCGATTATGATGAGCAGGAGCAAGCTCGGGGCATCACCATCAACGCCGCAAACGCGTCGATGGTTCACACCTACGGCGGTCATGAATATCTGATTAACCTGATCGACACGCCAGGTCACGTCGACTTCGGCGGGGACGTCACCAGGGCCATGAGGGCCTTGGACGGTTGCATCATCCTGGTCTGTGCGGTGGAAGGCATCATGCCACAGACCGAGACCGTCATCAGACAGGCGTTGAAGGAACGCGTAAGGCCAGTCCTGTTCATCAACAAGGTCGACCGCCTGGTCAACGAACTCAAGGTCACCCAGCAACAAATGCAGGAGCGCTTCGTCAAGATCATCGCAGAGGTCAACAAGAGGATCTTGACCCAGCTGCCCGAGGATCTGCGCAAGGCATGGCAGGTCAAGGTCGAGGATGGATCCGTTGCGTTCGGTTCCGCCTACAACAATTGGGCAATATCCGCCCCGTACATGAAGAAGTCTGGCATATCGTTCAAGGACGTGTACGAGTTCTGCAAGAACGGGGACCAGAAGACCCTCGCCAAGAGGTCACCTGTGCATGAGGTCCTGCTGGACATGGTCATCACACATGTCCCGAACCCCCTCGATGCTCAGAAGATTCGGATTCCAGTAATTTGGAAAGGGAACATGGAGACCGAGGTCGCCAAGGCAATGATGACCTGCGACTCCAACGGACCGGTCACGTTCATGTGCACCAAGATCATCATGGACCCCCACGCAGGAGAGGTGGCCATCGGCCGTCTGTTCTCCGGTAAGGTCGTCCGTGGGATGGAGCTCAACATCGTTGGTATGGGCACGAACCGTGTCCAGACCGTCTCATTGAGCGTTGGCGCGGACCGTATCCCAGTCGATGAGGTAGACGCAGGTAACATCGTGGCTCTGGCCGGACTGAAGGATGCATTTGCGGGATCGACTATTTCGACCGCCAAGGACATGGAAGCCTTCGAGAAGATCACTCACTATTCCGAGCCCGTTGTCACCGTTGCCATCGAGGCCAAGCACATGAAGGACCTGCCAAAGCTGGTCGAAGTGCTGAGGACCGTCGCCAAGGCTGACCCATCAATACAAGTGCAGATCAACCAGGAGACCGGAGAGAACTTATTGTCTGGTATGGGAGAACTGCACCTGGATATCACCCAATACAGGATCATAAACGACCACAAAGTGGAGATCAAGGCATCTGCGCCTATAGTCGTTTACCGTGAATGCGTGAAGCAGCACGGAGGCCCGTTCGAAGGCAAGTCCCCGAACAAGCATAACCGCTTCTTCATGGAAGTATTGCCATTGGAGGATGCGATCGTCGCTGCCATGAAGTCCGGTGAAATCAAGACCGATGGCAAGATCAAGGACCCGAAGGCCCTTGCCAAGCAGCTCATCGATTTGGGAATGGACAAGGACCAGGCCAAGGGCATCGTGGCGTTCAAGGACAACAACGTCCTGATCGACATGACCAAAGGTATCCAGAACCTGCACGAGACGATGGAATTGTGCAAGCAGGCATTCGATGAAGCCATGAACATCGGACCTCTCGCTCAGGAAAAGTGCGCCGGCGTGAAGATGCTGCTCGTCGATGCCAAGCTACACGAGGACTCGATCCACAGGGGACCGGGCCAGGTCATTCCTGCCACAAGGTCCGCCATATATGGTGCCATGTGCATGGGTGAGAGGGTGTTGCTTGAACCGATAACCAAGATCTACATCAACGTCCCACAGGATCTGATGGGAGACGCTATTCGGGAACTCCAGTCCAGGCGGTCCACCATCGAGGAGATCAACCAGGAAGGCATTGCCGCGGTCATCGTCGCAAGGGCGCCGGTCGCGGAAATGTTCGGGTTTGCCAGCGCCATTCGTGGCGCGACACAGGGTCGTGCTCTGTGGTCGACCGAGAACGCCGGTTTCGTGCAAGTCCCAAAGGAATTGCAGCCAAAGGTCGTAGCGGAGATACGCAAGAGGAAGGGTCTGAACCCAGAACCTTACGATGCCGCCTATTACTCTGGCTGAGTATGAAAAACCGTTATATATCAAGAACAGTATCGAGAAAAATCAAGCATATTACCAGGATATAGAAAATAAAAAGGAGGATGAAAAATGGCATCAGAGAAGCCCCACATGAACATCGTGTTCATAGGTCATGTCGATCACGGAAAGTCCACCACAGTCGGTCGGGTGTTGCTCGAGACCGGCGCGATAGACAAGTTCGTCATCGAAAAGTACAAGAAACTCGCGGAAGAGAAGGGAAAGGCCACCTTCGAGTTCGCATGGGTCATGGATAACTTGAAGGAAGAGAGGGAACGCGGTGTCACTATCGACGTTTCTCACAAGAAGTTCATGACTGACAAGTACTACTTCACCGTCATCGATGCCCCGGGTCACCGGGACTTCGTCAAGAACATGATCACCGGTACGTCCCAGGCGGACGCTGCTTGTGTTGTCGTGTCTGGAATCGACGGACCTCAGGCCCAGACCAAGGAACACATCTTCTTGGCTAAAGTGCTCGGTGTGAAACAAATCATCATCGCCATCAACAAGATGGATGCCACCAAACCGGCCTATGATGAGAAGACGTATAACACTGTAAAGGAGCAGGTTTCGGCGCTTCTGAAGAATATCGGCTACAAGGTCGAAGAGGTACCATTCATCCCTATCAGCGCTTACGCTGGTGCAAACATTGTCAAGAAGGGCGGAGAGATGCCCTGGTACAAGGGAGACAGCTTGATCGAGGCCCTTAACAAGCTGAAGGTCCCGCCAACCCAGGCGAACCTGGCTCTCAGACTGCCGGTCCAGGATGTCTACACCATTACCGGTATCGGGACCGTCCCGGTCGGACGTATCGAGACCGGTACCTTGAAGCCGGACATGAAAATCATTTTCATGCCGTCCAACAAGGTAGGCGAAGTGAAGAGCATCGAGATGCACCACGAACAGTTGACCCAGGGACTGCCCGGCGACAATGTCGGATTCAACGTCAGGGGCATAGCCAAGAACGATATCAAGAGGGGAGATGTAGCAGGCCCGATCGACAACCCGCCGACCGTTGCCAAGACCTTCATTGCCCAGATCGTCGTCCTAAACCACCCGACTGCCATCCCAGTTGGATACACCCCGGTGTTCCACTGTCACACGGCCCAGGTCGCATGCTCATTCATCGAGCTACAGAAGAAGCTCGACCCGAAGACTGGTGCAGTGAAGGAGGAGAACCCGACCTTCCTGAAGACTGGCGATGTCGCTATCGTCAAGGTCGAGCCGACGAAGCCGATGGTTGTGGAGAGAGCAAAGGACTTCCCGCAGCTAGGCAGGTTCGCCATCCGTGACATGGGCGCCACCGTCGCCGCCGGTATGTGCATTGAGGTCGAAAAGAAGGAGATGTAAACCCCTTCCCTTTCCTCTTATATTTTGAGATGATCACATGGCACAGCGCGCAAGGATTTCACTGAGCGGCACGGACCCAAAGAAGGTCGATTCTGTCTGTGGACAGATAAAGCAGATCTCCCAAAGGACTGGCGTCGCTATACGCGGACCTATCCCCCTGCCTACGAAGAGGCTCCAGGTCCCTTGCCGGAAGAGCCCGGATGGAGAAGGCTCGGAGACATGGGACAGGTGGGAGATGCGTATCCACAAGAGATTGATCGACCTAGACGCAGATGAGCGCGCCCTGAGGCAGCTGATGAGGATTCAGGTGCCCGATGGTGTTAACATCGAGATCGTTCTCCGCTCCTAAACGCTTCAAACCAATTCCAGTTATCTTATTCTAAATCCTTTCCAATAAATCCATTCATTGTCTTGGCAATAAGGTATTTACTGCTCCAGTATATCCCCGTGTATGGCGGAACAGCCTGGGTATATCTATGGCGTAAACGTTGAGAGTCTAATACTCTTCATCGTACTATTGCTCTTTACCTTGGCATTGGCTCGTACGGCCTATGCGCTTTCACGTCGAGCATTCGATACCCGCATCGGTAAACGCCGATCAAAAATGTATGCACGTGTATTTCAGTACGCATTAATCGTTGTTGGCCTATCCTACGGAATGACGAGCATTCTGATGATCGACTTCGCTACGGTGGCCGCTACCTTAGGATTGGTCGGTATTGTGATCGCTCTTGCGTCACAACAGATATTTCAGAACCTTATGGCAGGGATGTTGATAGCGTTGGAACGGCAGATCCAGCAGGAGGACTGGGTCGATATCGGGGGCTCGCCTGATACCAAACCAGCCAGAGTGAAGGATATAACACTGACCAAGACAGTTCTGCTCGACCCACAAGGAAAGCTTGTAATTGTTCCCAACTCGGTCATCGTGAGCAGTAAGGTCATCAACTATACAAAAGCTGGATTCTTCGAAGTGCCGCTTCGCCTGACGATACAGCTGGACGAGGACATCGAACGGGTTACGAGGATCATTCTCGATGTGGCGGATAAAGACCCAGTAATTCTGCCAAATGTCCCGGGCGAGGAGATGAAGGAGATCGATAGGGTGATGCAAAAACATCATCTGCGTTCGCTGTTTGAGAACAAGATCTCCTATGAGACGTTCAGTCCCCGTGTTCTGGTGACAGATATCTCTGACGCTAAGGTGACACTGAGCATACGCATCTGGATAAGAGAGGTCAATCGCCGGGATGATGTCGTTTCGGACTTCTTGGGTGCACTTTATCTTCGGCTTCGGGAAGAGAAAATCAAACTGGTGTAGGCTGACTGTCGCTGACATGTGAACAGATTATCTACTCCTTCCTGCATTCTCTGCCGGCGATTGTATGCGAAGCGATGTCATAACCAAGGGTATCGATAAGGCCCCGAGCCGGAGCCTCCTCAGGGCAGTTGGTCTGACCGATGGGGATTTCTCTAAGCCGTTCATCGGCATTGCGAACTCATGGAACAACATCATTCCCGGTCACATTCACCTTGACCAACTAGTCGATGAGGTCAAGAACGGCATAATAGAGGCTGGCGGTGTCCCGTTCACATTCGGAGTTCCTGGCATATGCGATGGCATCGCCATGGGACATGCAGGTATGCGTTACTCTTTGGCCTCAAGGGAGACGGTGTCTGACTGCGTTGAGCTGATGGTCAAGGCTCACTGCTTTGATGGATGGGTCGGCGTTACCAATTGCGACAAGATCACACCCGGGATGCTAATGGCAGCCGGGCGTTGCGATCTGCCCGCGGTCATCGTCACTGGAGGACCGATGAAACATGGTGAATTAGGCAACGAACGCATGGATCTCCAGAACGTGTTCGAGGCCCTAGGTGAGTACAAGGCGGGGAAGGTTGACCAAGCTCGCGTTCAACAGGTCGAGAATTGTGCCTGCCCAGGCGCAGGGAGCTGCTCTGGATTATTCACGGCAAACACCATGGCCTGCCTCACCGAGGTCCTGGGACTGTCGCTTGTCGGTTGCGGTACCGCAATGGCGGACAGCAAGAGAAAGAGAGATATCGCTCGGGATTCTGGTCGGAGGATAGTCGAGCTGGCGCGCCAGAACAAGACGCCACGCTCAATCGTCACCGAGGACTCATTCAAAAACGCCATAAGGGTCGACATGGCCATAGGCGGCTCGACAAACACGGCTTTGCACCTGCCTGCGATAGCTTACGATTTCGGGATCAAGATCAGCCTGAAGACCTTCGACGAAATCTCCAAGGAGATCCCGCACTTGACCAGTATCAGACCGAGCGGACAGTATGTCATGGGCGATTTCGACCGCGCGGGAGGTGTTCCGGCCATCATGAAGCGCATCAAGGATCATCTCTACAATGAGGACACGGTGTCCGGGAAGACGGTCCATGAGATCGCCGACGAGGCGCGGGTCATGGACGAAGAGTGCATCAGACCGATCGATAGGCCATTCCATGAACAGGGCGGAATAGCCATTCTCTTCGGTAATCTGGCTCCCGAAGGTTCGGTAGTCAAACAGGCGGCGGTCAATGAGAAGATGATGCGCTTCGAAGGCTCTGCCCGTGTGTTCAATTCGGAGGAAGAGGTCAGCAAGGCCATATCGGAAGGAAAGATCGTCCCCGGTGATGTCGTTGTTATAAGGTACGAGGGTCCAAAGGGTGGGCCAGGGATGCCGGAGATGTTAGGTCCGACCAGCATGATCGCAGGAATGGGGCTCTCTGACTCTGTCGCGCTCATTACTGATGGTCGCTTCTCTGGGGCTACACGCGGACCATGCATCGGCCACGTTTGCCCTGAAGCGTTCGAGAAGGGTCCCATCGCCGCTGTCGTCGACGGTGACCGCATCCTGATTGACATACTGGCCCGGAAGTTGGAGCTCGTCGGAGTGAACGATAAGGAGATGAAGAAACGCCTGGAGAAGATGAAAATCATCGACCGTCATCCTACCGGAATGCTGGCAAAGTACCGCAAATTGGTCGGTGGAGCAAATAATGGCGCGATCTGCAAGTGATCTCCCTCAGATTCCCGATCCCGTTAAATCCTGGCGCATCTTGCGTTAGTTCGGGACATCCTTCTTGACTGGAACTCAGAAACCTATATATTCGCCAGGACGTTTACGACCCCTAATTGGGCGGTTAGATCAGACCGGAAGATCGCCTGCTTTGCAAGCAGGAGGCCGCGCGTTCAAATCGCGCACCGTCCACTTCTTATGAAATCTCAAAGGCTAAATACAGAATGTTTTTGCGTAAAAGACCTAAGGTCCGTGACCACGATTAACGTTCAACCGATCGCTGTAGTGCTTGGTCCAGTATTGATCATAGCATAAGCTCCAAATTCAACAAAATAAAAAACTATCGAATCAGGGACACTTACCGAGTTACGAGCCCTAAGGTTTGTCGGGCTCTGGCGCGCATAGTTGAACAAGCTCTATTTTATAACAACAATGAATTCAATTCACTTTAACTTCGCCAGCTTCTTCTTGGCCGACGCGCTCCCGCTTGCTGCCTTCTGGGATAGCTCTTCCATCTTTGCCTGTTTGTCAGCTTTATGCCTGGCGAGATCCTTCTTTGATATGCCCATAATTAGAGAACCAGCAAAAAATCTATTTAAGAAATCTCAGGGAACTAAAACACTAGTTGTTTAGTCAATTATATCTAACAAGATTAAAAAAAAGAAAGGAATTAGACAGGTTAGAACCTGTCGTTTCTGGCGGGCTTGTGCTTCTGATAGCAGTCCCTACAGTATACTGGCCTGCCCTCAGTCGGCTTGAACGGAACCTCAGTCTCGGCTCCGCAGTCGGAACATTTTACCTTATGCATCTCGCGGGGTCCTTCCTGTCTTGGTCGTCCCCCATAGCCACCGCCTCTCGGTTTTCCGCCATACATTACTATTACCTATTCCTTCTTTGAACCACACGACGCTGGTCGCGCAGACCGTATATTGCTATGTTTCTCGTGATATAAAAAAGGGACTGTTAGATGAAAGTTCACTTCGGAAATGAGGAAGGAAAATGTTGCCAGATCGAACTGGCCAGATTATAGAGAAAATAAGAAAAGTGGTTTGGATCAGGCCGAACCATCGGGGGCGATCATAGCAGCCCGTTTTTTCTTTTCCATCTCCTTGATTGCTTCTGCGGCTTCGAGTCTATCCTTCTGGACCGCCTCTTCAATGTTTTTGAAATCCTGTCTCAGCTCATCCTGGGTCGGTATCGGTCCAAGGATATCATCCGCCTTGCCGACGGCCTTCTCGATCTCATCGCGGTTGGAAATTGAGCGTTCCGGAGTCTTGGTGCCTCCACCAAGGTACTCGGAGACATTCTCCATCAGCTTGGAGACCTCGAACGGCAGGATGATCTTCGTCGATTGACCGTTTCCAACAGTCTTCATCGTATCCAATGAGAGGACCGTGAGAGCCTTTGAGTCGAGCGACGCCGCACCGACGCTAAGAATTCTCAGCTTCTGCCCCTCGCCTTGCGCGTTCAAGATGATCGCTAAACGTTCGCCTTCCGCCTCCAGAACCTTGGCCTGACGGAGACCTTCGGCCTGTAAGATCCTGGCCCTCTTCTCTCCCTCGGCGCTAAGGATCGCGGCTGTCTTGGAACCATCCGCCTTCAGGATCGCGGCGCGCCTCAGCCTTTCAGCCGAGGTCTGCTCTTCCATTGCCTGCTTGACCTTCGGAGCTGGATCGACCTCTCTTATCTCGACCGCTTCGACCTTGACGCCCCATTTGTCAGTCGCCTCATCCAATTTGTCCCTTAGGTGAAGGTTGATCTTCTCCCTATTGGACAGGATCTCGTCCAGTTCCATGTCGCCGATTACGCTCCTCAGAGTGGTCTGCGCCAGATATATCGTGGCCGCTCTGTGATCGGTGACCTGGAAAAACGCTTTCTTAGGGTCAATGACCTTGATGTATATGACAGCGTCCACGTTGACGGGGGAGTTATCCTTGGTGATGACCTCCTGCCTCGGCACATCCAGGACCTGCGTCCTTAGGTCGATCTTGATTACTGTGTTGATTAAAGGTGTCACGAAGTTCATACCCTGATCGAGTATCCTAACGTAACTGCCCAGTCTCATGTAGACAGCCTGCTGGTAAGGCTGAACGATCTTCACACCGCTTGTCACAATGACTATTACGGCAATGATCGCCAATATCAGCAATCCAATGATTATCTCCAGTGTCACGTCCGCCATTATTTTCCTCTCCTTTTCAAGGTTATTGTCCCCTTAATCATTGGCATTTCGCATCCACTTGCGCATGGTCATCGCAGATTTCCTTCACGACCACATGCACCCCTTCACTACTGACGACCACAACGCGCTTTCCTGTCGTAATCAATGAATCCGATGTAGCCGACCATGTATCATGTTCGATCTCTACCTTACCCCTTAAGGTATGTGGATACACGTCCGATGTGACCATTCCCTTCATTCCGACCAATGAAGTCGCCACGGTTGTGACTGGCGGTCCCGGTGGTGAAAGTTTTTGATAGAGTTTGATCGTCAATAACGTGGTCGGCACGAGTACGATCACTGCAGCTATCGGCGCCCACCAAGTGAACAATACACCCGGCAGGACGATTCCGATCACTCCCAGCACCATCAATACCGTAGCAGGAACGAGCAGGAACGTACCCGGAGCATGCAATTCCAGTAATAGCATGAGCGTGCCAAGTACAATGAACCCGATTCCGAACAGCACTCCCAATTCCATGGTTTGGCAAAACTACTTCCTCGCTATTTAAGGTATCATGCCTAGAGAGGGAACATTATCCTTGAACGGACAATAGTGACTCGGAATAATACAATCGTGTGAAATGGCCAGCACAACCATACGCTAGATCCATGAAACTCTTCCATAAAAATTGTTAAGTAATGACAGCTCCAATAAAATCTGGAGGTTTGGTCATGACGGAATGTAGGGAAGAAGAGGAGCCGATCGGAAGGATCCCCCTCATAGGGGAGCACTTTCCTGATGTCAAAGTAACCACAACTTTAGGACCAATGGTGTTGCCTAAGGATCTTGCTGGAAAATGGTTCGTGCTTTTCAGCCATCCCGCAGACTTCACCCCCGTATGTACGACTGAGTTTGTGGCCTTCGCTATGCGGGCTGAGAAGTTCCAGGCGGAAGAAACGACGCTAATTGGCCTTTCCATCGACCAGGTATTCTCACATATGAAATGGGTGGAATGGATCGAGGAACGAATGGGTGTGAAGATTACGTTCCCTATCATTGCCGATGGGGCCGGGGGTCTTGCTTCCAAGCTGGGTATGATCCATCCCGCAAGGGCCACGAACACTGTCCGGTCGGTCTTCGTCGTCGATCCGGAAGGAAAGATCAGGCTGATGGTATACTACCCGCCAGAGGTGGGTCGGTCGGTTGACGAGATATTGCGTGCGGTGAAGGCACTGCGATATTCGGATGCAAACAAAGTCTCTACACCCGAGAATTGGCCCAATAATGACCTAATTCCAGGCGAGGTCATCCTGCCGGCGCCCAGGGATTACAAGTCGGCAATGGAACGCAAGAGATCCATGGGAAAGGAATGCTACGATTGGTGGTTCTGCCACAAGAAAATGTGAGCATGCCCGATCATGATCGGGCCTTTTTTTATCTATTTCCAGATGCGCAATGCTTCTTTCATGCCGTTGATCATGTCCTCTTCGTGATGTTTCATTTCGCGACAAATCGGCCACCTGGCGTTCTTTTCCTTTTCCGTCTTGCCCTGGAAGTTGAACGGAAACAAACGGTCGAACTCCTCCATCACGTGCGCGCTCTTGGCGTTCTGACGCTTGGATGAGTCAACGATAGACCCTGCGGAGGTGTTCGCAAGCTCCTGTCCATCAATGGTAAGAGGGTACCTGCCTCTAGCGACCCTCTCGACCATCACGCTGACCATCAGTCGGTTCAGATGATTGATCAAAGCGTTTTTAGAGAGCCCAGACACCGACATAAGTTCTCGCATTCCCTTTTCTCCGGAAAAGAGTGCGGCCAGGACTGCGATCCTCGCCGGTTCGCTGCGTAGTTCAGCATGTCTGAGACTGCCTCTGGCTACTCAAGCAATATATGCTGCAGATGTCCGTTCTGTTAAAATGCTGAACATAGCCTTACAGAATGCTCAGAATCATCACTGACAAGAGCAACGTGATTACTGTGATTGGAAGTCCCGCTTTCATGAACTGCCACAGCGATACCTCCACCCCCATCTTGTTTCCTGTTTCTACCACGATGATGTTTGCTGCCGCCCCCAATATGGTGGCATTCCCTGCCAATGTCGAGCTGGTGACCAAAGCGAGCCATAGGTTGTTGCTGCCTACACTAGCCACGAAGGGAGAGAGCAACATCACCGCCGGTACGTTACTGATCAGATTGGAGAGAACTGCACAGAAACCAGTCAGGCCGGGTATGCTGGTAAGACCGGAACCACTGCTGGCCTGGAACGTGTTCATCATCTCCGCCAGCAGGCCTGATGTTTCCACTCCCTTGAGCACGACGAACAGACCGACAAAGAACAGAAGAAGCGTCCAATCGACCTTGCGCAGTACTTCGACCGGTTGGACGGAACGGTTAAAGAACGGCAGGAGCATGAGGACGAACGCGCCCCCGATGAACGCCACCATGGCCAATGGAAGCTTGATATACGGCGAGAGGACGAATCCTATGAACACCAACACCAGCGCTCCAAGCACAATATAGACAGAGCGGTGCATCGGCTGGGGAGCAATCTCTTGGATGGCTTTCTCTGCATCAATGGTTTTGCTCCTTTCGCATAGCCAGAAACGGCCATTCCTTCCACAATTGTCCCTAAGTTCGTTCCTGAATACAAGCCAAACCAAGACCATTGCGATTACTAGGCAAAGTAGCGTCACCGGGAACAATTTGGTGGTGAACTCGGCGAAGGTGATGTGCGATTGTGTCGCGATGAATACGTTCTGCGGATTGCCAACTGGCGTCGCAACGCTGCCTATGTTCGCGGATATCGCCTCGGCCACCAGGAAAGGGATGGGATTGGCCTTGATCAGACGGCAGACCTTGATGACGATGGGCGTGAACAGCAGCACTACGGTGTCGTTCAGTATCAGGGCGGAGAGTAGCGCGGTGACGAGCATCAGCAGAATAAGGAACTGGAACTGATTCTTGGAGGCTCGGATCATCTTGACCGAGACCCAGGTGAAGAAACCGCAGAGCTCCAAAGAGACCACGATTATCATCATACCGAGCAGCAGTCCAAGTGTGTCTAACTGGATCGCTGCGACCGCTTGGTCGGCCGCCACGACACCGAACAGAACCATTAGCGCCGCCCCGAAGAGCGCTACTGCTGGCCTTTCAAGGTTCAGCTTTCCAAATCGTCTCACCGATATTAGGACGTAGGTCACCAGGAAGATGACCAGCGCCAACAGCATGGCCGTTTGCATCCGGAAGGCTATGGCCAATCCTACTCAAATAAATATTAGGCAATCCTAGAGGCCGGGATAACAGACCAGATGGTCCATGACATAGGATATGTCCATCTTCTCGAAGCCAAGAGGTTGGATCTTCTTGTCCAATAACACCAATAGCTCCTTGTCGTCGGTTGCCTTAATGCGGAACATGATCCGTCTGTCACCGGTCACATGGAGTATCTCCGATACGTTTTGAAGCTCTAGTAGTCCAGTTAGCGCCATGGATTCCTTCTTCGGATCGATCTCCGCCGAGACGTACGCATCCGCCATTATGCCAACACGCCGCTCGTCCACTATAGCCGAGTATCCAAGGATCGTACGGTCCTCCTCCATCCCCTTGATCCGATCGCGGATCGTCGAAGGGGAACGCTCGAGCATGCGACCGATCTCCTCATTGGTCAGCTTTCCATTCTTCTGCAAAAGCTGTAGGATGAGTCGGTCCAACTCGTCCTGCTTCATAGAGGTTGATTGAGGTCCCGATTTAGAAATACTTTTCTGTTCCCGGTCCGTGTTGCTGGCTTGCACCGATCAGAATACAGATCAGGGGATCTCGCATTTTATGGATTGTTCGGTTATCTTTTTTTTCCGGTAGTATGAGGCGATGAATGAGGCGATAATCACTGCGATGACCATGACTAGAATCACAACAGTAGCCGTTCCCCGGTCCCAATATTCGATGAATAGACCGCTGGCCAGTAATATCAGACCATATTTTGCGATGCCCCCGATCAAGTTATAGTATAGGGATTTCTTGATGCTCCAGTTACATAACGATGCGTAAGCTCCTAGGAATGGAACGATCGGTGCGACTCTATTTACCAGGATCATCCTCTCATCTGGATAGATTAGGAAGGCCTGGAATTTATTCACCGCCTTTTGTATAAATTTTGGGACCCTGACCTTCTTCACGATATAGTAGAGGGTACTAAATCCCAGTACCTCAGATATTGCAATCGTCCCTAAAATGAGCAACCCGAACCAAAGCGTCCCGATCTGGGTCTGTGATGCAAAGATGCCGACTGTGAATAGTTCGGGAACCGTCGGAAATATGATAGCATCGATATAGAACAGTATGAATATGCAGATCAATCCACCCAAGACCTTGGTCGGATCGAATATACCGGTTATGATCGAGGTGATTTCCGCCATCTAAAGGGGGGAATGGCACTATTTCGTACAAGTCTTTAGCTACGTTCCGGATGCCGCTCTCTTGACATTGTTGATGATTATTTCGAAGAGCTCATTCTTTGACGAGCGTATCGGTCTCTTTTGAATAGGGCTTCGGATAGTATCATATGATGGTCCGCCGCCATTTCTGGGAGGTCAGTAATTTTGAACGATGAGGCTTCTGCCGCGTCGTCTCCGCCGTGTAGTCTGCCGCCGATCGGCATTAGGTTAAAGGCGAGCGTGATAAAATGGCCCCTAGGATCCCGGTCCGCCGCCGAATAGACCCCCACAAGGTCAAGGACCCGGGTCTTCAGACCGGTCTCCTCCTCGATCTCCCTGACCACGCATTCCTCCACACTCTCGCCGTATTCCACGATGCCACCGGGGAGCGCATACATGCCTTTGAACGGTTCTCGGCCTCTTTTGATCAGGACGACCCGTCCCCCCATCATTACTATCCCATCGGTCGTTACCCACGGCTTCTTCCACAGGTTCTGTACCTGCGACTTGGCAGTCGATGATCTGGTTTCGAATTCTGAGAGCAAGCTTTTGCCGCTCTCGGTCAGAACGACCCGCCCGCCTGTCCCAAAAGAAACCGCCGGCCCCCCAATCGCATCCCGGATAGTGTCCAGCCACGTCTTCACCTGACCTGGTGAGAGACTAAGTTCCTCCGTCACCCGGTCAAGCGATCCCATTTCGGCGATCTTCTTCAAGAACTGCGCGCGCTGAAGGTCGACTATGATCTCGCCGTCCTTTCTGAGCTTTATCTCACAATCGATCTCGAATGACATATGGATGCACATCCCACACTGTATTGGGAGATAGATTAATACCACCCTTCGCTTTAGGAATCTTCCGTGTTGAACCTAAGAAAGAGGATACCCACAATAATGGACGCCGACGAGATCCTTGACAAGGCGTTCCGCAGGGCGGTCAAGATCGATGCGGAGGGAGATTCCAAGTTCGACATGATCCAACGAAAGTCTGCGGCCCGCATCATGGCCACCGCCGATATCATCTCCACGACTCTGATAAAGTACAATCGGGCGTTCCCCTCGCTGAACGACCGAAACGAGTTCGTCGCTGAACTGATTAACGTCCTAATCGGGGTCGACGAGCTGAAGAAGGCTTTGTCCAAATTGGAATGGGCAGCACAGAAGGTCAGCGAGCTGCAGAGGGAATATACTGGCAAGGTGCATCGGGCCACAGACCTGGACACTATGGACAATGAACGCAAGGAATACTATGGCCGTGTCTCATCAGTTCTGCAAAGGATCGACAAGGACCTCAAGTTTCTGCAGATGGCCAGAGAGGAGCTCAAGAAGGTACCGGATTTCGACAGCTCCATGCCCGCGGTTGTCATAGCCGGTTTCCCCAATGTCGGCAAGAGCCAACTAGTGGAAAGGATCAGTACCGCCAAGCCGCAGATCGCAGCCTATCCGTTCACCACCCAGGGGATCGGCTTGGGTCATTTCGAGAAAGGCTGGAGAAAGTTCCAGATCATTGATACACCTGGGTTGTTGGACAGGCCTTTGGAGGAACGTAACGAGATCGAGCTCCAGGCCGTTCTGGCCTTGAAGCACCTGGCTGATGTGATCATCTTTGTCCTCGACCCATCAGAGACGTCTGGTTACAGCTATGAGAAGCAGCTCCATTTGTTGGGATCGATCAAGAAATCGTTCGAAGGCATCCCGATGATCGAGGTCGAGAACAAGGTCGATCTCATTCGTACCGACAGTGATCGAATTAAGATCTCGGCCATGGCTGGAGAGAACCTCGACGAGCTTAAAGATGAGATCGTACGAGTGTTGAAATCGACGGAAGCCGCGGCCCTTCCGATGGAACCGTTGGCGTGAGTAGTATAATTGCTTCGGGAGATGCGAGATGAGGGAACTCGCCTGCAGCGACAACATGAAGCGGTACTTCCAAGAGTTGTACCGTGAAAACGACCGTTGTTATGAGATAGCGAAGCTGGCGCGCGAAAAAGGCTACGATCCAGAGACATTCGTGGAGATTCCTCAAGCAGAGGACCTGGCGGCCAGGGTGGAACAGCAGCTGGTCGACTATCATGTGGAGGGGGTGGCGGAACGTATCCGCGAGCTCAGCATCACCCACGAAAGCCGAGAGGAGGTCTCGTTGCTGGTGGCCAAAGAAGTGGCCAAGTTTCCGGCCAAGACCCGGGAAGAAGCGCTCGATCGGGCCGTCCGTGTCGGTCTCTCTGTGCTCACCGAGGGTATTCTGGTCTCGCCCATAGTGGGCATCGGAGCGGTCAAGATAGGCCACAATAACGACGGCACCGAGTATGTATCAGTTTTCTTCAATGGTCCAATAAGGGCCGCGGGCGGCACTGGCCAGGCGATGAGCGTTCTTATCGCCGACGTCGTTCGCCGGGAATTCGGCATTGGGAGGTATGTTCCAACCTTCGAGGAGGTGGAGCGGCTCAAAGAAGAGATCCCGCTCTACAAGATGAAGCAGCATCTGCAGTACCTCCCCTCGAACGAGGAGATCGAGCTTATCTACAAGAACTGTCCAGTGTGCGTGGACGGGGAAAAGACCGAGGATGCGGAGATCTCCGGTTACCGTAACCTACCCCGCATAGGGACCAACGCGGTTCGGGGAGGTGTCGCGCTGGTCATCTCCGAGGGGCTGTGCCTGAAGGCCCCCAAGCTGGAGAAGCATGTCAAGAACCTAAAGATGGATGGCTGGGACTTTATCATCGAGTACAACAAGAAAAAGAAAGGCACCGGTGAAAAAGGCGAGGTCCAGATCAAGCCTGACTACAAGTACCTCAAGGATATGCTGGCTGGCCGGCCAGTGCTAAGCCATCCGTCTCGGCCCGGTGGCCTCCGGCTACGCTACGGAAGGGGAAGAACGACAGGATTGGCAGCACTTGCCGTGAGCCCGGCCACCATGAGGGCGGTCGACGACTTCCTGGCCATCGGGACCCAGATCAAAATCGAGAGGCCCGGGAAGGCCGGTGCGATCACGCCATGCGATTCGATCGAGGGGCCGATCCTTCTGCTCAAGAACGGGGACCTTATCCAGGCGAACACCATGGCCGAAGCGGACAAGGTCAAGTCGGAGATCGTAGAGATCGTCGACCTGGGCGAGGTGCTGCTCCCATTCGGCGAGTTCGTGGAGAACAACCACGTACTCGTTCCTGGTGACTATTCGATCGAATGGTACAAACAAGAACTGCTGGCTGCAAACGAAGAGCAGTTACCCGACGATTGGCATGGCCCGGCCACCTTTGAAAGAGCGATGGAAATATCGAAAAAGTACAATGTCCCATTGCATCCCGATTTCAATCTTTTCTGGTATGATATCAAGATTCCTGAGCTGGTGACGCTGCGGGAGCACCTGCTGAAGGAGAGTAGATGGATCAACCGCTCCCTGGCAGTAAGGATCGAGCCAGGAACGAAACGTACCATGGAGAACCTGGGTGCCCTGCACACGGTCTATGGTGACGATGTGATCTTGGCAAAGTATGCGGGGCCCCTCCTGGCTGGACTGGGGCTTGGAATCGAAGGGGAAAATGTAGTGGTCCGGTCCGAACTCGCCGGTGAGAACACCATGGAAGCGGTTTCCAAGGCGATGGGGGTCACTGTCAGGCCGAGAGCGGTAACCCGCATCGGAACGAGGATGGCACGTCCGGAGAAGGCCAAGGAGAGGTTGCTCAGTCCGCCGCCCCATGCGTTGTTCCCGGTGGGCAGCGCCGGAGGAGCGCAGCGTTTCATAGACATGGTCGCCCGTTCCGCCCAGTCGGAGAAGAAGGACGAGAACGGAAGGACGTATTCCCGGAAGAAAGCGGGGGCGGTGAACGCGTCCGTGGGGCTTCGTGTCTGTCCAGAGTGCGGCGCCAACACCATCCTATGTCATTGCGACTGCGGGGCCCATACAGTGCCGAGGGACAAGCCTCAGGTCACGTCCATCCCGGTCGACGAGCTCCTAGAGAAGGCCGCCGAACACATCAACGAACCCATGCCGGAGAAGCTGAAGGGAGTCATCGGTCTCATCTCCAAGAACAGAACGCCTGAACCATTGGAGAAGGGCATACTCCGTTGGAAGCACGGCATCCACGTGAACAAGGATGGCACCATCCGCTACGACATGACCGATGTGCCTCTGACCCATTTCCGTCCCCGTGAGATAGGACTTTCAGTGGAGAAGGCGATCCAGCTCGGTTACGAACGGGACGCCCATGGATATCCCTTGACAGATGCGGAACAGGTCTGCGAACTAAAAGTCCAGGACATCGTTCCGGCGAAGGTCTGCGGAGACTATCTGGTGATGGTTGCAGACTTCGTGGACGACGAGCTGGAGAAGCTGTACGGCCTACCCCGTTACTACAATGCGCATAGAAGGGAGGATCTAATGGGCGCTCTGGCGATCGGGCTTGCGCCGCACACTTCCGGAGGGATCCTTTGCCGTATTA
>CAVWKV010000048.1:0-12878 GCA_963755265.1 uncultured Methanomassiliicoccales archaeon | reverse complement strand
GTTTTGTCCTGGCTACCTTGCCTCAACTTCGTACGTATTGCTACGATTCTTTGCTCAAAACGGCCTACTTCTCAGAAGCAGTTAGTTCTCCCGACCCTTTCCTGGTATGTGGAGATTTTTCGAATGGCTGCCGGTGAACGGTATCCTGAACAACGCTCACAGCGGTCCAGTGACCTACAAGAGTGAAGGTCTCGCCAAGGAGATCAGTATTAAAGAGCTATACATTACTTTCAATGGTTACTGGCCGGAAAGGGGGGCAGACATGCTTTCCTGCAGTTTCAAGGAACTGGAAGCACTGCCAACAATGCGCCGAATAGAGGAACAGGGAGGGGACAATATCCTAGTTGTGGCAACGGCCGGTAACACTGGCCGAGCCTTTTCCTATATAGCTTCCCTGATCGGACGGCCGGTGGTGATCGTAGTCCCTTCTGGATGCTGCGAGCGAATTTGGATTACGAACTCAGAACGGAACAAGGTACTGGTCGTCGCCGTGCAAGGTGATTATTACGATGCTATCGTCCTTGGCGATCGTCTCGCTTCCCTGCCAGGTTTCGCCCCGGAAGGGGGAGCAAGGAACGTGGCACGCCGGGACGGGATGGGCACAGTCATCCTTGACGCGGTCCAGCTCATTGGGTCGTTACCCCGTCATTATTTTCAGGCGGTCGGCAGCGGTACCGGCGGCATCAGCACCTTTGAGGCCTCCCAGCGCCTGATCGAAGATGGTCGGTTTGGTAACACTCTACCAATGCTCCATCTGGCCCAGAACGTTCCTTGTGCTCCTTTGTACCATGCCCGAACTGGAGGGTCATACCCCAAGAGCTGCCCCCAAGGGATATTCGATGACGTTCTGTTCAACCGTCGCCCTCCCTATGATCTACCAGGGGGAGTGAAGGAGGTCCTTGATCGAACCCGGGGAGAGGTTATAGGGATCACGAACGACGAGGCCGCGATAGCCAAGAGATTGTTCGAGGAGGTTGAAGGCATCGATATTCTGCCCGCCCCGGCCGTGGCTGTGGCCGCCTTGATGAAATCTGCACTTTCTGGCAGCGTCCGGGTTGGCGAGACATGCCTACTGAACATTACTGGAGGCGGGCAGGCTAGAGTGCGTGAATCACACGGTATCACGGTCTTGGCTCCGGACTGGACCGTGCGACCAGACCACGATGTACAAGAGTTGGGCCGCGATATATTGGATGCTTCTGGGATGAGGGAACGGATATGGAACTGACGATAATGGGTGGGATAGACAAGAGTGGACTGAAGGAACCAGTCGAGCGACTCGACCTTCGGTCGGGGGAAGTGGTGGGAATCGTAGGGCCCACCGGGTCCGGGAAGACGACATTGATCAACGACATCGAGCAGTTCGTAGTGGGTGATTCGCCCACACATCGACTTATCCTATTGAATGGACAGGTACAGGATCAGCCGAGCCGGAACGACCCGCGCAATAAACCAGTAGCCCAGCTCTCCCAGAACATGCATTTCTTAGCAGACATGCAGGTGGAAGAGTTCCTATGCATGCATGCCAGAAGTCGGGGGAAAGATGCCTCCCTAGTGCCTAAGGTCATAGAAGCGGCCAATATGCTCACTGGAGAGGCCATCCCAAAGAACTGTCATCTCACCGCCCTTAGCGGCGGCCAATCCCGCGCCCTGATGGCAGCGGACATTGCCATCATCTCAGACTCGCCCATTGTGCTTATAGATGAGATCGAGAACGCCGGTATCCGCAAGCGGGAAGCTTTACGGCTTTTGGCCGGCAGTGGAAAGATCGTCGTAGTAGTTACCCACGATCCGCTCTTGGCCCTACTGGCGTCGCGACGAGTGGTCATGTCGGAAGGAGGTATGCGCCAAGTCGCCGAAAGGACGGAAGACGAGGTCCGTGTATGTGACCGGCTGGCCAAGATCGATGAATGGCTCATTATGCTCAGGGAGACGATCCGCGATGGTGGTCTGGTGAGCTCGGAATGAGAATGACGATTGTGGCCGGTACCCCAGGTTCGGGCAAGACCTCGGTACTCATAGCGGCAGTCAGAGCAATGAAGGAAAAGGGTTTTCACCCTGCATTGGTCAAGGTCGATTGCCTTTGGACGGACGACGAAAAACGCATGGCCATCCTGGGTGTTCCCGTCAAAGTGGCGCTGGCCAAGGACATGTGCCCGGACCACTTCGCCATTTATAACACGGAAGGAATGCTGGATTGGGCCAATTCCATGGGTGCAGACCTTCTGCTGGTCGAGACAGCCGGCCTTTGCCTGCGCTGTGCACCGTACACCGACCAGTGCCTGGCTGTCTGCGTGATTGATGCCACCTCGGGGCCCAACACTCCGCTCAAGATCGGACCGATGATAACCACCGCCGATATTGTTGTGGTGACTAAAGGAGATGTCGTCTCACAGGCTGAACGGGAGGTCTTCCGCGAAAGAGTGCTTGAGGCCAACCCCAAATGTGCCCTGGTAGAGGCCAACGGTCTTACGGGAAAAGGGGCCTCGGAAATGGCTAACATTATCGTTTCGTCCAGAGAGATCACGAACGAGATGCGCTTGAGGCATACTCCGCCCCTCGCTGTCTGCACATTATGCGGGGGCGAAACCCGGGTCGGGAAAAAGCATCACCGTGGCGTGCTCCGCCACATTGATGGTACGACCCTTTATTCGGGGGAGTGACCCATGCGTGCGCTCGATCTCCTGCCAGGATACAATTGCGGGAGATGTGGTTATCCCAATTGTCGGACCTTCGCCTTCGCCCTGAAGGAAGGCAAGAACCTCGATGATTGTCCCCTTTTGGGCCAGGAGCGATATGCTGCCAACCGAGAGGAACTGCGAAAATTAGTTCTGGAGGGGGCTCCCAACACGTTCCCCGGGCTGGTCGGCGGCCTGACAGGTGATGTGCTTCTTGGTCCCTTGCCCGGCGAACCGAGCTGCCGAGAGGACATATACCCGTTCGATCGAGATGTCCGAGCAAAGCCTGGAGAACAGATCACATACCGTCCATTGGGCTGCCCAATCATACACTTCGGACACATTCTGGAGGTCAGCCATTCAATCTTAACCATCCACTTGAACGGGCCCCTGAACCGGCTCGGTGAGAATGATTACCGTCCGTTGGAGCTTGGCATATGCCAGATCGCTGCCTTCGAAGGCGTTGTGCTTAACGATCGGATATTGGAAGTGGGGGAGACCGTGAGATTCATACCTCATCAATGCATGATGCAAAAGGTCCACTCCGGGGTGGTTGTCCGCTCCGAAGGGGATCGAGTGAGGATAGAGGGCATCGACCTGAAGGTGTGGTGATGAGCACAAGAACGCTTGGGACACCGGCCAACGGCGATAAGGTGTTCAGAGGGCTGAAGTCAGGAGGCATCGACCTTGTGACCAGCGTCCCCTGTGTGAAATTCGGACCTCTTTTGGATATGATAACCGCGGACCCCGACATAAAACATGTTCCTGTCACCCGGGAGGAAGAGGGCATCGGCATTTGCGCTGGCGCGTTCATGGGCGGCAAGAGGCCGGCCCTGCTGATGCAGAACTCGGGGCTGGGCAACTGCATCAATGCCTTGGTATCGCTCGATTTACTATACGGCATTCCGGTCCTTATGATCGTATCCCATAGGGGAACAGCGGGAGAAAAGATCGCAGCCCAGGTGCCAATGGGTAAAGCGACAGCGCCTCTTTTGGATGCCTTGGGCATCGAACACTGTTGCCCCATCCCCGCAGAAGGGGAGAAAGAGGTGGCCAGAGCGGCCATGAAGGCTTTCAGCACCCGGCGTCCGGTAGCGGTGCTGTTGGACTTGGACTTCTGGAGGGCGTGAAATGCACCGTATCGATGCGCTGAAGATCATAGTCAGGATCCGGGGCGATGATCTCCTCGTTTGCAACATAGGCGATCCCTCCAGGGAACTGTTCTCTATCCGGGATGCCCCTAATCAATTCTATATGCTGGGGTCTATGGGGATGGCCTCCTCTATTGGCCTGGGGGTCTCCCTGGCCCGCCCGGAAAGGGGCGTTGTGGCGATCGATGGTGATGGAGCGGTGCTTATGAACCTTGGCACTCTGGCAACCATTGCCGACCAGAGACCAGAGAACTATCTTCTGGTGATAATCGATAACGGGGTTTACGGTTCTACTGGTGGACAGCCGACCTTTGCCGCGAGACTGGCCGACCTGGCTTCAATCGCCCGGGGGGCAGGGGTGCGCACGGTCCGGGTCGTCGAGACGGAAGACGAATTGGAATCGGCACTGGCATCAATGACCTCCGGTGTCATGGTTGTCAAAGTCGACACTATCGGCATGGACGGGCCAATAATCGATCTCTCCTCGCGCCAGATAGCTGACCGGTTCATGGCCGAATGTCTGCGACCTTCTGCGTAAGGGGGAATCTTCGGTCAAGGATCCTCTCCTTCAGATCTTCCATCGAACGCAGGGCTCCTTCACGGTTTGAACCCCTCCCGACTATCGGCACAGTTCTGATTATGCCCCCAATATTCAATTGGATCTCCCCCATCGATGCTCGGAAGCACCCGTGATCACAACTGATGAGGCAGGCCCCGCAATTGAAGCATCGGGTGGGATCGCGGATCGGTCCTTCATCGTCGGAGACGATCGCATTGGTAGGGCAGGCCAGTTCGGCCTTGCAATCCGGACATTTGATGCATTTGTCTTTATCCACTGCGACGACATCGTCATGGCCCCAGACCTTGCCGTAGACCGTTTCGGTAAGCTTGCTTCGGTCACGAACATCCACGACGGCCAGAGGTATCTGGTCATCCGTGGTCATCACGTGTTTCAGCATGGCGTCGTCCAGGACTGGAATGGGTACAGCGTAGGAGGCGATGCATTCGGGGCCTTCGGAGGTCTGGAAGCCACCCATTAGGGCGGGGTCCATCCCTTTCATATCGGCGATCGTCATCAGGTTTGGACTTTCGGACGAACTGCGGGTACCGGCTCCTATAACGAATCCTTCTCCGCCGTTGAACAACAACCGCGTCCCGATGCCGATGCATTTGAGCTGTGGGTCATTCTGAATCGGGTTGAAATGGCCACACCCAGAGAAGGTGAGGCCTCCGCAGTCCGGTGGGAATGGCATGCAATGGAAGATCGAGCGAATTTCCTTACTGGAAGGGTTGACGAATGCCCGATAATTGCGGAAAAGGTTGCGAGAGCTCATCAGCTTTGCTGTGGGCATGTTTTGTATGGAAACAGACGCCTCTATAGTATCGCCCTTATCTGACTGTGCTTCGACCAGAACCTCCTTCCCCTCGACTATGTCACGGAAGAGGTGGCCGCCTCCATACCAGGGGTTCTCCCCGCTTCTCGAGGTCCCGAAAACCATGCAATCGATTATGCCCAAATTCTCGTTCGGGCAGGGTCCGATGCTGATTGGTATCCCATTGATGTTCCCTTTTATGAAACGACGGTGCGCACCCGCATTGGCGATGGGGAATGACAATAAGGCATAGGTACCACTCATCAGGCCCATGGTCCCGGTGGTGACGACATCCACTTCCCTGGCATCGCTGTCTCGACCATTATCAATGAGCGACTCTACCTCTCGGGCAGTGAGGACTACAGCATCCCCCTTGGCTATCCGATCGTTGATCTCTTCGATTGTCTTCTGCATATCGATTGGTCAATGTCATATGGCATAGAAAAATAATGGGATTAGATCAGTTATTTTTATTGAACGAACTATTATAAAATGTCAGGTATGATTAAAAAACGAAGTTGAGTTTTGATAATGGCTATGAAATAATACCGACAAAAGTGCCGGCAAGAATCGGGGGTGAATCTCGGTGTAGTCTTCGAAATTATTCAGCACCGACTTGCAGCCGGATGGCTTGAAATCAAATGGCCTGGGAAAGAGTCAAACTAAGAGGTCGTGTCGGATTCACCGACTCTAACATAGAGAAATATTTATCATGCTCATGCGAGTTGATGAGGGGCAGCAAACATAACTGAGGCATTGTTTTCCGGATTCCAGCCTCTCCAAACAATAGGAAACGGCGGATAGGTCCGCCGTTTATCGGCGGCTGAGCTAACATGACCGCCCCCGAGTGTTTCATCAAATCAAACGACTGGATAGCGCAAGTCCGTGAATTCGTTCATGGACACAGGGCAATAGGGCATCCATTTTCCATCGAGGGCTCGGCCCTGTTAGTCATCGATATGCAACGCTATTTCACCGATCCCTCCTCCCATGCATCTTTTCCCCAGGCGGATGCCATCGTCGGGAATATCCAACTAATTCTTGCCGCGTTCCGTGACCGTGGACTTCCGGTGTTCTTTACCAGGCATGCATTGGCTAAAAATGAGAGCGCTGGGATGATGGGCAGCTGGTGGGGAGATGTCCTTACAACGGACAATCCTCTGTCAGCCATTGATGAACGGATGAATCCTTTGAGCACGGAAACGGTCATCCGCAAGACGCGATACAGCGCGTTCGTAGGGACCGACCTGGAGATTATTCTAAACACTAATAAGATCACCAGGCTGGTCATCGTCGGCGTGATGACCCATCTCTGTTGCGAGTCCACGGCTCGCGACGCTTTCATGCGCGACCACGAAGTGTTCTTCATTGTCGATGCCACGGCCTCCAAACGTGAAGAACTCCATCTCGGAAGCCTCAAAGCCTTGGCTGATGGATTCGCTATTCTCGCCACGACGGAGGATGTTCAGAAATGGATGAGATAAGGCCGGTGACCATCGTAGGTGCCGGGCCGGCAGGTATCTCCGCGGCCATATATCTATTGAGGGCGGGATTCGAACCGCTGTTGTTGGAAGAGGATGTCCCGGGAGGCCTTCTGCGTTGGGCCAATGTGGTAGAAAACTATCCCGGATTTCCAAACGGCATCGCCGGCCCCGATCTCGCCGATCGCTTCTTAGAGCATGTCCAGACAGTGGGGGGTTCGGTGACAAAGGCATCGGTGTACCACATTTCCAGATATGAAGACGACACTTTCACCGTTTCGACCTCTGTCGGGGGCCATCGATCCATGGCGGTCATTATTGCCACCGGGACTAAGGCCAAAAGAATTGAATTGGAAGGGTCGCAGGCCTCTGAAGGCCGCCGGGTCTTCTATGATCTGAGCGATCTCCTGGCCAAGGTGAGACCGGGAGAGAAGATTGTCGTTTATGGGGGAGGGGACGCCGCTTTCGATATGGGCCTCAACCTGAGCCGAAGAGGGCACGAGGTAGTGATATTGTGCCGCTCAAGAGCGTGTTGCCTTCCTCTGCTTAAGGAAAGAGCGTGTCGGGACCGCATTAAGGTCGTGGAAGGGCGGACGATCGCGAGAGTGATGGACGGGATAATCTTTAGCCTCGAGTTGGAGTCGATTGGGACAATCGAGGCGGACCGTTTGCTGATTGCTTGCGGCAGGGAACCGCGGATGGAAATCCTAGACAACTCCTTAGCCGCCCTCTCGATTTCAAGTGACCCAACATCGGAGGCAAACATTCCGGGATTATTCCTGGCCGGTGATGTCTTGACCGGTAAAAGACGGCAGGTCGGAATCGCTATTGGGAGCGGTTTGGACGCAGCTATGAAGGCGGAGCAATATCTGAGGAAGATGGTGACATGAAGATACTGGCGGAGTACGGTAACGATAAGATCGCGAGGGTATATGTGGCCCGACTAAGGAACGACCCGGGTTCAGTGGTCGAGTTCGTGGAGTCTGTCCAACCCCCAATCCCCCGGGATGAGAAATGGGTCCTGATTGTCTCCTCCATGTTCGGCTGCCCGATCGGTTGCGCCATGTGCGATGCCGGCGGGGACTATGCCGGGCTCTTGACCAAGGAGGAGATCCTATCTCAGATCGATGTCCTCGTCACGCGCAGGTATCCTGACCGCAAAGTGCCCAGCGCCAAGTTCAAGATACAGTTTGCCAGGATGGGAGAACCATCGCTCAACCCGGCGGTCCTTGAGGCCCTCCGCATCCTTCCGTCCCTTTATGATGCTTCTGGCCTCATGATTTCCATTTCCACGGTGACACCGAGTTGTGCCAAGGGATTCTTTGACGAGCTGATACGAATAAAGGAGGACCTTTACCGAGCGGGGCGGTTCCAATTGCAATTCTCCATTCACACCACCGATCAGAAGAAGCGACGTGAACTCATACCCGTCAAAACATGGACCTTCGAGCAGATGGCAGCGTTCGGGGAACATTTCTGCTGCCCCGAGGAAGGAGACCGTAAAGTTACTCTGAACTTCGCCCCGGTGGAGGGATATCCGATCGATCCCTCAGTTATCCGAGAGAACTTCGATCCCAATCGGTTCCTGATCAAAATGACCCCTCTGAACCCCACACTGCGATCTTCCGAAGGTAGGTTGAAATCGGTCATCGATCCCCATTCTCCTCAGGCCGGACAAGCTTTGATCAATGAATTCGTAAGGGAAGGCTTCGAGGTCATCCTCAGCATAGGAGAGGTCGAGGAAAATAAGATCGGCAGCAATTGTGGACAGTTCATACAAAGGGTCCTAAACGGGAACGTGAGATTGCCGGATGCCTATGACGTGGATCGATATCAAGCCTGAATGCTATATGCCCTTTCTATCCTTTTATGAGCGGTTCAAATTGATCTGTCCATTCTGAAATATGGAATTGTTTCTACTGTTTGGTTTTCGATCACCATGCCATTCCTTGAATGGCATGTTCTGAACAAGTGGGCACGCCCTTCTCTTTTTCTGGATCCAGATGCTATAATTATATTATCTGGTCGGTTTCACGTTGCCCATGTCATCGTAGACGAAACCATTGAAATGGAAATCCTTCTCAACCTTTGTCCTGACCTCAGAAACGATGCTCTGGAAAATCGCGGCGGCCATGTCCCGTGGGAATTTGGACTCGGGGAACATGATACCCAGTGTCGGGACGTCGGTTACAACGGCCACATAGTCCTCGATGTTCTCCACCTTTCCAGCCGTTTTCTCGGATTCGATGAACTCCATCGAACTGATTTGGCCGGCGATGCTGATCTTGACCACGCCCCGCTCCCCGGAATCGTCTACGACGTTCTCGCACACGGCGGAAGAGTCTTTCTTCATGACCTGTCCGATCCGGTGCTTCCCGACCATCTCCATCAGGGCCCTAGTCTCCTGCCTCATCGGAATGCTAAAGGATGGCAAGATGATTATTCTTTCGGGAGATAAGAACTCGATTCAGAGATACGTGATCTCTGAACCCTTTTGGATCCTGACGGAACCGTCCTTTGGTGTGAAGAAGATCGTCCTGCCCTTGTTACCGCCAACCTCTTCGGCCAGCAGCAGTATCCTTTCCTTCTTCAGGGCCGCCTTGGCCGATTCTGCGTTCCTCTGGCCTATGTTCAGCGTGTCGTTAGTCGAGAAAGAGAACATCTGCGCCCCGCCAGCGATCTTCGCCCTCAGGTTGGAGCGGCTCGCACCCATTTCCACCATCTCATCCACCATCAGGAATGTGGCCGAATCTGCGTACTTCGATGCGTTGACCTTGTCCTTGCCCTCGTCGTAAGCTGGAAGCATCGCGTGGGCTACGCCGCCGAGCTCGATCCGGCTGTCCCAGATGGAGATACCTACGCATGAGCCCAGGCCGATGCACATCAGCTCGAGCGGGGAAGAGACTATCTTGTACTCTCCCACTCCTACAATTAGGTCCTTGTCCAGGTAGTTGACCTTTGGCCTGGTGATGGCCATGGGCGAGGGTATCGCACCGGTCGATGGCCGTTCGCAGCTCTTTGTCGAATCCATTTGGATCACTGGATTCCGAACTTTTCCATCAAGAGCTTCTCGGTCTCGCGGTCGGGGATGTAGATGAAGTATCCAGGGAACCTGTGTCCTTCAGTGATGAAATGCGTCTTTATGATCACCAGATATTCATACTCCTCGGAGGCTAGCGTGGCCGGGTATTGCAGCACAGCGCCGAGCATGCCGACTGCAAAGCCCGGTGGGGATGGAAGCATCGTCACACCTAGGAGATTCGAGATGGCGTTCAGGTAGGCCGACCCGCAGATGTTACCTATTTCCGAGATCGCCTCTTTGTCATCATCCGAAAGCGTCCTGGTAGGGTCTTGGTCCCCGCCTATGAGCATGTCCGTCATTTTCTTGGCGATCTCCTCGGTCAGGATCAGCAGCATGCTGCCCTTCCCTTTTCCATAGGCGTCCAGATATACTGCCACGACCGATTGCTCTGGGTCCCCGAGCACAAAAGGTGCTTCCATTGTCTTGCAGATGAAGCATTCTGGGACGTCCACCAGGATATCCTGTTTCAGCAGTGTGGTCAGTGCCGTCGAGGCGTGCGACGCGCCGATGTTGCCGATCTCGCGTAAAGCGTCTATCTGGTCTGGCGTGTATGCTGATTGAAAGTCTGTGCTGTTTTCCATTTTTTTCACCTGCTCAAATCCCGAATTTCTTGAACACGGCCGACTGCGATTCCGTGTCTACCCCGAACTTCTTGAATGTCAGGTCCTGTGTTGCCTCATCTGGCAAGAACATGATCGTACCATGGTATTTTTTCGCCCGGTCGACATAGTTGGTCATTATCCTGATCTCATAGGGCGCGTTCAGCCCAAGCACCGAATTGGCCTTGGCGGCCGATGCACCTACATATTGGATATGCACCACCGGTGCCGAGGGCATGGGAGAGATCTTGAGGAACTTCGATATCGGCGTCAGGTACTCCCTGATGCAGACATCCCCCATCTCGGTTAGGACCTCCTTATCTTCCTCCGTAGGCATCCTGCCCGGGGGGTTCTGCGTTCCCATCATCATGTCCGATAGCATCGTCGCTATGTCCTTCGGAAGGATCATCAGCACCCTGCTACCCTTTTCGGTGGCCACATCAATGCTAACTGTTGCCACGATGTCCTTGGGCTGGCCGAACCGGCCTAGGTGTTTGTCCATCGGTTCCAGGTAACACTCGGTCACGTCGATCAGGACCTCTTTCTTGACCAGTTTGCTCAGTGCTCCGCAGGCGTAGGAGGCTCCTACGTTGCCGATCTCTCGCAACGCGTCAATCTGCAGTTCGTCCAGGCTTTCTGTCCTCTTGCTCAAATGAATGCCCCCACGTCAAGTATCATGGCCACTTTGCCATCGCCCAATATCGTCGCCCCGGAGAAGAATCCGGCCGACCTCAGGTCGCGGCCCAGGTTCTTAACCACTATCTCCTGCTGTCCTATCAATCGGGTGACCAACAGGCACGCAGAGTTCTCGTTCTTCTCGACGATGATCGCCGGCATGTCCTTGTGCTCAACGATCATCCCGCCGAACTCCGAATGGATGTTCAGCACCGGTAAGACCTCATCCCTCAGCCGGAACACACCCTGGTGCGCCACTTCGACCACCTGGTCCATATTGACACGGACCGTCTCCCTCACGTTCTCCAGCGGGATAGCGTACTTCTCGTGGTTGACCTCGACCAGCATCGCCCGTATTATCGACATGCTGGGCGGCAGCTTGAGAGTAAACTTGGTGCCCTTGCCCACTTGGGTGTCCAGCTTGACGAATCCGCCGAGACCTTCGATCTTGGTCTTGACCACGTCCAGCCCGACGCCCCTTCCAGAGATGTCCGTTACCTTTTCTGCCGTGGAGAAACCGGGCAGGAACACGAAGGAAAGGATCTTCTTCTCCTCCATGCGTTCCACTTCTTCCTGGGTGACCAGTCCCTTCTGAACGGCCTTCTTGGCGATTTTCACCGGGTCCATCCCCCGGCCGTCATCTTCCACAGTGATCACGATGCTGCTCTGTTCCCGGAACGCCGACAGGACCAACGTTCCCTTGGCCGGTTTGCCGTTCGATTTGCGCTGCTCGGCCGGTTCTATACCATGGTCGACAGCATTGCGCAACAGATGGACGAGGGCGTCCCCAATCTCGTCCAGCAGGCTACGGTCTATCTCGATGTCGTTCCCCTTCATGGTGAACTCGACGTCCTTTTTACTCTCCTCACTGACGTCCCTGACCATACGCGGGAAGCGCTTGAATATGAAATCCACTGGGACCATCCTGGTCCTCAGCACGATGTCTTGCATTTCGGTCATCAGCCGGGAGTTGTTCTGCAGCGTTTGCTTCAATTCCCTATGCTTCAGGTCGGTGGCGATCTGATTGATGCGGATGTTGTTGATCATTATCTCGCCGACCAGGTCGAGCAGCTGGTCCAGCAGCTTGCTCTTTACTCGGATGGTGTTCCCGGTGTTGAGGGATGATTTTTCCGATGCTGTCCCGCTTTCCGCCGTTTTCGAAGCGTCACAGGTCTCTTTCGCCCCTGCTAGGCTGATCTCCTCCTCTTTGAAGCCCATCAACATTTCGGTATCGACCTGTTCCATCCCGATAACGTCCTTGGCCGCCTTACCGATCTCCTCGGCCGTCTCCTGCGTGGCCATTATGATGGTTATTCCGTCATCCTCTTCCTTGACCTCGGTAGCCGCTGGGCTCGAGGTGATGATGGAGCCCATCTGCGACATGCGCCGGACGAGCTGGAAGGCTCTGCCTTCCTTGAACTTGAGCTTCTTCTCGTAAGTGACGACGATCTCAAAGACCAGTTTCCCAGCCCCGATGGCGTCATTGACCTGTTTCTTCTGCTCGACGCTAAGCGGCAGGTTGCTCCCCTGTACAGATCCGTTCTCCGGCTCCGCATCAACGGATTTCGCTGATAGGTCCTCGAACTTCTTCATTTCGGCGATCAGGCCTTCGACCTTGATGTCGGTGATGCCGTCCTTTTCCAACTGCACTATCATCTTCTCGATTGTGTCAGCACCCCGGAAAAGCAGGTTAAGCAGCTTCTTCTCCGGCGTCTTCTTCTGTTCGACAAGTATCCCGAAAAGGTCCTCCATCACGTGGGCCAGTTCGCTTATGGGCTCGATCCCGACAACAGCCGCCGTGCCTTTGATTGTATGCACTACCCGGTAGCCATCTGTGGA
>CAVWKV010000047.1:0-39386 GCA_963755265.1 uncultured Methanomassiliicoccales archaeon | reverse complement strand
AACGTGAGCAGCGCCACCCACCAGCTGTTGGTCGAAAGGTCGCGCGTGGCAAAGCGCCGCGATCCCCAGGAGTGCGTCGCCGAATTCACCAGCCACGTGGCGTGCAGAAGGAATACGGTGCGGAAGAACACGCCCCACAGCAGCCAAGGCAGACCGCCAATCGCGAAAAGGATCCCGCCCAAAATAATCTGCGGAACGTAGTGATACTTCGTGACAACGTGGACCGGATCTTTGGCCAGGTCGGGAACATAGCGGGCCAGGGTAGATTGCATCGTGATGCATCGACTTGCCCATCAGAATCCAGCCCATGTGCGCCCACCATTTGCCGTCGATAGGCGAGTGCGGATCGACTTCGGCATTATCTTTTTTTAACGTTGAAGTTGGGGCTATGCTCAAATAGATTTTTGCGTTCGAAGGCACATACGGGTTGGACGGGGTCGCGCAGGAAACAAATAAATAAAGCAAGGATGATAATACACCTATCGCAATGCTTCCAATCCAAAATAAACGGGACATAAAAATTCCTTTAAAAAATATCATCAAGAAAAAAGCTGAGATGACAAGCACAAGTCCACTGCGTGATTACTGATTGTTTCTCTTTAAAATAAAAACAACTCCTTCACTGACAGATAGGTATATTTTTGAGTTTACATATAAAAAGTGATTAGGAACTTTTTCCCAAAACTTTCCATTACAATACAACGACATTCCGATTAATTTAAGAGGCATTTTAACTTGTATTTTTTCCTGGATGCCACGGCGTCGTTATGAGTACGTCCGGTGCGAACTTGGATTGGTGTTGTCGTTCCGATTGGGGGGTATCTCCGTGGCGAACCGCGACACTCAGGTCGAGGGCGTCCCCGAACTCCTCTAGGCGCCGCAGCATATCCCGGTTAAGTGCCCTCAGCGGCGTCACGTAGATACAGCGGATACCCTTCCCCTCGGTAGAGATGAGTTTGTGGAAGATGGGCAGCATCGCCGCTTCGGTCTTGCCTATCCCGGTAGGCGCCACAAGCAGTACGTTCTTACCTGCCAGTATGTGTGGGATGGCCTCCGTCTGAGGCCCGGTGGGCATGTTGATATCCTTGTCGTAGAGGACCTTTCTGATCCTCTCGTCCAGAAGTTCGAAGACCATGGCTGTGTCCGGGTGACCAACTAACGAAAGTGCATCGATACTTGAAGGTTTGCGAAACCATTGCGAAAGTTGTCACTTACCGTGAAAATGAAAAGGAAACTCCGGGCCGGTCGAAGACCGGCAAAGGTGTTTACTTCTTCTCCGCAGACGCGGCCAGTGCGGCAGCGGTTGATGGCGGCAACGGATCCGTGGCCTCTAGCAGCATCTCAGACACGTCCATGACTTTGATCTTGGCACCTATCTTCTTTGCGCCCTGCTGCAGGTTAACGACGCAGAAGGGGCAGGACGTTGCCAATATGTCCGCTCCGGTCTCTACCGCTTCTTTTACCCTCTCCGCGGCAATGTTCACTGCCATGTCGTTGAAGGCGGACTTGTAACCCCCACCAGCGCCGCAGCACCGGGAGTCCATCCGGATATGTTTCATCTCGACCAGGGTGACCCCCGGGATCGCTTTGATGCACTCGCGTGGCGAGTCGAACACCTGTGCGTGACGTCCCAGATGGCACGGGTCATGGTAAGTGACCTTGGCCTTGATCTCCTTGGTGAACTTGAGCTTCTTGTCCTTGATCATCTTCTCGGCGGCCTGCGAGAAGTGCTGCACTTCGAAGGAGGGGTTGGAAAAATACCTGCCGTAGTCGTGCGATGTCGTCTTATAGCATCCAGCGCAGGTCATGACCATTGACTTGGCCCCCATATGCTCGACGGCAGTGATGGTGTGCTCTGCGAAACCCCTAGTGAGCTTGGTCTGTCCGGTCCTCAGCGCCGGCGACGTGCAGCACCATTCGTCCTCTCCCAGGATGTTGATGGTGGCTCCTCCGCGGTTCAGGACGGTGACCCCGGCCTTGGCAAGCTGTGGTGTTCTGTAAGAGGCGGTGCATCCGGCGAAGAAAACGATATCCGGTTGCGGCGAGCGGGGTATCTCCTTGGGGAACCACGCTCCGCGCTTTTCCATCGGCTCGTCGTATGGGTTGCGCTTCTCCTCTAGCCGCTCGCGGATTTTAATGTGTGCTGGTAGCGGTCCATGGCCCTGCTCGTGGGCCCATTCCCTGACCACTTCCCAGAATTCCGCGAACTCGATGCTGACATGACAAACGGTCCAGCATCTTGCGCATCCAGTGCATTGGTATAGGGCGTCAATGAACTCCTGGTCCAAAACGACCTTCCTTCCCAGCAGGGTGTCCAGAGCATTCCTCTTGGCCAATTGGTTCAAGTAGTAGACTTTGCCCCTAGGTGAGTTCGACTCCCAGCGGTTCTGATTATAGGTATCGCAGACCTGGAGGCAGTATCCGCATTGAAGACATGCAGCCATATCCCTTTCAAGGCTTTTTGGTAACTTGACCATTCAAATACCTCTTGAACACCGGTCGGTATCAGGTGAGAGAGCCGATAGCCGTTGGTAGGTTGGAGTAAGCATGGAGGACGGATATAAAAATCTGCTGACGGACAGGACACTATACCGTGTTAAAGGTGATATGGCTTCTTCTCCCAAGAGCTGAGTAGCGGATACATTTATCCTTCCAATATCGGGGTATAAGCGTACCAGCTGCCATCTGTTTTCAGCATCATCAATGATGACTCGAGGAGCATCTTGTGCTTCTCTTCGATCCCGGTAAGGGTGACGAGGATATTCCTTATTTTGGGGTCGTTCACTTTACTGGCCGCATCCTGGTACATCTTGACCGAGGCAATCTCCACATCAAGCCCGATCTGCACTGCCCTGATTTCGTCATTAACCGTTAGGCAGGTGCCTTCGGGTGGAAAGGGGAAAACCTTCTTCGGAAGGATGTCTAGGATGTCCTTCTCCGGTTCGATTCCGTCAAGGTCCGCGCCTGGGGCTAGGTGTTGCATCACTTCCTCGATCGTCTCTTTGTGCGCACGCTCGTCGGCGCCAAGCGACCTCATGAGGGCCTTGCCATTCTCGTCAGCCACGCAGGTCGCCACCTTCGAATAGAAATCGATGCCGAATATTTCGATCTGCCTCGCGGCCGAGAGAACGGATAATACGGTAACTGGTGCAGATGATGACATAAGCTCGTCAATAACATTCGGGCTCGACATATTTCTAGCTTTAGAATGTCGAATGACGCATGAAAACCCGCGGAAGTCACTGATATAGCATTAGTCGTCATCGTCGGGGATGCCAACCTTCTCTGCCGCATGAGCCCAGTTCAGAAGTCATCGGGCCGTTCATGCGAACAATCGCATCGTCGGGTATCTGGGGATACTGAGGGACAGAAAGAACATGGCAAAACCGATCGTTTCTTGGCATTTTCTGGACCATCTTATCCTGATTTCGTACAATGAATAGACCTAACGAATACCTTGCTAACATTGATATAAATCCGGATCGAATCGAATTTAACCATGACCGTTAGGATTCCTAAGATCAAGACGGATTATGTCTGGGGAGCATTGCGGATATTATTGGGTTGGTTATTCCTCTGGGGATTCCTCGACAAGGCATTCGGCCTTGGGTACTCCACGACCTCTAGTCAGGCATGGATAAATGGTGGTTCGCCCACCTCGTATTACCTTGGCAAAGTGTCTGGTGGTATCTTTAGCGGATTTTATGGAAGCCTCTCTGGAAATCAGGTCGTCGACGTGATCTTCATGGCAGCCCTGTTGCTTCTAGGCGTGGCCCTAATACTGGGGATCGGGAGTAGGATATCAGCTTACGGTGGCGGATTGCTCGTCCTATTGCTCTGGTCTACCCAGGTACCTCCAACGGACAACCCTTTCATAGATGAGCATATAATCTACTTGTTCCTCCTGTTTGGACTTTGGAGGGTCAAGGCCGGTCGCACGATAGGGTTGGGCACCTGGTGGTCAAACACAGCCATCGTCAAGAGATTCCCCTGGCTGGAATGAGGGCCATCCAATCAACAAATCTAGATGGACGATCTGAGCGGAGTAGAGGGGGCGACATGCTCGGTCCCTTGCTGACTAAGGCCGACTCTTTTGGGAGGTGGTTGGCGATTCTGGCATACCCGGTCGGACACGAGGCATGGACCAGATGATCTTGGGACAGCCCCTGGCCGTTCGGTCGATCAAAAGACATTTCCTGCTTGTCATTCACATATTGTCGAGGTAGAGATGGCGATTGTTACTTTAATCCATGAACCGCCCCTCCTTTAATGTGTTCGATCTTGGGTTCATATTGTCGCCGCTAGCTACGTCCCCCAGGACCTTTGTGCAAATAATAGATTAAAGCACGGATCCATTTCAAAATGGAAATTAAAGACAAATGGTAGGATAACGAAAGGTTAAAGGCGAGTATTGATTCTGCCCTCAAAAACACAGAAGGTCTTCACAACGAGTGCGAACTTCGATGGGACGTTGGATGCGCCGCTAGAGATCGTGACGAGAATACCGGGGGTATCCCTTTGGACGCTGATCTATTCTTCACCCTTCTTACAATAACGGGCATCGCCGGAGCGGTCTCCGCCGTGGCTCTCAGGAAAAAGAGAGGGTTTGTGCCACGGTATCGTTCGGTGCTGCCGCCCTTTCAGCTCTCTTCGGCACTCTTGTTGCCATTCTTGTGCTGGCCGGCTCACCCATGAGCATCCAGCTGCCGTTCGACACTCCCTTCGGACACTTCGGTTTCGCCCTAGACCGGTTGGGGGCGTTCTTCCTCCTGGTCATCTCAGTCGTTTCGTTCGCCGTTTCGATCTATTCGATAGGGTACTCAAAGGAGTATGACGGAAAATACAGCATTGGCCTGCTCGGACTACTCTTCAACCTGTTCTTGCTCTCCATGACGTTCGTCGTCTCAGCGAGCAACGCCATCTTTTTCCTGATCGTTTGGGAGGCGATGTCCCTCACCTCTTACCTCCTGGTCGTTTACGAGAACCGCAAGGAAGGGGTGGCGTCCTCAGGTCTGCTTTACGTCGTAATGACCCACCTGGGGACGGCCCTGATCATGGTGGCGCTCATCATGATGGGATTGTATGCCCATTCATACGATTTCTCAGCTTACTCAGGAGTCGGGGCATTGATGTCCAGTGCCCTAAAGAGCACGCTCTTCGTTTTATTGTTTATCGGCTTTGGCACCAAGGCAGGCATAATACCATTACATGTATGGCTGCCATACGCGCATCCCGCCGCACCGTCGAACATTTCCGCGCTCATGTCCGGCGTGATGGTCAAGACGGCCATCTTTATGCTGATAAGAACCTTGTTTGATTTCCTCGGAGTCACCGATACCTGGTGGGGTCTGCTGGTCCTGATGGTGGCCTCGATCACGGCATTGCTTGGAGTGATGTACGCCTTGATGGAGACCGACATTAAGAGAGTGCTTGCCTATTCCACCGTTGAGAATGTCGGAATAATTCTCATCGGTCTCGGTGCAGCAATGGTGTTCGAGTCTTACAACCTCGATCTTCTCGCTGGCCTAGCGTTAATAGCGACATTGCTCCATGTGATGAACCACGCTTTCTTCAAGACCACTTTGTTCATGGGGGCAGGTTCGATCCTTTTCGCCACCCATACCAAGGATATGGAGAAGCTTGGCGGGCTGGCACGAAGGATGAAGTGGACCGCGATCCTATTTTTCATCGGTGCACTTTCCATTGCCGCTATCCCACCATTCAACGGGTTCGTTAGCGAGTGGCTGATATTCCAGTCGCTTCTTCAGTCCTACCAGATACCAGACATGATGGTCAAAGTCCTGCTCCCGGTGGTCATCGCGATATTGGCGCTGACCGGTGCCATAGCGGCAGTCTGTTTCGTAAGACTCTTCGGCATCGTGTTCTTGGCCAAGCCACGCAGCGAACATGCCGAGCAAGCCAAAGAGGTCCCTAGGACCATGTTGGTTGGTTCTGGGATAGCGGCCATGCTTTGCATTGTCACCGGCGTCCTATCCTTCGCAATAATCCCCTACGTGGACCAAGTGACCGCACCGCTGGTGGGAGCTTCGGCAGCCTCTTCCATCGTGAACGGTTTCGTCATAAGCCCCACTAACGATCAGTTCTCGACCATGTCGCCTTTCGCATTGGTCATACTCATCGCCATCATGGTCCCTCTCGTCATCCTCATTTCGAAATGGTATGGCGGCAAGCGCAAGACCGTGGTCGGCGATACCTGGGATTGCGGGACACCCCTCAGTGCCAGAAACCAGTACACCGGTACAGCATACTCAAATCCATTAGTTAGGGTTTTCAGCTACGTCTATCGGCCTAAACCAGAGGTCAAGACCGAATTGACATCCTCCCCTTATGTGAAAAAGAAAGTATCCTATGCATTCGTGGTCGTGCCAGTGTTCGAGAAATACCTGTACCAGCCAATCGCAACCAGCATGGTAGCGGCGGCGCGCTGGATAAGCAAGATCCAGGCGGGCAGCATCCAAGCCTATCTGGCATATATCTTCATCACGCTGGTGTTCTTGCTCATTATATTCAGGTGATGTGATGGACCAGATCTATGTCGATATCGTGCTGAGCATCCTGCAGGCCTCGTTCCTGCTTGCGATAGCTCCAATGGTCACGGGCATCATCAGAAAGATCAAGGCATACATGCAGCAAAGGCGTGGTGCCAGCATCTTCCAGCCCTACCGGGACATAGCTAAATACTTCCACAAAGACTCGGTCATTTCCAGGGATACATCCTGGATATTCTCGATCACCCCATACGTTTCCATGGCTGCGGTGCTGATCGCAGCTCTCCTGGTCCCAGTGTTCGTCACCAGGACTCTTGGCTTTGTCGGAGACCTCATCGTGGTGGTATATCTTCTGGGCACGGTGCGCTTCTTCACGGCGTTGGCGGCATTGGACGCCGGTAGCGCATTCGGTGGAATGGGCTCTAGCCGGGAGATGATGGTCTCATCGATAGTCGAGCCGACCATGTTGCTCTCGATCTTCGCAATGGGCCTCATCACTGGTACCACAAGCCTAGGCTCGATTGCCAGCGTCCTTTCCATTTCCGGGATAAACCTGGTACGGCCGGCACTGTTCCTGGCATCCGCAGCCTTCCTGATTTCTACCATCGCCGAGAACGCCCGAGTGCCGGTCGATAACCCGACCACTCACCTGGAGCTCACTATGATCCACGAAGGGATGATCCTGGAGTACTCCGGCAAGAAATTGGGGTTGATGGAACTGTCCAGCATGACCCGTTTGGTCCTGTACTTTACGATCCTGTCCAACGTCTTCTTTCCCTGGGGGATCGCAAACGACCTGTCGGCCATCAGCATCGGAGCGGGTCTTGTCACTATCCTGGTCAAGGTGTTGTTCTTGGCACTGGTCATAGCTGTGATCGAGTCATCGATATCGAAACTGAGACTGTTCCGTTTGCCCAACCTGTTGACCGTATCTTTCATCCTGGCCGTGATGGCGGTGATGTCATTCTACATCTTATGAGGCGTACAAGATGAGCGACATACTCCTGACCGATGTGATAAACGGGCTGGCGGCCCTGATCCTGCTTTTTGCGTTCGTGCTAGTGGCGGGGGTCCGAATGGGACAGATCATCCGGGCGTTCACGCTCGGGTCCCTGGCGCTTGGTCTGCTGGCGGCGGCTGTGGCATATTACACGAAGGCTGACAGTATCTATGTCGTCGCTTTGCTGACTATAGTGGTGAAGGTCATCATCATCCCACGGTTCCTGAACTATACCGTTGACCGAATCAAGGTCAAGAAGGAGGTCGAGCCACTGGTGAGCATTCCGGGGTCTCTCCTCATATGCGGGGCTCTCACTTTCATTGCGTACTACATCGCTTCGCCCATCATCGCCGAGGGCAATTCGATCACAAAGAACTGTCTTGCGATATCCTTGGCGGTGGTGTTGATCGGTTTCTTCGTCATCATCGCCCGCCGCAAGGCCATGACAGAGATCGTCGGGCTACTGATGATGGAGAACGGCTTGTTCCTGGCCGCGATATCGCTTACCTATGGAATGCCGATGATAGTCGAGATCGGCATCTTCTTCGACGTGTTGGTCGCGACCATCATAATGGGGGTCTTCGCATTCAAGATCAACCACACTTTCGAGACTGTTGATACTACCCTAATGAGGAGGCTGAGGGACTGATGATGCTCGAAGTGATGATCGCCATACCCCTGGTGACAGCATTCCTGGTCTTCTTTACCAGGACCCGCCGTCAGATGGAGTTCATATCCACAGCCGGAATATTAGCTCTCTTTGCCGTCGCTTGCTACTTGGTCTACGACGTGATCACCAACGGCAACATCCAGTACAGCATATGGTACATGGACTCGCTGAGCGCATACATGCTGTTCATCATCACCTTCATCGGGCTGATGGCGGCTATCTATTCGATACCGTACATAGGCCATGAGGTCAAGGAGAAGGAGCTTACGGTGGACCGGGCCAAGTACTACTATGTCCTGTTCCACATCTTCATGTTCACGATGCTGATGGTGGTCATCAGCAACAACCTGGGGATAATGTGGGTAGCGATCGAAGCGACCACTCTTGTGTCTGCTTTCTTGGTCGGGTTCAACGAGAACGACACGGCGGTAGAGGCTGCCTGGAAATACCTTATCATTTGCTCAGTGGGCATTACCCTGGCGTTGTTCGGCACCATCCTCGCCTACGCCTCGTCCATATCGTTGCTGGGAGAGTCCTCGGATGCCTTGAATTGGACCACTCTAATGGCGTCGGCCGCACATCTGGACCCGACGCTCCTTAAGATATCATTCATCCTGATCATGGTAGGGTACGGGACGAAGGTCGGCCTGGCGCCGATGCACACTTGGTTACCAGACGCCCATTCCCAAGCCCCCACGCCAGTAAGCGCCCTCCTTTCCGGAGTGCTCCTGAATTGCGCGATGTACGGCATCCTTCGGTACCACATGATCGTCTCTGTGACAGTTCCGGGATTCTCGTCCACGCTGCTTCTGATATTCGGCCTGGTTTCGATGGCCGTGGCGGCTGCCTTCATTATAGTTGCCAGGGACTTCAAGAGGCTTCTTGCCTATTCGTCAATCGAGCACATGGGGATCATCGCTTTCGGGTTCGGCATAGGCGGGTTCCTGGGGGTGTTCGGAGCGCTGCTCCAAATGCTGAACCACGCTCTGACCAAGTGCCTGATGTTCTTTGGCGCCGGAAACCTGTTGCAGAAGTTCAAGACTAGGGAGATCTCCCAGATCAGGGGCGTATCGTCGCTGATGCCGATAACCGCTGTCCTGTTCATAGCCGGTGCAATGGCTATCACCGGTTCCCCGCCGTTCAGCATCTTCCTCTCCGAGGTGACGATACTCACCGGAGGTCTTTCCGCGGCTAACTATCTCGCAGTGGGAATCTATATCTTCCTGCTTGCGGTGATATTCGCCGCGTTCATGTACCATGTCAGCAAGATGATGTTCGGTGAGCCGACAGAAGGTGTGCCCAAAGGCGAGTTAGAACATTCCCGCTTCCTGCCCATGGGGATACTGTTAGTCGTGATACTGGTGATGGGAGTCGTGATACCGACCCAATTGCATGACCTCCTGGTCAAAATCGCTTCATTGTTCGGGGCGTTCCCATGAGCGAGGAGTATCTGAACGAGATCGTCGAGGACCTGCCGCCAAACATCGCCATCGGCGTTCTTTCGACCTCTTTCGAGGGCCGTAACCTTCGCATCGACGTCAACAAGGACACCCTTCCTGACATGGTGGCCCACCTTAACCGGCGCTACCATGTGACGCTCATATCCCAGCACGCCACTGACGAGAGGGAGCGCACCTCTAGTTTCTTACTGTACACCATCTTCTCGCTGCCCCGCAAGGACCTGTTCTTGACACTGGCCACTAAGATCGACGACTCACTGCCATCCTACCGCACACTGACCTCGGAGATCTTCGCGGCTTACTGGTACGAGCGCGAGATCATGGACATGTTCGGAATAACTGCAGTAGGGCATCCGGACCCTCGGCCGTTGGTACTATGGGATGACTGGCCTCTGGGTTACTATCCTCTTCGCAAGGACTTCGACATCGAGTCCAAGGTAGAACGGATCAAGACCGATTATCCGTTCCGTCCGACCGAGGGAGAGGGCGTGTTCGTTATCCCGGTTGGTCCGGTTCATGCCGGGGTGATCGAACCGGGCCATTTCCGTTTCAGCGTGGCTGGCGAACCGATAATCAATCTTGAGATAAGGATGGGGTACGTGCACCGGGGCGTGGAGAAATTATCCGAATCAACCCCATACCACCGTGGTGTGTTCCTGGCCGAACGGATCTCCGGCGACAACGGCTTTGCCCATTCCACGGCTTATTGTCAAGCGATCGAATCGATCGCCGATTTCCAGGTGCCGGAGAGAGCGGAGAACATCAGGACCGTGATGCTGGAGCTGGAGCGCATCTACAATCACATCGGCGACCTAGGAGGAATAGCCTTGGACACTGCGTTCAACGTTGGGGCGCAGCAGGCCTACATCCTGAAGGAACGAATGATGGACATCAACGATTGGCTGACCGGAAGCCGATTCCTGCGTTCGGTCAATACCCTGGGCGGTGTCCGGAAGGACATCAGCAAGGAACAGGCGATCAGGATCAACTCCATGCTGGTCAAGACGAAGCTGGAACTCACTGAATGGGCATCGATGATCACGAACATGCCTTCTTTGATGGACCGGATCGAGGTGACCGGGACCATATCGTACGATATTGCCAAGAACATGGACCTGGTCGGGCCTGCTGCACGCGGTAGCGGTGTCGAGCGGGACGTCAGGCGAGACCACCCCTACGCCGCTTACAAGCGGATGAGCTTCACCGTGCCGGTCTATCGGGAAGGGGACATATTAGCCCGAACGAAGGTTAGGATCGAGGAGATCTACGAATCGATAAGCATCATAGAACAGGCACTGGACTCAATGAAAGGCTCCGAGATCGCTGGGAAGATCGGCGACGTGCCAGAGATGAAAGTGGGCATGGGCCTGGTGGAGTCACCCCGGGGCGAGGCGATGCACTGGATCATGGCCGGTCAAGGGGTTCCGTACCGTCACAAGGTGCGAGACCCTTCGTTCAGCAACTGGCTGGCGATCGAGTTCGCGGTTCTGGGGAATATTGTGCCAGACTTCCCGTTGGTGAACAAGAGCCTCAGCCTCTCCTATGCTGGGAACGACCTGTGAGGTGAAAATGTGTTCAAATGGTATACCAACGGAGTAAAGAAGAATGGCGTGGTGACCGTCGATTATCCGAACCAGCCCTACGAACCGTACGAAGGCCACCTGGGTATGCCAGAGGTCGACGTCCATGCCTGCCGTATGGATAAGACCTGCGTCGAGATATGCCCTACTGGGGCGATCGATGAAGGATACAGCACAATCACTATAGACATTGGGAGGTGCATATTCTGCGGGGAGTGTGCCCGGCATTGCCCGGAACACGCCATAAAGATGTCCAAGAAGTTTGAGCTAGCCTCAAAGGACGCCGAGGAACTGAAGGTGGTGTACCGGATTGACCGAAGAACACAGTGATCGAGATGTGGAGGTCATGGGACGTCAGATGGACGATAAGATCAAGCGATTGCTGGGCCGCTCGCTGTCCATAAGGGAGGTGGATACCGGTTCGTGCAATGCCTGTGAGGTCGAGGTAAACGCTCTCACCAATGCGATCTACGATATCGAGCGGTTCGGGCTGCATATCGTGGCGTCCCCTCGCTTCGCTGACATGTTGCTGGTCACCGGTCCGGTGACGCGAAACATGGAGCATGCGCTTCTCCAGACATACAATGCCACGCCTTCCCCGAAGATCGTTGTGGCGATGGGTGTGTGCGCCATAAGCGGCGGGCTCTTCGCCGACACCTATGCGTGTTCGCACGGGGTAAGTTCGTTTGTCCCAGTTGATGTCTTCATCCCCGGGTGTCCACCGCGGCCGCAGGCGATCATCCAGGGCATCATGGTGGCGTTGGACCTGATGGAAACGAAAATGAAGAAGGTCGGTGACCCTATCTCCAATCCATCACGAAAATGATTTGCGGAATGCTCATCTGACTACAATGACGGTGCATTTGGCATTTCGCACAATGTACTCGGACACACTGCCTATGAGCACACGGTCGATGACCGTTTTCCCCGATGTTCCAACAACTATCTCGTTAGCGCTCACTCGGTCCGAGACCTTGAGGATCGTATCATATGGCGATCCGGCCTCGAGCATGGTCTTCATCTCGATGCCTTCATTGGACGCCATGCTCTTGAGGCGATCGAGTTCGTCCAGGCCCTGTTTGATGAGCCGTTCCTTGTCCTCGTCTGTCTTGGGGCTTACAACGAAAACAACGAAGAGCGTTGCTTTATGATCCTTCGCATGGTCGAAAGCGTACCTGACGGCCTTGGCCGAGTGTTCCTTCCCGTCCGTCGCCAATAGGATGTTCGTAGTCGACAACCTTCCTGCAGGGAGCCATTGCCATGCCCGTGGATATAACTTTTCGAATTACACTTTGGCTGATAGGTCGGTCAAGAGGCCCTCCAGTATGCCTTCTTCGTCCGAGATGATGCACATTTTCGATGACTAATGAGCCGTTCATTTGGCGATGATAACGGGGCATTTAGCCCCCTTGATCAATCCTTCTGACACGCTCCCGATTATGAACTTGTCCAGGCCGGTCTTATTCGAAGGGCCGAGGATGATGGCATTCGCTTGTAATCTGTCCGCTTCGATTAGTATGATCTCGACGGGTTGCCCCTTCCCAAGGAGGGTCTTCGCCTCCACATCCTCATCCCCCGCTTCGGTCTTAATGCGGGACATCACGATCTGGGTGAACTTGACCAGGCGAGGGTTTTCCTCCATATCCTTGCGGCTAAGGACGGACAAGATGACCAGATCTCCTCCCATTCGCTTAGCGTACTCGATGGCATATTTTGCTGTCTTGCTGGAAAACGATTGAGCATCAATGGCCAGAATGACATTCATTATTTGTCGGCCCTCTCCTGATTGATAACGGAAATATCTTTGATATAGCTTTTACCTATTCCAACAACTCTTCTAGCCATCTCTAGAAGGGCTATCTCGTCGTCAACAGCCGAGACATTGATGGACCACTCCGTGGGGGTTGGTCAATCTCCGCGCACGATTCATCATTACTGAATACTGTTTCCCAACATTTCCATTTTGATAACATAAACAATTCAAATGTCCGGTTCGATCTTCTTGGAATAATATATGACCTCTGGGTGCCGGTCATATCCCATCCGCTCGAACAGTGATCGGGAGGGTTCGTTTTCGGCGTTTACCAGACAACTGAATATCTTCAGGGAACGAGCCTTGAAACAGTCCTCGACATTCTTGACCAACGCCGTTGCCACTCCTTCTCCGCGGTATTCTGGGTCCACTGCAAGGCGGTTTACCCATCCTTTCCGGCCGTCATTGGTACCTATGACCGTTCCGATCATCCGATTACCTAGGATGGCCACAAGTACCTCCACCTCTGGGTCGGACATCTCCCTCTCCAAGTTTGATCTTGAGTCCCTGCCAGCGGGTTGATGATGCAGGCCGGCAGAGGTCCAGAGCGATATGATATCATCATAGTCTTCTTGTCCCGCCTTCCGTATTATCAACCCCAGACCTTGCATACCGGTATTTTGTCCTGTGTCAATATTAATTTATGCTGGCTCACAAGTGGGAGGGGAAAGGATTTAGCTTGGGAAGCTCTCTATTTGTTCGGTTCGTTTTAGCTGACAGAGAATGGGGATTGGATTGACATGAAAATAATGATGACCACGCCTCCGGCAAAGAGCACAGAGCTATGGCCTCCACTTGGTCTACTTTACATCGCGGCTAATCTGAAAAAGCACAGGAAAGATGATATCAAGGTTGTAGACGCCTTCTGTATGAACCTTGATGGCGATCAGTTGGTCGAAATCGCCGTCAAGGAGCAACCAGACGTGTTCGGAATGAACTGTTCGACACATACGTTTCTCCAAGCCATTGAAACGATACGAAAGATATCTGAGCGGCTCCCGGATACGGTCATACTCCTGGGGGGCTATCATGCCACCTTCGCGGCGGAGCAGATCCTGCGTGGATACCCGTTCATCGATTATATCATTAAGGGCGAGGCTGAGGAAGCCATGGTGGAACTGCTCGATTGTATCGAGGCAGGTAAAAAGCCTTACCAAGTAGCGGGAATCAGCTTCCTGGATGAAGGGAAACACGTTTCGAACCAGATCGCCATCGTACAGGACCTAGACGGTCTCCCGATGCCAGATAGACATTTGCTCGGCGGGGTCGAGTACGGATACACAATGCAAGGCATTCCCTTGACCTTCGGAAAGTTCACCACCATTTCAACGTCCCGTGGGTGTCCGTTCAACTGTTCATACTGTTCATGTGCTGCATTCTCCCTTAGGAAATGGCGCTACCGAAGTGCCGAGAATGTCGTCGATGAGATGCAGACGTTGTACGACGAAGGCTACAAGAGCGTCGTCCTAGTGGACGACAATTTCACGCACCGGGAGGAGCGGGTGGAGAAGATTTGCGCCCTGATCCGGGAACGCGGCATCAAGATGCAATTTTATTGCGAGGGAAGAGTGAACAACGCCTCCCTGAGCATGTTAAAGAGCATGAAAAAGGCAGGATTTGATGTCATGTACTTTGGTGCCGAGTCAGCTTCGGAGGCCGTGCTCGAATACTACAATAAAAAGATTAGACCAGCCCAAATCGTATCAGCCGTAGAGAACGCGAAGGAGGCGGATATGATTGTCGTAACATCATTCATCCTCGGTGCGCCAGTGGAGTCCGATGACGAGATTAAGAAGACCATCGATCTCATTACCGGTCTCAGGCCCCATGCCGTCGAGATCAACATACTGGACTACTTGGTAGGCACACCGCTATGGCAACAGATGGAGGTCGACGGCTCCATCGGACCAGATGACTGGAAGCGTAACCATCGCGTCTACGAATATGTCAAGGAAAAGGACCGGGACAAGCTGGAGGCGTTGGTCCAACAAGGATATGATGCATACCTGAACGCGTGGAAGAACATGTCTGGGGTTAAAGAACTGCTTTCGCTGCTGGCACACAACAAGACCGCCCGCCACGTTGTGTTCGGCAATATTTTCAACCCCAAGGCCCTGGAGGCCGTTAGCAATGGCCTTAGGGCATTCGGTGAACGGCCAAAGCCCGGAAGCTAGAATCTTTCGTCACTTGAAAAGCTTGGCCACCTGATGTGCCTCGTCAGTGCGCTCAAAGTGGGACAGGAGCATCTCGTTGGTGTACCTCCGGTGGCATTCGACGCACAGGGTCTTCAGGTTCGATGGGTGATCGCCGCCGCCATTCACACGGGGAATGATGTGATGAACTTCGGTGTACCAACTCGGGAGGTGCCCTAACGCCCTGCCGCAGTCCTGGCAAACACCGCCATCGCGTTCGATTACGGCGGTCCTGAGCTTTCTCCACATGCTCGTCCGGATCATCACCGGCGCACCTTCGAACAGATCTTCCCCACTGCCCTCCACCAAGTATGCAAATGATCTGTTGAACGCTTCCTCCATACGGTGACGGCATATGCAGGTGAACAGTTCTGCCAGGTCATCATTCCTTTTTCCACATCCGGGGCAAATGTCCGTCAATTCTGAGCGCTGCCTTACAACCCGCATTCGGACGTCGATGTCCCATTCTCGGTAATGGCATCTCTCCTCTCGCTGTTCGTCGCAGGTTCTATAATGGGGCCTAGTTTCCCCTGGCTGGCATAATGTCCTAAGACACACGCTCTTCTTTTTTGGGATATCCTGGAAGTGGCATCCTTTCATGAAGCTTCCTCGTCAATGTTTGGTCGGCCAAAGGGCAATCACCTTTCACTTTTTCCGTTCCACCAAGACGGCCATCGCTTTGCCCCTCAAGCTTCTTTTGAGCAGTATCGCGTGATTGTCGCAGAATTCATGGCATGAATAGCAACGTATGCATTTACGCTGGTTGACCTTAGCTTTCCCGTTCTTCATGGTGATGGCCTTCATCGGACAACCGCGATAGCATTTCCCGCATCCAATGCACATCGAACGAACAACGCTGGGCTTCAGCGCGTAAACTTTGATCAGGCCCATTACGGCCTTCTCCATCTTGCCTCTTCCTTTCTTCTTACCAATAAAAGTGGACGGCTTCTTGTAATCCTGAACAATGAATTTCTCCAACTCGCCGCCGAGCACCTCCACGTCCGAAAGATCTTCAGCGATAAGGCCTCGTTCGATAGCAGCCCTTATAGTGCAGATCTCCTTCGGGTCGATGGACATGATCCTCGAAGCCACAACGTCCAGGGCGGTATAAGAGCCGCTGGCCAGGATAGCGCCGACGTGGCGAGGTGTTCCAGACTGGGGGCCGTCGCCCTCCATGGCATCCACAGCGTCCATGATCTCCAGGCACGGCATCACGAACTGGTTCACGTCTACGATCATCCGGCCGAACTCCTCTGAACGCTGCAATCGGGCATGGAAGGTGGCCTTTTCCAACCCAGGCACTAATCCGAATACGTTCTTTGCCGCCCCGGTCATATAGGTGAAAAGATGTGTCTTCATCTTGGAAACGATGACCACCGCATCGACATTAAAGACTGGTTCGATGAGCTTTAACCGCTTCATCAACACCCCATCTGGATTGGCGACATCCCGCGTCCCAACATGCTCGTTCAATTCTATCCCCAGGTCTTTTGCCACTTCGGCGTAACCGACTAATTCGTACGCTTTCCTCAGATTCGCCGCACTGTAGATCGTCCCCGCTCCGGGGCTCTCTGCGATAACGACCTTACAACCGTGATCGACCAATAGCTTTGCAACAGCGTAGACTATGTCTGGATGAGTGGCGATGCATTTGTCTGGGGTGGAAGGCGAGAGGATGTTCGGTTTAAGAAGAATCCGCTGACCAGATTTCACATAGCGATCTAAGCCCCCGAGTAGGTCGATCGAGCTCTTAACAGCCTCGAACGCACGTTCCCTGCCATAGCCTTCGCATCCGACGAGAGCAACCGACTTCGATCCTGTCGTAACAAACACCTCTAAACCGATACCGTCTTTCCTCCGTTATTAACCAATGGAGGTTCTCATCAGTTATCCTAGGGTATCATTCATTGCTAGAATGTTGGAGTCATTGACAACGGATAATGGTGGACACCAATCCTCCGGCAGGTCGACGGATCTCGCACGATGGTCGGCTTGTGCCTTATTTGGCCTCATCTCCTTCGAGGAGGTCCAGTCAGCGTATCTCTATGCCCACTGGGCAATGGTCGGAACCCATCACTTCATCCTCAATGAAAGAATCTGATATCCGTGGCATGAGGTCGCGGCTCACGAAGAAGTAATCGATGCGCCAGCCAACGTTCCTTTCCCTGGCGCGTGTTTTTTGATCCCACCAGGACCACCTGACATCGTCTGGATGCTGTTCCCTAAAGGTGTCCACAAACCCGCTGGCGACCAACCGATCCATCCAGGCCCTTTCCTCTGGCAAGAAACCGGATCGCTTCACATTATCCTTAGGCCGGGCGATATCGATCTCATGGTGGGCAGTGTTGATGTCTCCGCATATGACCACAGATCTGCCCGAGGAACGTAGATCGTTCACATATCGGAGGAACTCCTCATAATAGTCCATCTTATAGCTCAGGCGTTCTGCTGAGGCCTTTCCATTTGGGAAATAGATGTTACATAGGACGAAATCGGGGTATTGCGCGATCATGGTCCGGCCTTCGTTATCGAACCGTTCGATCCCGATGCCGCAATCAACCTTTATCGGATGGACCTTGGAATAAAGGGCCACGCCGCTGTAACCGGAACGCCCCTCGGCCGATGTGAAGTATGATTCGTATCCTGGAATCCTGATCAGGTCCTTAGGCAGCTGATCGCAACTGGCCTTCGTCTCCTGCAGACAAAGGATGTCTGGCGAATCCCTGCGGACCCAATCAAGCAGCCCCTTTCGGTAGGCGGCCCTGATCCCGTTCACATTCCAACATACCAGCCGCATGATCGAGAAATGGGGCGACATGGTTAAGAACATTCGTTGTCGCGTTTTTCAAGTGGCCGTCCCTGAGACTCCAAGTATAAATTGTAGATGCTCACCTTCAATGGATGAGCGGTTTGATGAACGAAGTGAACACCAAAGGGGGCGTTTCAGCGGACTTTCCATTCGTTGAGTTCACTCGATATTTCGATTTCATGCGGTATTGGAGCGACCTTCACGAAAAGTTCGTACAACGGGCATCTCCACGGTTCGCCGAACTTCCTACCTGGGGGCGAAGGGATTTCCTTGCCATTGCGGTGGCCGAGGACGACCTATTAGTCTCGATGTCGTCCGATCTGGGCCTTTTCCGGGAAGTGATCAAGCGGCTGAAGGCAATGCCGTGGTTCATTGAGGATCTAGGGTCCCTCGCCGTCGAGGTGCTCACAGACCTGATGTTCCCTGGGAGCCATTTCGATGATGATGAAAGAGGAAGGTTGGGCGAGATCTATCCAGAGGTTTTCATAAAATTAGATGATATCAAGTTCGAGACCAAGAAGAGCTGTCCCATCCATTTAGATGACATCGAATCAGACGTTGTGGAATTGGAGGATCTCGATGCGGCATTGACATGCGTGCGGTGGTCGGCGGTCTCCAAAGACGTGGACACGGAAGGACAATTCATCGCGTTGATGCAGGAATTGGTGGATCATGGGTTGCGTCTCAGGGGCGTTGATCCGACGGCCTTAGAATCTCTTTCCGATTTTCAGAAGGTGCTCGACAGAAAGGCATCGGAAGTGACAGCCAAGTTTGGTCTGCCCGATGACCGGACCTCATGGGTATTGTTCGCCGTTCAGGACCGGGTCATGGTCCCTGAAACGATTCATTTCCTGCTGATGCAGGCCATGGGCCTCAGGTTGTTCAGGGAACTGGACCATGACGTCCGCCATGAACTGATGGACCAGGAATACAAACTGCAGCTCGGCCCAGCCTACGCCTCGCGCTCGGTTCTTATGTTGGGCGACTATCACCGGGATAGAATCCAGGCACCGGAAAAGGTCCTGAAGGCCATCGAGGCCCACGTCCGGGACGGAAGACCGCAATTTGCCCTTGAACTATGCCTCGAGAGTATCAAGAACATGCCCATGGAAAACCAGTACGTCGATCAGATGGAACTCACCTCTGGCATTCTCTACCTGGCAAACGACAAGCCACGTAAGGCGGCGGAAGCGTTCCAATATTCCCTCGAATCGGCTCGAAACGAAGGAGATGAGACAAAAGAATCTGTTGTCTGCGCATATCTTGGATCCTCCTATGCGCTATTGCGCAGGAAAGAGGATGCGCATTGGGCGTTCGAAAAGTCCCTGTCGATCGCCGAGAAATGGAAGGGAGACGCTTCTGATCTCCTGGAAGAATTGATGCTCATAGCCGACCTGGCCCACGAATCGAACGAGCATTTCGTTGAGAAGGCCTTCCTCCAGAGGGCACTCATTATGGCCAATGGCATGGAGGAAGAGACCAAGATCAAGCAACAGATATCTCTGATGATCGAAGCGGTTGAAGCACAGACCGCAAACTCCCAATAAGCCCGGGTTCGGTTTGTGTTATATCACCGTTGAAGCTTTGGGATATCAACTTGCCTTGAAAAGAGAAGAAGAGATTATTCCGCTCATCACTTCATTTGACGACTCTCTTGTCTTCTGAGCGGTTCTTGATCTCCTTCTTATCGTGGTTTGCCCCATGCGCCAAACCCATCTGCGCGATCATTGGCATTATCGCATCGGCAAGCTCCTTTCGGTCTCCCGATGTCATACCGGACATCAGCTTGTCCACGATATCAGGCAAAACGATCCTCAGCATCCCCTGCAATCCTGCGGGCTCATGCTCACCATAAACTCATAGGTTATCATCCTCACCATCGACAGCTTCTCCTCCTTGGTGAGACCTTTGATGAACTGGGTTGCATACCACTGCTCAAGGCCCAATTGCAATACCTAAGGAAGTAGGATTTGGTCTGCTGCCTAATAATCGTTCCTGCTCAGGGCTCTAGCAGCTCGAACCCAGTCGCTTCGTCGAGCCGGCGCGTCGCACTCGAATCAAGCAGTTCGAAAATGATTATCTCCGCAATGAGCCAAACCCTAACGCCATTACGCGTACATCCAGTGATGGATTTTTCATTACGACCGGTGGACATGTGCATGTGTAATCTTGGGGTGCCTTCTTCATTTCGGAATATGGTCCCCGTGCCAGTCATCTCGTGGACATCACCGAGGACAGTCCCCATCGGGGTGATCTTCTCTGAACGTCCATCTTCAGGGCCGACCACCAGACGACTGCCCCGGTCCACTCCCCCCAAAACGATGACGGCTGCGGCTTTAATACCCTTCTCAATGGCAAACTTCTCGACGGTCTCATTGATAATCTCCCCGTCCTCCAATCTGAGCACGAACACGCGCCCCTGCCTTGCCTCCGAGAATCTCATGAACTCACCGGTCCCCGTATGCCGTAGGATAATACCAATTTTTGTCTTTTCAGCTACTTTCGGGATACCAAGTCCGAGATCTCGGGCGACCCAGGTCGGTGTTGTGCTCCGTTGATCGGTATTCACTTTCATCCCCCTCTCATGGCAATGGGGATAACGATGCGGCGGCATTGAGGCACCATCGAAGCATGTGTAAGGACCATTGTCAAGGAGTGTAACGGCTTGGACACAGATGACCGGGAAGCAGCGCTGGTTACGTATGTTGTCAGCGAGATCGAGCGCGCATTCCCGGCCCGTTCGGTAGGGAGAAGTTTGCTGCAGAAACTATTCTTTATACTTTCCAAGGATGGGCATATCGACGCTTCCTTTGATCTGTTCATCAATGGACCTTACTCAGACCGGGTGGAAAGCGTATTGAGCCATGCGGCGGAACTGGGGATGTTGACGGTGTCGAAGGAGAACGGAAGAAGCAGCATCAGTGCGAGGGGAGGGATACCATTTTATGTTCCACTCAAACTCAAGGAGGAGGTCAACCGATCCATCCGATCTTACGGATTCTATGAAGAAGGGGACCTGGCAATACTGACGACAGCCCTCTTCTTAGAGCATCATGGTTTCCAGGGGCTGGACGAAATGGTCAGGGCGGTCATCGCGGTCAACCCACATTTTGAACTGAGGCGTGTGTGTTCCTTGCTCGACCGTTCGGATGTGGTCTATCGATCCTGGTGATCATTCGTTCACGAGACTGCCCAGCCAACGTTCCAGCCCCTTATCCATGACAAGTATTTTGTCATGACTCTCTTTGTTGTCAGACTCTCCAGTAACTCAGATGAGAGGAACCGGTCTCCGGTCAAACACAGGATCCATCTCAGATCTGGTACTCCTTTCTCCGTTCCGCCATCTCGTCCAGACGTTTCTGCACAAGGTTGTTGATGGTGCCTTCCTTGAACGTTCCGTCGGCATTCCGTTTACCTGCCGGAACATCGGTCAGAACCTCGATCCCTTCACTAATGGTATTAACTGGCCATATGTGGAACTTCTTTGCCTTGATTGCCGTAATGACCTCTTCCTTCAGCATCAGGTGCTGGACATTGGAGTTCGGAATCATGCAGCCCTGTTTTCCGGTCAGGCCCCTGGCCTTGCAGACCTCATAGAACCCTTCGATCTTCTCATTGACGCCGCCGATTGCTTGCACCTCGCCCTTTTGGTTGACACTTCCGGTGACGGCGATGTATTGCTTGACAGGTACATCGGCCAAAGCTGAAAGAAGGCTATAGAGCTCAGTGGAAGATGCGGAATCGCCGTCCACTCCCCCATAGTTCTGTTCGAAGACCAATCTTGCCGAGAGCGAGAGCGGTCTTTCTCTGGCATAGGTGTCGTTCAAGTAACCGGAAAGGATGAGCACTCCTTTGGTATGGGACGGTCCGGACATGTCCGATTGTCTTTCGATGTCCATGATGCCTTCACGGCCGACTGCTATCGAAGCGGTGATCCTCGAAGGGTTACCGAACGCAAAGTCGCCGGTCGCCAATACGGCAAGTCCATTGACCTGCCCCACCGCTTTCTCCTCCGTGTCGATGAGGATGATGCCCTTGGCGATGAACTCTCCAAGTTTGTCCTGGATCATGTTCGAACGGTATAGTTTTTCTTCCAGTTGACGTAGCACGTGCTCCTTGGTTATCAGGTCGGAATTTGCCTCGTGGGCATAGAAATCGGCCTCCCGTACCGTGTCCGCGATGACCGCGAACTGCGTGCTCAATTTGTTCTGGTCCTGCGCCAGTCGCGATGAGAACTCGATTATCGCCGCCAGACCGGAGCTGTCCACCGGCAGGAGCTTCTCTTTGGCGCAAAGGGAGCATATCTGGGTAACATACTCCTTTATGTTCTCATCGTTGCGCTCCATCGTAACATCGAAGTCCGCCTTGATCTTGAACAGTTCTTTGAAGTCCTTGTCTGCGTTATAGAGGATGTCATAGACCTGCGGGTCACCAATGATGATGATTTTTGCGTTGAACGGAATGGCCTCGGGCATCAATGACTTGGTTGCAATGAAACCCAGCCGAGCCTCTTTCTCCTCGATCTCCAGCTGTTCGCTCATAATTGTCTGCTTGAGCGATATCCAGATCGATGGATCGGTGAAAAGACCTTCAACAGGGACCACGATGAAACCGCCGTTCGCTTGGTGGAGCAGCCCGCTCCTTATCATGGTATAACTAGTGACCAGCGCCCCGAACCTGGCCTCCTTTTCGATCGCCCCGAATAGTTTGTAATAGGATGGGTTGATCTCGATTTCCACAGGCGCCCCTTGGAGCTCGGAGTTGTCCACGATGAGATTGACCTTGTAGTTTGCCATAGGGTCAGGCGCTTCTATGAAGAAGGGGAGTTGGTCCTTGTTGGCGGGCGTAAGGAACTTGGCCAGGTTATCCAATATGTCCTTCATGATATCGTCGATGTAAGCGATGACCTCTTCGTTGCTCCCATATTTGTCCTTCACGGTGGTAAGCATAGGTCCCAGAACATACATTGCCACCTCTCGATTCAACTGTTCAATGGTCTTTTCAGCTTTCTCCTCGAGCTCGCGGAACCGGAGGAAAGGTTTCTGGAGCTTTGCCTGCAGGGCCTCTTGCTTGATCCGATAACGTTCCTTCACCCCTGCCGACAACTGATTGAACTCCTCGGTCGTAAGGGGTTTGTCGTCAACGAGGGGTACAAGTATCATGCCGATAGGGGTCTGCTGGATCTGGAATCCCGCCTCGGACGTCATGCGGTTGATGTCATTGGTGAACTCCTCGCGTTCATCGTCTATCGCCTTCATGGTCGTCTGGCGCTTCTTGGCATATTCTTCCGATTCGAACGCGTTCTTGAAAGCGGTCGGTATGGCAGTGACCAACTTCTCGATGTCTCCCTTGAACTCTTTGCCCTTGCCCGCGGGCAGGGCGAGAGCATTCGGTTTCGACGGCTCATGGAAGTTGTACACGTAGACCCAATCCGGAGGGACTGGCATGTTCTTCGCCAGATCCTTGATGAAATCGACAGCGGCGGAACGTCTTCCTGTCCCGGGCATGCCAGCTATGTAGATGTTGAAGCCTTTGCTTCTGATCCTGAGACCGAACTGGAGGGCCTTCACCGCACGGTCCTGTCCAATTATTTTATTCGAAGGAATAAGGTCCTTCGTAGTACGGCAATCAAACTTCATTTCAGGGCAAGCACGGCGGCACTGTTCCGGAGAAAGTTCTTTGACCATGATAACCAGGCCTTCTTCGGGTCGCTCCTATGCGCGCCCGTCCTACAAATAGCCTATGCCTTCGACCATCAGGTCTAAGTAAGGGAACCATGGTCCATGGCATGTTATGATGATGAGGGGAGCCGCGCTGGTGATAGGTTCGCTGCTATGGGAGGTCCACTACCAGGGCATGGACCTAAGGCGGAGCATGTGGAGAGAGAACTGGCTCGAAATGAATGCCAGGATCAAGGTCTCGCTGCCCATCCACTACGGTCGCTACTCGACCAAGCGCAAATGCTGCACCACTACCTTCTTCCCGGAGGATGAGCTGAAAGGCCGTGCCATGGGTGTCGGTTATGCGATTCCTTTCAAAGTCAAGCTGTCCAAGATATCCGAGCTCGAATCGGCCGGTATCGCTATGTCCAAGGCAGAAGGGATGGAGGGCCAACAATTGCGTACCGACTGGATGACCACGGCTATTGCGGTCAACCCGGAGTTCAGGGACCGGGACCGGATAGAAATCGCTTGGTCCAGACTGGTCAAGAAGAAGACGGATAGGTTGCCTGACGGTAATGATGAGCATTTCGGATTTGACCCGAACGGTTACCTCCGTATCAGCTGGCCGAAGGAGGCAGGTTCCGGGCAGTTCCTTAAAGACATCGACTTCGTCATTGCCGTGGCGACAGTCCCGAGGGAACTGGATAAAAGACCGATAGCGCCGACGACAGAAGAGGTCGCGCGGTCCATGAACAGTGCCAAGGGAAGGGAGTATTTCTCCAAGAACCAGCTGAACGGCATCCTCACATATCAGGATGAAGCGATCTCCCGGTTCATCGAAGAGCATGAGCTCACAGTCCCTCAGAACTTGCCTGAGTTCCAATAGGCCATTGACATGATGGACTTGACCGAGTTCGGCGATAAGCTTATATGTACATGTTCTGGCGGCACGATCAGACGTCGGAGGTAGCGCAATCGACGATGCATCGGCCCAAGGTGCTCTTCCTAGACGAACCGACGTCGGTCTGGACCCGCTTGCGCGGCACGCGGTCTGGAAGATGATCCCCCATCTTCGCGAGGAATTCAGGACGAACGTTTTTCTGACACACCTCATGGACGAGGCGGACGAACTCTGCGATCATATCGGGGATCGTGCACCTCAACAAGCTTGTGGCATTGGGCAATCCCAAGCAGCTCAAGGATCAGGTCGGGGCAGAGGATCTGGACAAAGGTCTTCTTCCATTCACCTTTGCGCGGGCTGATGATACAAGGCTGGGTTGCGAACACCGGCCGGGCTCGGCCTGCTTATCATGATCGGGTCGGCCGCAGGAATGGTGTTCATCGGGGGTCGATTATACTCTAGCGTGGGCCGGTGAAGTAACTAGTATTTCCTTCGGGAAGGGTTCGAAGAACGTTTGCCTTGAGAGATACTCGTTCCCGAAGCGCGTGTTGTAGGAGCGCATGACTTCTAGGCAATCGACCAGGGGCATGCCCTCCTCCCGGTATGACCTGAGCGTCGCCAAGAAGCCCTTTTTCTCATCCGAATCGAGCTGACCCTTGTAGGAGCCCATGGCATGAACTAGGATATTTGCTACACTTCCACGCTTCGGCCGGTTGCCTAGCACGGACCTGAGCAGGTATTGGTATTGGTGGAACACGTCATCGACCTCTCGCTTGTCCCGATTGGAGGCGATGTTGCCCAATACTCTCATCTTGTTCTGACCATAGGCCATGAGGAGCAGTTTGTTGTCCGCCTGGTACTGCATGAGAGAGCTCATGTCGTGGTCCAGCTCCCGGAATCTTGCGAAGGTATACAGCTTTGTGAGGAAGTGCTCGGCTATGCCGGTGTCGTTCAGTCGGACCTCATCCTCCACCGCCAAATCACTGAATCGGGCAAGGACGGCCTCGCCCATGAGCCCTGGTCCTTTGTTCGGCAAAGGGGATACGCTGGTCTCATCGAGATAGAGGTAAGCGTCCTTCAGCCCGCAGGTGGGTGAGCGGGACTTCATCAAGAACCCGTCCACATGGTCCAATCCCATCAGGAAAGAGCCGCAATAACGCTGCATTTTCTCTGTCAGGTCCAGACCGGTGGAGGGTTGGACCAATTTCTGCTCCTTGTTCCTCAAAGAGATGAGCTTTATGGGTTGTCGCGGGATACCAAGCCCGATGGCCGTCTCCGGGCATACTGGTAAAAGATCAATCCTACCCTTCATGCGGCTGACGAGCGGAGACTCAACCATCTTGCCATCGTATCGGCAAGGGGCGAGCCCAATGCATTGGGAGATTACGAGCCTGGGCCTGATGACGTCCACGGCCGTTCCAAACACGAACAGGTATCTAAAGGTATTAGTGCAGAGATAAAAGGATTGGATGTAAACATACGGACTCTCCCGATCTTGGGAACTGTTCGAAAGATATCGCCATAAGGACGCATTTGACGGTAGGAAACACGATTTGCCACTGATAATATTCTTATTCACAGGGTTCTCGTCGTTCGTCTTTGGGTCCGTTATTCCGAAAGCCTATTACACTCGGTGATCCGGGTGAACAGATCTCACAATGACGTTCGATCGAGGAAGCATGCAAATGAACAGCCAGTCAATGAGCCATATGGCCAAGCACAAGTCGAGCAAGGACATTGCGATCACCAGGGTCTTCGATGCGCCCCGCGAGCTAGTTTGGAAAGACTGGACTGAGCCTAAGCGTTTCATGCGATGGTGGGGTCCTAAGGATTATTCATGCCCGGAAGCCGAAATCGATCTGCGCGTAGGTGGCTCATACCTTGCCTGCATGAGGTCACCGGAAGGCAAGGACATATGGAGTACGGGCAAATATCTCGAGGTCGTCGAACCGGAGCGGATCGTAATGACGGATTCTTTCGCGGACGAAAATGGAAATGTCGTCCCAGCATCATATTACGGAATGGAGGGCGAATTCCCAATCGCACTTCAGGTGTCCGTCACCTTCGAGGAACATTCCGGCAAGACCACCATGACCCTGAGGCATTCCGGCATGCCCCCCGAGGTGGCCAAGGACGCGGAGACAGGCTGGAACCAGTCCTTCGGCAAGCTGGCCGAGGATATTCACGAAGAGATATTCGTCCAAATGAGGACGCTCGTGCTAGCGGAACCGGGCAAGCACGCTGCCATCATCATTCGTGTCCATGATGCCCCTAGCGACCTGGTCTTTAAAGTTACGACCGATCCGAAACTGGTTCCGCAGTTCTGGGGACCGGAAAGGTTCACAACAACAGTAGACAGGATGGATGTCAGAAAGGGCGGTATATGGCGTTTCCTTCAACGCGACCTCGAAGGGAACGAATTCGCCTTCAACGGGCTTTACCATGAAATAAAGCCTCCTGAACGGATCATCGACACCTGGGAATGGGAAGGAATGGCTGGCCACGTACTCCTTGAAACGATAACGTACGAGGAGATCGAAGGCAAGACCAAGATGACGAATATCACAGTATTCCAGAGCGTTGACGACCGTGACGGCATGTACAGGGCGGGCATGGTGGAAGGATCGGAAGCGACGATGGACCGTTTGGCGAAACTCTTAAAGAAAAAGAAATCGGAATGATCGCCGAGGCGTCATAGAACCGATGAATTTGAAAAGCTTCGCGACCAGTATATTTCCATTCCCTTCATCGGGAGTGCATCTAGAGATTGCATACGCACATTGGTTAAACAAGAAGCTCGATGCACCTTTGGAGATAATATGGCGGACAAAGAGATCGCCGAGGGCCCGATCGCCTTCCTGGTAGACGGGGACAACGCCAACTCGGACATGGTCGGTGAAATGCTGAACGAGGCATCGAAATATGGTTCAGTGATAATCAGGCGCGTCTATGGGGATTGGAGCGGTCCGCAGATGGCATGTTGGAAGAAAAAGCTCCACGAGTTCGCGCTTTCGCCTTCAATGGTCATACCCAACCGGTCAGGCAAGAACGCCACCGACATCGGTCTGGTCATCGACGCCATGGACATCATGCACAAGCACGTCGTGAAGGGTTTCTGCATTGTCTCCAGTGACTCAGACTTCACTTATCTGGCCATGAAGATACGCGAGGAAGGGCTTTTCGTCATCGGCATGGGTAACGAGCGGACCCACCCGACATTCCAAAAGGCATGCGACCGGTTCATATTCGTGGAAAACCTGTTGCCAGCAGAGGAGGAGCTGGAATCCGAGCGCTGCCCTGAGCTGGCGACCGAGGAGCCTAAGAAGGAAGTGGAGCATCACGTGCCTAAGAAGGGCCTAAGCCCGGAAAAGGCCTTGGACATGCTTACGAACGCCTTCCGCAACAAAGTGGGAGACGACGGACGGGTCAACCTTGGTAATCTGGGAGAGGCACTTTACCGCATCGAACCGGCATTCGACCCGAGGACCTATGGCAAGAGCAGTCTGGTCGGTCTGATTGCCGCACTACCCAGTCGTTTCTCGATAGAAAGAGAAGGGCTCGGGATCTGGGTCAGGATGAAGGATGACGACCGATCCCAGAAGGGCCGAGGCAAACGCCGTCAGCGTTCGAAGTAATCTCAAGGAACGACCAGAACCGGGACATTGGCGTGCTGGACCACCCTCGTCGAATTGCTGCCGATCAGGAATTCTGCTACCTGGCCAATCCCACGGGAACCGACCACGATCAGATCGTAATGGTCCTCGCCGGCCAATCGTATCAGCTCCTTCCACGGGGTGCCTAGCTCGATCTTCGTGTCGACCTCGATCCCTGGTCTCTTGATATCTTCCTTGACCACTACCACCAGATCCTCGTGGAACTCCTTAAGGTTCTCGATGAACGCTTTGTCCTCGATCGCCAACGAATATTCGTCTGGCTTGACCACAGAGACGAGTGTAACGCTCCCATGGAATAGTTCTGCCAGGTCAGCTGCGGCGACCGCTGCGCGCTTTGAATTCTCCGAACCGTCTATACCCACCAGAATCTTCTTGATATCCATGGTCCTCACTTTGGTGAGGATTGGAGTAGTGGCATCATAATGATATTGGTAGATCTGCGGCTGGAGTAGTCTATCTCAAGAGGTCATCGAACCGATTTTCTGGTATATACTTACATTATCAGAATGTTTTGTCCGTCGGTCCGCTTAAAATAGATGTACCAAATGATTAAGGTTCGAGGAGAAATGCCCACCGGGCCGGGGGCGGACGCTTCTGACATAATAGGTGGGTCACAAGGTCCTGAGCATTTGCTTTCCTTTACGCACCGGCCTTTTTCCTCATTCCAATTGTTCGATGGTGCAGTCCTTGATGTCCTTGTCGTTACGCAACCGGCGGAAAGACGGAGCCCTCAAATGTTTGTCCCGGGTTAGCTCCAATATCTCCACCTCTGCGATCAGCTCTGGTCTGACCCAAGTGATGGTAGGTTCAATGGGGTAGCTGGCCACCGGTGGCGTCTCGGCTAGCATGCCATCGAGGATCGTACGCAATTCCTCCAGATACTTTTCGGTGAAGCCTGTTCCAACTCTCCCTACGTATCTGAGCTTGTCCCCGAAGAAAAGGCCCAGCGCCAGGGCGGAGATGGTGCGGATCTCCGATGTGTATCCAAGAAGCACACAATCTACCGTCTTCAAGGCCTTGATCTTCAACCAGGCATCGGAACGTTTCCCCGGCTCATAATAAGAGTTTGCGCGTTTGGCTATGACCCCCTCTAGCTTGCGTTGCTCGACAACCGACCAGAGCTTCACACCGTCCTTGGTATAGGCGATGCTCTGCACGTGATGCCCTTCGCGTAGGACCGCGTGTATGATCCTCTTCCGTTCTTCCAGTCTTGTGGAGAGCAGTCCTTTACCCTCCAATTCAAGGATATCGAAAACGACATAGGTAGCCGGATGCTGGATGCTAAGGAACTTGGCGATGGATGGCTTGGACTGCTCCCTCTTCTGCAACAGATGGAACGACGGGTTGCCGCGGTTGTCGTAGACCACGAGCTCACCATCCAAAACACAGGACCTAGCTTTGACCTGATCCCTGAACGAGAACTCTGGATAGCGTTCGGTGATATCATGACCCCGGCGATTGACAAACTTCATCGTGGAGTTCACATAGCATAACGCTCGCGTCCCGTCTAATTTCGGTTCATGGATGTAACCGTCCCGCTCCAGATCATCCTTGGAACCCATCGCGGCCAGCATCGGTTCGTACAAACTACGCCTCCAGGCTTTGCTTCAGCGCGTCGATCAGGTTCTCCTCGGATGTTTCTTCCTTCTCTTTCTCGATGATGACCAGCTCCTTCCGGTCACGCTTCTCGATCGCCGCTTTCAGGTGTTCCGCGAACTCATCCTTATACTTCGAGACGTCGAAATGTGCAGCACTGAGCTTCTCGATCAACTGCACCGCGAGGTCCAGCTCCGATTTTTTGATCACCACTTGGTCCGTGATGTTCTCCACCCCTTTAACGCTCCTAAGCTCATACGAGTAGTTCAGCGTGCTGAGCAGCAATCCTTCTTCGTAGGGGGCAATGGCGCAGGTGTATTCTTTCTCCCGCATGACAAAACGCCCGATGGCATTCTTTTTAGACACCTTGAGCGCTTGCGCGAAGATGAAGAACGCCTTCTCTTTCTTCTTATCGGGTCCGACGAAATAATGGGTGTCTAGGAACGGTCGGTCGATCTGGTCCGGGGAGACGAACTCGACGACGTCAATAGAGTCCGACTTCTCTGGGCGGAGCCGGGCCAACTCCTCTTTGGTGAATAGGAAGAACGAGCCCGGCTCGACCTCCAGTCCTTTTACGATCTCGGACCAAGGAACCTCAGTGTCCTGTTTTTTACAGTACTTTCGATACTCGATAGGACTCTTGTCCTCCAGATGGAGCAGCTTGAATCCAGGCGAGGCGGCATGCTCGACCGTGGAATAGAGCTTGATCGGGATATTGACCATACCGAACGATAACGAGCCGGACCAGATGGATTTCATGTTACCACTGGTAGTGACGATTGGAACTAGAAGGGTTAAAAGATTTGGACGCTAGGTTGCTTGGAGTGTGGAGACCGAAATTATACTCAATCATAAGGATTTCTAGCCGACAGTCGGGATATCCAGCGTCGTTGGACCTATGGTTGCGTTATTGGTCTCGACAGCCCAGCATATTCGTCATGACCCGCGTGATAATGCCGAGTGTGACTATGGCATGGGTAATAATGTAGGTCTTGACTGGGGAGCGGTAACATACCAAAGGCGTTCAATCTATCGGCCAGTATATCTCTGTGATAAGCTGGTCTGGGTCCTTGACCGTCGCCGGATCGTTAAGGTATCTTTCCCACATTACCTTCTTCGGTCTAAGGCCCTCTTTATGCATATAATCCTGGACCTTTTCGTATGTCAGCATTATCTTGTCGTACGATCCGACATGAACTGTAAAGACACATTTACCGCCAGGAATCGATGACGTTTTAATCTTCCCTGAGCCCTTCTCTTTCTTTGTGGTAGGGAAACCGCATTCCATGTCGCAGTTCTCCTGGTCATAATCGTGGTATATCGCATAGGGTTGGCCGGCAACTCCGATTTTCTTTCTCTCCATGAAAGCCCAAAGTTGCCCGAACATCTCTCCCATCTTAGATTTGATCTGGGCATTCTGAATCTTTTCCCGCATAGAAAGAATAATAACTGGCTTCTGGTCAACGATCTTGATATCGGAAGGCATATCAGAAAATATGAAACGGCGAGATAATAATATTTTCTTAAGTCGACCGAAAGTGCATAGCCACTGCTCGACCATAATGAGGAGGAAACAAGGCGAAATCGCCTTTATTTGAACTTAACGGTGTTCATAAAGGCTTCTTCATGGGCAAAAGTTAGTATATATAGGTTATATACTAGGCTTGGTCAGGTGTTCCTATTTCCAAATACAAGATCGAGAATGTGGTAGCTTCCGCCTCGCTCGGAACGGAGTTGGACCTGCAAGCGCTGGCGGTCTCATTGGACGGCGCGGACTATGAGCCGGAACAGTTCCCCGGCCTCATCTACCGCTTGAAAGAGCCGAAGACGGCGACACTGCTGTTCCGCAGCGGCAAGGTCGTGTGCACCGGCGCAAAGAGCCTGGACCAGGTAAAACTGGCCATCGACAAGGTGACGACCCAGATCCGCAAGGCGGGCATCAGCTTGGACAGCGAGCCGAAGATCGAGGTGCAGAACATCGTCGCCTCGTCGGACCTGGGGCAGAAGATCAACCTTAACGTGATCGCGATCACCCTGGGTCTGGAACGGGTAGAGTATGAGCCGGAACAGTTCCCCGGCCTGGTCTACCGTCTGGACGAGCCGAAGGTGGTGCTGCTGCTGTTCGGGTCCGGAAAGCTTGTCTGTACCGGTGCAAGAAGGCCACAGGACGTTGAGGCAGCAGTGGACAAGATCACCGAAGAGCTAAAGGCCGCAGGCCTCCTGCTTTAGGTGTCTGGCCGCCTTCTAATAGACCGCGGTCAAGGAGGGCTCCCCACCCTCGGTCAACTTCCTTCTTCGTTTTTAACGAACTAATTCGGGCTTTTAGCAAAATGGTCCCGATATGTATAAATGGTATGACTGGACAACGAATTCAATCCGGTCGGTAATTATTCCAACATCGAAATACATAAATAGTCAACCAATTTTCCTGACTGACCGTTAGTCAAGGGATTCCATGCCTCGATCTACGAAAGCCGCGTCCGATAGGCGCCTCGAGTTCATCAACGCGGCAGAAGCGTTATTCACCGAGAAAGGTTTTGAAAACACGTCCATCGACGATATTGTACAAAGGGTCGGCGTCGCCAAAGGCCTGTTCTATTACTACTTCAAATCACGCGAAGAATTGCTGGCCAACATCGTGGATCGAATCCAGGATGACCTGGAGAAGGTGGTGTTCGATGCTGCCAACAAGGAGGGCCTAACCGCTATGCAGAGGCTCCAGGAAATGTCGAACTCCTTTGACTTAATCCGGGCGCGGTCTGACAAATTGATGACGTATTTCCATAAGGAGCGTAACCAGGCATTGCATCTCCAGCTAGAGATCAGGACGATGAAGTTCCTGATACCTGCCGTGGAGGGTATAATAAAACAAGGAGTCGCTGAGGGAATTTTCAACACCCCCTACCCGAGAGAGACCGCCATCGCGCTGTTCGGCATGAAAGGGATCATCGATCACACCAGTACAGGCACGGACTATCATGAGGATGACGAGCGTATGATCCTGGTGATGGCATTCCTTTCGGAGCGGTTGCTGGGTGCCAAGGAAGGGACGTTCCTCGAGTTCTTAAGAGATATGAAGTACCCCAATGCACAAAATGGTTGTAAAAAGTAATTCACGCTCGAACATGGAAATATTAAGGAGTTTGGAACGCAATAGAAAGAAAGAGACTGCATGGGGTAAGCGGCCAAGAGTTCATGTCGAACGTCGCGGTCTAGACGGTGAGGGAACGAAATTGTGAAATGCGCTCAACAATAACGTACCAAACTCATACCCATTTTCTATCAAGCAGAAAGGAGTCAATGAATACGTAAAGGGTCTGCTATTGGCCCGATCTGATGTCCCTCTCCGTCCCGTTCAGGCAGAAGTAGATGTTGGTCAGACCGAAATCCACCTTGATCGGGCATCCCGGGCAGTGGCATCCATTAGAGGTCGTTATGCAGCTGCTCCCGCCCCCGAAGCAGAACATTAGTTCTTTCTTCTTTTTGGCGCAATCAGCATATGTCGGGCAGGTCGGGCATAGGCACCGGGCCTTGTTCTGCTTGTCTAACCTTCTCTTTTCCGTTTCACTCATTTTGTCCAGATCGGCTATTTCACTTTCGAACTTGTCCATATTCATCATCCTTGATGCATTCAGGGCAGGCTCGGCTTAATATCGCTTATGATGAGTGAATGAACGTTATGATCGTTCGACGCTGTAAGTTCAATGCCTGAATTTACACAGTTACGTTCTGAACAGCCGAAACCATTTAGTCCTGGGTGGGAACTTGTTAACGAAGACAAATGGGTTCGATCCAAGAGGACCGAAGGCTCAGGGGCAGGAGGTCCGTTTTCAATGACCGGAGCGACGCCGGAAAAGCACTAGCAATGATGCTTGAAGGTTACAGGGGAAAAAGCGTGCTCGTAATTGCCATACCCTCCGGTGGACTGCCCGTAGCGGCGGAAGTGGCCAGGTGTTTGGACGCAGATCTAGATATTATCGTCGTCCGTAAGTTGCAGACACCGAGGAACCCGGAGGCAGGATTCGGAGCCATTTCCCTAAACGGCGATACCATCCTCAACCATGGGTTGGTCTCCGATATGGAGCTCACCGACGAACAGATTGAACGAGCGAAGGAGAAAGCATTGAGGGAAGGAAGATCGCGAGAACAGGCTCTCGTGTATGATCGCCCTAAACCCCATTTCTCCGGGAAGGTCGTAATATTAGTGGATGATGGTCTAGCCTCTGGATATACCATGCTAGCGGCGATCAGGGCAGTGAAGATCGAGCATCCTTCAAGGGTCATCGTCGCCGTCCCTACCGGTTCAGACAGGTCTGTGGAAATGGTTGCGAGGGAAGTGGACGAGGTAGTCTGTCTGAACATCCGGGGACTGCCATTTGCAATCGCCGACGCCTACTTTAATTGGTATGATATAGACGAGGAGGAGGCCGCCCGGATCTTGCGTTATGGCGATCGACCATGACGTTTATTGGGAAAGGTTTCGATAATTGTGAAACGTTCGCCGACCTAGAATCCCCTGTTCATGTTGTTGAATATCTCCTCGAAGTTGCTCTTGGACCCGGTCATCAGCCCCTGCGCCATACCAATGGCGATCTCATAGACATCGGCCTCGAGCGCCGGTAGAGACGCTTTCGCCACCTCCCCGGGAGGGATACCGCGATTCACTTGGCCACGAGCCTTTCGTTCACCGTTGTCCAGATTGGTGTCAACGATCGGCGGTATGATCTCGAAGACCTTTACCGAGGTGTTCCTGAGCTGATGACGGAGGGACACGCTGAAAGAGTGAACGGCGGCCTTGGTGGCCGAGTAAATCGGAGTGATGGTCATAGGGATGAAGCCCAGACCGGAGGATATGTTGACGATCGCCGCTTCCTCCTTCTTCATCAGATCAGGGACGAAATAGGCGGTCAAGTAAACGTATGCCTTCAAATTCACGTCGATTTCGTCATTGCCGTCAGCCGCCCGGTTTCGGAACAGATCCTCCGGACCCTTACGGAAATCGATCATCCTCTGGATGCCTGCATTGTTCACAAGTACGTTTGTGTCTGGAAAATTTGAAACGACCCAATCGTGCAATGATGCGCATTCGTCCGGCTTCGAGAGATCGCACATTCTAATATGCAGGCCTGGAAGCTTCTCTGAGGCTTTCTTGAGGTTATCCTTGTTCCTGGAACAGACGATTACCTCGTTACCTTTAGCCAGGAATGCCTCAGTTAAAGCTAGACCGATTCCGGTCGCTCCTCCTGTTATCAAGATCGTGTTTCCGTTGATCTTCATTCTATTCCCGCTATACGAATTGGTATCGTCGGATTCTTATTGGTTGTGGCCCTCACCGAAAGTCAGACCTATTCGCTTCCGGCCATCACGGCATGGACAGCGTTATATGCAGGATGTGCCGCTTAGAACTTCACGTTGGTGCTTTATTGAAACTACTCCCCTCCTTCACATCCGAGATCATTCCGGAACGCCCCTACAGCTTCGAACTGACTGTCAGGAAGCCGGCAGGCTGGGCCATGTTCACACCATCCGAGATCTTCGCGGAAGGGACACTATGGACAGCAACTCATATCGACGACCGGCTGGTCGGGATCAAGCTCCATTCGAAAGGGACTGTGGACGAGCCCTGGGTCATCGCGGAGATATTCCTGGAAAAGAAGCCTAATGCCTCGCAGCTCCGATCGATCAATCGATCGGTGACCCGGAGCATCGGTGCGACCGAGGACCTTACCGAGTTCTATGCCATGGCCGAGAGCGACGATATTCTCAAGCACGTGGTGACAGACCTGAGGGGCATGCACAACACCATGGCCAGCACGATCTTTCCAGACGCGGTCCTGGCGATCACTCTGCAAATGACGACGATCACCAGGAGCAACCAGATGATGGATTGCCTCTTGAGGACCTACGGGGACGTGGCCGAGTTCGACGGAAAGACTGTTTATACATGGCCTCGGCCAGACTCGCTCGCCTCGCTAGCTCCTGAGGTCTTGGCCAGGACGTGCAATATGGGTTACCGGGCCAAGCATCTGGTCCGGCTGGCGAAGAAGATCGAAAGCGAAGGCTTCCCGAACATCGAGGAGTTGGAATCGCTAACTCCCATGGAGGCAAAGAAGTTGTTGCTTGAACTTCCCGGGATCGGCGATTACTCGGCGGACATCATCAATCCTCATGGCGGTTTCCCGATCGACGTATGGTCAGCGGATGTGTTTGGCCAGCTGCTTTTCGGCAAGGAGCCGGCGGACAAGGACAAGGAGATCCAGCTAATCAAGAACGAAGGTATCCGTCGGTGGGGAAAATGGTCCTGGATGGCGTTCTACTACGTGGTCCAGGACCTGGAGAACCTGTCCGATAGATTAGGGGTCAAGCTGAGATTGAGCTGAGCCATCTTCTCGTTGACCTTTAAACTCTTCATGTAGGCCGTTGTCCAGATGTTGCCACTCCATTGGAAGAGATCCATCTTCTCTCCCGGGGTCGCCTTTATCGAGAGCCTCGATTTTGTCCTATGAAATCATTATCCGATCCACTAGCCCTTCAACATCGGCTTCGGTGGCATATTTTCGGAAATCAACGATGTAGAAAACATCATCTTCCGAAGTGGTTGGAGGTGCCATTCACGGTGTTCCCCCTTGCTGCTTGCCCTTCCGAATGTCGTCCAACATTTGCTGGTATTGTTCTCTGGTTATCTCGCCTCGAGCATACCTTTCATCCAGGATGTGCTCTGCTCCTTTCTCGGGATATTCCCAATATCGGCCTTGCCAGTGTCTATATCGGTTGAAATCGTTTTCAGAACGGTCGAAACCTATCAGTGTCCAGAACAGGATGCGGAAGACGAACCCGACCACGATAAGGATGAAAATGAATCCCAGGATCCACCACGGGAAGTAGAATGAACCATCGTCTCGCCAGAAGTTGGATGGGTAGAGAATGATCTTGATCAGCAATATTCCAAGGAGCAAAATGATCAGTGCACCGATCACTGTACCGATGATCCGCCTCGGCCTTCCATCCATCGTTCGCAATCTACCGAGCTTCTGTTATTAAAGAATTGACTTCGAGGATCATTCTGCCTACATAAAGTCCCATGATGCCACATTCTTGAAGTAATATACTTGGAAGGGGTCGGCCAGTATGAGCCGAGCATCCGAGTTCTTGACTGGTCATGTCATGGAACAAGTCGTCCAATCCCCTTTGGCCGTCATGTACGCACCGAACGCCACTGTCCAGAAGGCCACCGGATAGAACGTCATCCGCTCTATCCCACCAGCGCCCAGACCAAGGTTCTGCCCTATGCCTATCAGGACTAGTGAGCCCAAACCGACGAATCCTATTATCATACACACATACGAAACCGGAGCCTTCGTCGAGCGATAGGTGTAGAGAGCCGCCATGTTCCCGAACCCGAAGGCTAATCCGGCCAAGAACGTGTGCAACGACCCCGAGTGTTCATTGAACAGGCCCACACCGATCGCGCCGATTGCAGATATCACCGTCAGCGCCGGTAGAATCGAGCGCGGCTTCTCTTGCCACATCATCACCGCAGCGATCAAGGCGAGGACACCGAACGATATGACAGAAACGGTGAACAGCGTTCGAGAAGGTTCTGGGCCGACCCCTAGATCGCTGATGAAATTCTGTGAGACACTATAGCCAGGGTACAAGATTTCGGCCAGTTGTACCATAAACAGTGTCTCCAGCCCTCCTATCATCAAGAAGAGACCAGGCTTTCGCCAGTAGACCATGAGGTTCAGATGGCATATGCGATTATAATTATTGTTCCAGAGAAAGCGCGGCCTCACATAGAAATATCCCAGAGCGGTTTGACATCCCAGGTGGAGAATGAGGATCATCCGGGCGGAAACATCCCACATCGAACAGATCAAGCAGGTCTGGAGAGGATTCATGGAATACCACCAGAGCATCGATCCGTTCTATGGGACAACGGAGGGCGGCGATCTCAAGTTCGGCGAGTACATAACGGAGCGAATGGGAAAAGAAGATTCGCGGGTCCTGGTCGCCATGGATGGGGATCGTCTTCTGGGTTATTGTCTCTGCTATGTTCAGCATCGGCCCCCGGTATTTTCCGAGGTCGTCATTGGCGTTATCTCCGACTTAGCGGTGAGGGAGGAGAACCGGGGCGGAGGGGTAGGCGGGGCACTTGTCGAAGCGTCGTTGGCGTGGTTCCGAACCAAATCGGTCAAGAGGGTCGAACTGAGAACCTCGGCAAAAAACGATCCGGCCATCGAATTCTATCGGAAGCATGGCTTCTGGGTCTATGACCACATGATGACCAGGGAAATCTGACATACCTAGCCATTTCCATTTCTTTGCTGTTTCTAGACCGTCCCTTCCCTCGATATCGAGTTTACCATCAGACCACCATGGATAACGCTCAGGCTCCGCCAAATGTTTGGGAAGACCGGACCACATGTTATACAAATCTTCAGCAGGAATGTGATTTAGTGTCGCGATCCATTCCATCAGACGATGACTACCTTATCATGAAGGACCTCATGGAGATTGATTTGTTCTGGAACCCTTCGTGGACGAACTCCAGGGATTCGCCCTTTTGTTTCATGCCTAGGGCATAGATCATCGGGAGATAGTGGTCAAGGGTCGGCACGGCCAGATCCGCTCCGGGGATGGTCCGGTAATCGATCAGGGCGTCATCATCGCCCGAGAGCAGGGCATTTCTCAGCCTTTCGTCGAAGGATTTGGCCCAATCATAGGGAACCGCATCGACATTACGGAAATCCGCCATCCTGAGATTGTGAACGGCATTGCCGGATCCCAACACAAGGACGCCTTCCTCCCGGATCTTCGCCATTCTATGGGCCAGCTCATAGTGGTAACGGACCGGTTTCTCATCGAACGTCCCCGGGAAATAGTCCAGGCTGAGCTCGAAGATCGGCACATCGGCTTTGGGATAGATGTGCTTCAGGACAGCCCAGGAGGCATGGTCCAGCCCCCATTCCAAGTCGCAGCGGACCTCCCCCCGGGATAACTCGGATAGGATCTTGGCATATGTTGGGGCGCCAGGGGCCGGGTACTTGATTTCATAGAGTTCGTTAGGGAACCCGTAGAAGTCGTGGATCGTCTCTGGTTTCTGGGTGCATCCCACGCGCGTGCCCTTTGTCAGCCAATGGGCGGATACGACCAGGACCGCCTTCGGTCTAGGAATCTCTCGGCCCAACTTGATGAGGCTCCGGGTGTAGCTGTTCTCCTCGATCGCGTTCATCGGGGATCCATGTCCGATGAACACCGCCGGCATCCTTTGTCCCTTAGGCGCTTTCATCCTTCGAACCTCAATGAGGTGTAAGTTGCTCCGCACTTTATTTTCTTACCGTCCGTGCCGTCGTCGCCGATCTGATGAATGTAATCTCAGTGAGAAACACTTCAACGTCGGTGGGCTCCAAGGCAAGGAATATTTTGCAGATTGGCCATATTACCATCATGGAAAAAGTAGAGATCGGAAAGCATGCCCCTCCAATGGCCATGCCAGTATGCCTTATTGGGTCTATG
>CAVWKV010000046.1:0-13190 GCA_963755265.1 uncultured Methanomassiliicoccales archaeon | reverse complement strand
GATGCCGTCCACTATGCCGAATTTGACCATGTCGGCAATGACCTTTCTTAGGCCAGCCGCCACGAGCGGTCCGGATAGTCCGAGTATAATGGTCGGCCTTGCGGGGTCCTTCAGCGCCTTCTCGTAAGCGATTCCGCAGGTGGCTAGAGCGCGACTCTGTATCGAGCTGTCCTTGTAAGCCTCCATCAGGTCCTTGACGGTCGAAATGTTGTCAAAGTCAATGTGCTTGACCTTCTCTTTCATCACAGTCTTTTTGGACAATACGCTTTTCTTTGCCAAAGTTTAACCCCCGGTTACATAGGAATCTAGTATTTCAAACTTAAAGAATAACATCGAACAGTAAAGCTTTCTCATTGCTTTTCCGGCGCCTTCCTGGGCCGGCTGCAGATGGCGTAATCGTCGCCGTCGAAAAAGACATCCAATTCGGGGTGCTCGGCCTGGATCTCCTCGATCTTCTTGAGAACCTCGCGCAACGTGAAGTCGCTGTTCCGATCCAACTTTACGTGCACATGTTTCTCCATCTCTCAGCTCCTGGCCAATAGCCCAATTCCCTCTAAGATAGGTCGCAGAATATATATCCTTTTTTGGGGAAACGGACTGGATTCTATGAATAGCTACGTTTCTCACATACTAATAAATTGTGAGCGCTGGTCAGGGGGCTGAGGAATGAACGACCTTGAGATGATCATCGGCGGCTTCCTTGTCCTGTGGTCCCGCATGACCACGACCGCTGTAGTATGTTTGTTGTGAGTGATGATGAGACGCACTTTCATCATGCCGAACACCTGCCCACGTCAGTAGGATTTATTGTGTAAGTCGACATGCAAACTCACCGAGTCGAGCTGTTGTATCCCCCCGTAATATCTGGAGTTTCAAATACAATTCTGGATATGTGGGTTTATATAGGTCACCGAAGGGAGGGCGGTCAATCAAGGCACTTCCTTCAATCCTGTTCGCCGGTCACGGCGGGGAATGGGCGGTCATCGACGCTTATCCGATAATCGCGTGACTTTCCAGATCGGCCAGAGATAAGGACCTTTTTGTCTGGCTCGGTACATGTTCCTCGCGATGATTTGCGGAAAGAGGATCATGGTTGCGGTGGTTCCATAACCCCCTGGAGGTCGACAAATGGAACAGTAAGATTGTTTCAATTCATCTGGACACAAAAATGGAGATTGCGAACTAAAGACAATAAGATTGAGTGACAGATGATCGACATCAAGCATAAATGAGAATTGATACCGCCTCAAAATAGCTCTAATTAACATACCTGGATCTACATTCGTCATTGGCGTGGTCATATGGATTTGGCCCATAGACCTCAAAACGAAAAAAAGAAGACTCAGGGAATGTCTTAAATAGATGGCTGGCCAGTCCAGAGTTGTCTCTAATTCCACCGTACGGGTATTAAAAATGGCTTCTAGCAAGAAATTGGACGCCGCCCAACAAGAGGTCCGTTCGGACAATGGGCCATCCACCGTTGAGGTCAGCGTAGCTTCGAAGAACAGTAATGGAGGAGATCTCAAGTCCTGGTTGGAAGGTGGGGACGATTTTTTATCCTGGTTGAACGAGGGAGCCGACGATCAGAAGGCCATTGAGAACAAACAGACGGCTATGGTCGAGGCCAGCTCAGAGTACATAGCCGAACTCAATGACAAGCTGAAGAAGTACGAGGATGAACTGCGCCTGCTGAAGATGAAGCTGGCGGAAGCGTTCATGGATAATGCCGCGGAAGCAGCCAACAAGGACGTCGAGATCGATCTGGGCCAAAAACTGCAGGAGCTTATCGAGGCGAAGGACCGCCTTGGGCTTGAGGTTGACCGGCTTCAGAAGCTGAACGATGAGATCAAGCAGCATTTCCAGCAATCGCTGGTCAACGTTTCAGAGGACAAATCATCCTTGCTCATGAAAGAGATTGAGCTCAAAGAGAAGGAATCCAAGCTCCTCACTCGGGTTAGGGAACTCGAACTCAGGCAGCGGGATGCTTCTAGCTACACCTCCAAAGAGGTCGAGGCGAACCTAGAGGAACGCTTCCATACCGAACTCAGGCAGAAGGAGTCGGAGTGGAGGTCAAAGGAGCAGCAGTTACTGGCCCGCATCCAGGACATGGAGAAGGAAATGCTTCGCCTTTCCATGGACCTAAAGCTCAAGGACGACAAGCTAAGGATCTCCAACCTTGGTAAACCGGACGTAGAAAAGGCTGTGTCCCAGAAGTACGAAGAGCTAATGGCCAAGGAGAAAGAAACTGCCCTGATGGAAAGCGAATTGGAGCAGGCGAAGGTCCAGATCCGCGAGAAAGACGATGAGCTTAAGAAAATAAAGGACGTCATAACTTACAAGGAGGATGAGCTCAACCGGCGCGAGGAGGATATGATGTACCGGGAGAAGGTCCTCACAAGCGAGAAGCGCAAGTTCGAGGAGACCCGCAAGGAACTCACGGGTACGGATGAAGTGGAACTAAAGAGGCGGATCGAGGAACTCCGGAACGAGGTGCAGAAGAAGGAAGAGGACCTGCATGCCAAGGAAAGGTTCCTGAACGCCAAGGCCGAAGAGATCCGCATGCGGGAGTCCGGCCTAATAGAGGACGAGATCGCGGCCAGGGAGAAGGACCGGGTCCTTGAGGCGACGCAGGCCAAGGTCAAGACCGGCAACACCCGGTTGGACGACCTGCTACTTGGAGGTATTCCTTTTGGCTCCAATATAATGGTCCACGGTCCTCCATTCGTCGGAAAGGAGATCCTGGTCAACTCGTTCATCGCTGAAGGCCTGAAAAAGGGCATCCCGGCGCTATGGGTGATAACCGACAAAACCCCCAAGGACATACGAGAAGAGATGAAATTCGTGCTCTCCGGTTACGACGAGTACGAAAGGAAGGGGTTGGTCCGGTACATAGACGCCTTCTCACGTTCGATGGGGGATGAATCCAAGGATGAGTACACCACCTACATCGACGAACCAACTGATCATGAGAAGATCTCCGAAGCGGTGGAAACTATCACCAAGGTGTTCCGCGAGAACCATGAATATTACCGCATGGCGTTCCGCTCCATTTCTACCTTGATCGCCTACTCTGACCCGAACACCGCGTTCCGGTTCCTATCACCTTTGTGCGGCAAGCGCAAGCGGGACAAGGCGGTCTCGATGTTCACGGTCGAGAAGGGCATGCATGGAGAGCAGGAGATCCAGATGCTCGGTTCGATCATGGACGGGATGATCGACTTCAAGGTCGATCAATTGAAGACCTTCTTCTCAGTCCAAGGCATCAGCGAGGTCCAGTCCCGTGCTTATATCAGATACACTGCATCGAAGCACGCGCTACAGATCGGCTCGTTCGCTCTGGACCACATCAGATAAACAAGATGTCCTATAGAAGAACGAAGGAATTGTTTCTCTCCATCGGAGAGACTAAGCGACTTCGACGCCGCTTCCTGGTTTTATCGCGCCCTTCTTCTGCACGTTGATGTGCGGCAGTGGGAAGGGTGGTGGGAGCTTGATGTCCCGGGCGACGAGCAGCGCGGTCGGCAGGCAATTAGACACAATGGTGTTATGGACGATATTTGCCTCTTCCACCGGCATGGAACCATCCTTGGTCCATTCTGCCATGATGGCGTTCGCATTTCCGTCGCCGATTATCTGGCCCTCTATCTTAATGAAGCCCATCCCGGCGTAGTTGGCAGTAAAGCGGAAATCAACTGACACGGTCTCGTCCGAGATCTTCACAACCTGGGTGATGCTGCTGTTCTGATCGATGCGGATGTTGGCGATGCGCTCTCCCGCTTTCGAGAAACGTTTCGCCTCGATGACACTGATCTCGAAGGACTTGACTAGCATATTCACCATACACCCTATCGGTGCAAGCGATATCAAACCTTTGTTACGCTTCTAGAGAAGGAGAATGATAAAGAGTGCCGCAGGCCGGGCTCGAACCAGCGACTTCAAGGTCTTCAGCCTTGCACTCTCCCAACTGAGTTACTGCGGCTTGGCGGTCAGAGAAAGTGGAGGTCCATTATAAAGGTTGGCATGACCTTTCCAGACCCAAAAGATGGCCTATGCGGTTCCTTCGGTCTGCATGCTCTTGTCGAAATGGGGCAGATGCATCGCCTAACTGCCATCCATGTTTTCATAACCATCCAGACTACTCATAATGTTTAAATACTCACGATCTGCTCCTTTCACGATACGATTTTGAGGAACCAGCATGGTCAAAGTTGCCTTTAGAAAAAGGGTTCTGAGCAAATCAAGCCGCGCTCGATGCCTACGTCGGGACCAAGAAGGGATAGCCTCGGTGATAGGTACAATCATGGCCTTGCTGATCTTCATGACGCTCTTGACCATGTTCGTTAACACCTACATCCCGATCTGGATGAAGGAGAACGAGCGGTTGCATATGAATGAAGTGCAGACCCAGATGAGCGAGGTCAAGGGAAGAATCGATAACCTAATCGTCGGTGCAGAAATCACGGGGACGAACACGGTCAGTACCTATGAACCGATAACCATGGGAGCAGATGGTATACCCCTGTTCGCTTCACCGACCGCTGGGGTAGTTATTCTTAAGCCGACCGGAACCTTCGACACCGGGGTCAACCTTAAGTTCAACTACACCACCAACGGCAACCAGATCGTCAAGGTCAACGAAAACGGCGGAGGAAAGCTGGAATTCTATGCGCCCAACCGCTATTATGTAGGTCAATGGTTGGCATATGAGAACGGGGCTTTAATAGTGAAACAGGACCAAGGAGAAGCGATGAAGGCCACCCCCTCGTTAAAGCTGACTAATTTGAACAACACGATCAACATCGGATTTACCCAAATCGACATACAAGGGACCAACTCCACCATGGCCGGGACCGGAATCGCCGGTGTGAATATCAACCTGATCTATCTGGACACCGAAACATATGCGCTAAATCAGAACAGCATCGTTTTCAAGTTCACCACGGTGTACAACAGTTCGCTCGTTAACTTCTTGAACAGCACCGCAAAAAGCGCGAACTTGGTCTACAACTCGAATTACACGCTGACAGATACAGCGGCCTCTGGAGGCTCAGGCGTTCATACCATCACCTTCAAAATAACCCCGACAGGAAAGCTGACCCTAGGAACGTTCACGCTAAACCGGGCGTATGTCGATATCGGCATTAGCGTGTAGGCTGGTGGCAAAATGACAACAGAAGCAGATCCAATGGCTCGGGGGGACAGGAGGCAGGAGCAGCTGTCCAAGGAGAGCACCATGGAGAAGGCCAAGGAGAGCTACATGCGCTTCCTGAAAAAGGTCGCCCCGAACCGCGGGATCAAGGTCATGCTTCCGGCCAGGATAGTAGAGCAGAAGCGCCTCCATAAGGGCTCGCACGTCACCGACATTCCGGAGATCAAGAACCCCAGCATCGAGGTCCTGGAGACATATCCGGTCCAGGAACCGTACAGCTATGTGCGCATCTCCTTCAATAACGACAACAGCGAGTACCTTTACGAGGTCATCGAACCAGAGCTGGACCGGGAGGAGAAGGATCTTCTAATACTGATCAAGGACACCCTGCAGAGGACCCTGGGCTACGAGTGGGACAAGCTCACTGAGTTGGACAAGGAAGAATATCTGCGCGAGAGCGTGGACTCGTTCATCCAGACCAGGGGGATCAAGGTCGAGCCGATCACGAAGAAGAAGCTAGGCTATTACATCATCAGGGACTTCGTCGGTCACGGTGTGATCGATGTCATGATGCGCGACGACGATATCGAGGATATCTCTTGCGATGGGTTCAACATCCCAATTTTCATCTCCCACAGGAAATATGAATCGGTGCGGTCCAACATCATCTTTGACAACGAGGATGCCCTGAACAACTTCGTGGTCACGCTGTCGCAAAGGAGCGGAAAGCAGATCTCCGTTTCCAGCCCCATCCTGGATGGCACGACCATCGAGGGACACCGTATCCAGGCGACCTATTCACGGGAGGTGACGACCAGGGGTTCGACCTTCACCATCAGGCGTTTCAAGCACCGCCCATTCACTCCGGTCGACCTGCTGAAGTACAAGACCGTCTCCCCGGAGATGATGGCCTACCTGTGGCTGGGAGTCGAAAACGGCGAATCGATGATCCTATGCGGAGGAACGGCATCGGGCAAGACCTCTTCGCTCAACTCCCTGGCATTGTTCATCCCGCCAGGGGCGAAAATCGTCACCATGGAAGATACCCGGGAGATCAACCTTCCCCATGATAACTGGATACCGGGCATGACCCGAACCGGAGTGGGTGAGAAGGACAAGGACGGGAAATCCGCTGGCGAGATCGACATGTTCGACCTGGTGCGCGCCGCGCTAAGGCAACGCCCTAACTATATTATCGTCGGAGAGGTCAGAGGTAAGGAAACCTACATCATGTTCCAGGCGATGGCGACCGGGCATTCGACTTATTCCACCATGCACGCCGACTCCGTGAAGTCGATGGTAAACAGGCTGGAGAACCCCCCCATCAATTGTCCCAGGATACTGTTGACCGCCTTGCGCAACGTGCTCATCCAAGCGCAGGTCCGAGTAGGGAACGACCTGGTTCGTCGAATGAAGCAGGTCATCGAGATCGTCGGTTTCGAACCGGAGACTAACGAGCTCATAACCAACACAGTCTACGAATGGGACCAGGCGACGGACCGCTTCATCTATAAAGGCCACTCGTTCCTCTTTGACAAGATCATGGAGATGAAGTCACTCACCCACGATGAGATGATGACAGAGTTCCAGAAGCGCATCGAGATAATCAATTACATGGTGTTAAAGGACATGACCGACTTTCGCAAGATCTGGGCCATCACCAATGCCTATTACAAGGATCCCGAGAAGACCCTTGCCAGGATAAGGAAGGACACAGAGGAGGTGGGTAAGAATGTCGCCTGAAGTCTCCGACCTGTTCACCAAGGTGGATTCGGGGAAACGCTCCTATATGAATACCAAGAAGATAGGGGAGCATAAGAAGGAGCTCGGCCCCCGGGTGATCAAATTGCCTGAGGGCGTCGTTCCTGACTACGTCAAGCTCACAAAGTACCAGGAGTTCTGCTGGAGGACGATCGGTAAGATCGTGCGCCTCCGGGCGAAGCCGAACCCAAAGCAGGAAGCGTTGTTGCTTCAGGCGCACATGAGGATGCGCCAGGAAGAGTTCGTCGCCTATGTCTGGATGACCACCCTGCTGGTGGCCATAATAACGATCCTGATCAGCGTGTTCTTCGGCGCCATTTTCCTGTCAGTGCTGAACATTAACCCGGCCTTGACGGTGTTCTTCTCGGTGATCGTGGTGTTGGTCCCGACGATGATGACCTATATGCTGATGAACTCACTGCCTGGCTCAAAGACCAAGACCCGAAAGCGCGATATCGATAAGCGCATCGGTCCGGCAATGTCATTCATCTCCGCGATGGCCTCCGCCGATGTCAACATCGATGTCATCTTCAAAGAGCTCGCCCGCCAGCCGATTTATGGAGAGATACAGAAGGAATCAGAGTGGATCACCAGGGATACCGAATTGCTCGGTATCGACATATTAACCGCCATAAGCAAGGCGGCGCAACGCACCCCCTCGCAGCGTTTCCAAGAGTTCCTGCAGGGTGTCGTGACGACGTCCACATCCGGCGGCCAGCTGAAGCCTTACTTCCTGCAGAAGGCGGAGCAATTCGAGAAGGAGCACAAACTAGAGACCAAGGCACAGCTGGAGACCCTGGGCCTTATGGCCGAGACGTTCGTCACGGTGGTCGTGGCATTCCCGCTTTTCCTCATCGTGATCATGGCCATCATGGCCATCGTGCCGGGTGCTGGAGGCAGCTCGGGCTCGACGGTGATCCTGTTATATGCGGTCGTTGGATTGATGGTCCCGATGTCCCAGTTCGCGTTTATCTTCTTCATCTGGAACACGACCAAGGAGTCGAGGATGTGAGGTGCTTAAATGGCCACTGAAAAGAGCCCGGACATAATGGACCTGAAGCAGCTCAGCTCCGAGCGGAAGGACTACACAAAGACCGCCCTGATAATCGGCGTGGTCCTCGGGGTGGTTTTCTTCTTCATAGGTTTCCTTGACGCCATAGGCGGTCTGAATACCCCACTGAACTGGATAGACTATGTGGCGCTGGGATTGATGGGAATATCGGGACCCTACGGGTTCTATTCCACTTACAAGCATAAGCGCATCCGGAGTATCGAGGCGCGTCTTCCAGACTTCCTCAGGGATGTGGCCGAGGCAGGCCGTTTCGGCATGACCCTGGCCGAGTCCATCAAGGTCTCGTCCCGAGGCAGATATGGGCCCCTCACGCCTGAGATCCAAAGGATGGCGGCCCAGATCGAATGGGGAGTCCCGGCTGCCGAAGCGCTCAGGCTTTTCGCTGAACGCGTCGATACCCCGCTGGTCAACAGGATGATATCCATCATCATCAAGGCCAACGACGCCGGCGGAAACGTCGCCGATGTGCTCTCGATGGTGGCGCATGACGCCCGAGAAAGCATGTTGGACCAGACCGAGCGCAGCATGGAAATGGCGACATACACTGTGGTCATATATGTGGCGTTCGCGGTGTTCCTGGCAACGATCTTCATCCTGAACGCTACCTTCCTCCCGAAAATGGCGGAGGCCGGGGCTCAAGTGTCCTCAGGAGCGGCGGCGGCTGGTATTGATACCAGCAGCTTAGCCTTGATCAAGACCGATATCATCCCGCAGATCCAATTGATATTCGTCATATCCGTTGTCATCCACGCCTTCGGCGACGGCATACTTGCCGGCGTGCTGCAGGACGGCCGCATCGCGAACGGCCTGAGACATTCGTTCATCATGTTGTTGATTGGTCTCATCGGCACGAAATTGATAGGAGGCAGCTGAGATGGAAGCATCCAAAGAGCCGATGGATGAGATAGAAAATGTCCTGAAGAGGAACCGCGAGCCGGACACCAAGATGACCGCCAGACAGGGACTCAACAGCAAGTACATGGGCTTCCTGCTGAAGATCAGGAACCGGCCAATGAAGATACGGCTGCCCTCGGAAGCGAAACCTCTGGAGCTTGATTCTGGCGTCATCACCGAGGTACCAAAGATCGCCGAGCAGAACATCGACGAGGTCGAGGTCACTCCGGTGTTCAAACCATACTCCTTCGTCCGCATCAAGTTCGACAACACCTCCTCCGAGTACATCTACGAGGTCATAGAACCGCATCTGTCAGAGGATGAGGTCTACTTGCTGGACATGCTTAAGTCCTCGCTCATAGTGACGCTCAACCTGACCGTAAAGAAGACGGGCAAGGAGAAGATGGACATCCTGCGCAAGGCGACTGACGAACTCCTCCGAGTATTCGATGTCAATCCGAACGCCCTGTCAAAGGAGCGAATCCTGTACTATCTGCGCCGCGACTTCATCGGATATGGGGCGATCGACGTTATGATGGTCGACCCGAACGTCGAGGACTGCTCATGCGACGGTGTCAATATTCCGATCTACATATTCCACCGCAAGTATGGTTCCATCAGGTCCAACGTCAAATTCGAGAAAGAGGATGAGCTGGACTCGTTCGTTGTGTGGCTGGCGCAGAAGTGCGGCAAGCACATCAGTGTCGCCAACCCGATGCTGGACGCGACCATCCCTGACGGTTCCAGGCTGAACGCGACGCTGGGTATGCACGTCACCAAAAGAGGCTCGTCGTTCACCATCAGACGGTTCAAGGAGAACCCGTTCACGCCCATCGACCTGCTCAAGTTCAAGACCATGAACACGGAGATGATGGCGTACCTTTGGATATCCACGGAGTTCGGTTCCTCGATGCTGGTCTGCGGAGGAACCGCGTCCGGAAAGACGACCACGCTCAACGCCATCCTGCTTTTCATCCCACCTCAGAAGAAGATCATCAGCATCGAGGACACCAGGGAGCTGAACCTCCCCCACGAGAACTGGATCCCCGGCATTACCAGGGAGGGCTTTGGCGGCAAGAAGGCCGGCAGTACTGGTGCCGTCGACATGTTCGACCTGCTCACCGCGGCGCTGAGGCAGCGCCCCGACTATCTGATGGTCGGTGAGGTCAGGGGCAAAGAGGCGTACGTCGTCTTCCAGGCGATGGCCACCGGAAAGACATCCTACTCAACGTTCCACGCTGAGGATGTCCAGGCGATGGTGCACAGGATGGAGAACGACCCCATCAACCTGCCCCGGGCGCTCATGACCGCCTTGGACATAGTCATGCTGCAGGCCCAGGTAAAGGTCGGCACCAAGATGACCAGGAGGGTCAAGTCTTTGACCGAGATCGTCGGAATGGACCCGGAGACCGGCGAGCTGATCACGAACGCTGTGTTTACCTGGAACCCGGCGGACGACACTTTCAACTATTCCGGCCACTCGTACATCTTCGAGAAGGTCAGGACCATAAAGTCCTGGTCCCCTAGGGAGATGGAGCGCGAAGTGAAACGCCGCGTCGAGATACTGGAATACATGAAGAAGACCGGTGTGGACAACTACAAGCAGGTCGCCAGGATCATCTCGGCGTACTACAAGAATCCGGACCGCGCCATCAAGGAGATCCGGGAGAAGATGACGACGGCGCAAGCGGTCCTTCCCCCGTGATCGGCCTGGGTCCATCAATCATTTTTTTGATCGTGATCGATAGGCAGACCTATCGGCTATGACAAATTATCAAAGAAATAGGAAATAGGTTTAGAAAAAGGGTTTAGGGCGCTTTTCACTCCTTCTTCGGTTCCTCTGGCGCCTGCTGCTCCACCGGCTGTCCGGTCTGGTCCTCCTTGACGACCTTCTTTGGGATCATCTTGCGTTCCGACGAGCGCTTGACGATCTTGCGGAACGGCTTCTGCTCCCCTGCCTCTCCGGTCTGGGTCTCTGCCCGATCGAACACGGTGCCGCACTTGGAACAGATCGTGGCTCCCTTCGGGTTCAAGGTGCCGCATGACGGGCAGGGAACGGAACCGATCTTGCGCTCCTCCTCCTGCTTCGCCAGCCAGACCTCGAAGGTCATGTATGCCGGCTCGGTCTTGAGCCAGTCCATGAACTTATCCTCGGAGTATTTCTTGCCCAGGGCCGCTTTGGCCTGGTCACGGAATCCGTTGATGTACTCTTCGTACTGCCTCCTCATGGACGTCATGTAATCGTCCTCGGAGATCTCCTCCATCGGCTCGGTCATGAACTTCGCGCCGCACTCGGGGCATTCCTTCGCCTTGGCCGGTATCCAGGTACCGCACTCTGAGCATTTTGCCGTCTCTGTTTCGAACTCCGTACCACATCTGGGGCAGCGCTTAGAGCTTTCCGGTATCAATGAGCCGCATTCGCCGCACTCCACCATCTTGCCCAGTCCGAACTTGTACAGGTACACCGAGAAGACCAGGATGACCGCCAGGACGATCACCGCAATGAGGATGAAAATCCAGAACGGGACGGACTGCGGCTTGAAGATCTGCACGATATTGATGGGTGTTGACGCGGAGTAGGTCGCACCGGTGTTCAGGGTCACGCTGACGGAGTGTTGGCCGGAAAGGTCCGTTGGAATGAACAGACCGCCGCTGTAAGCGCCAGCGCCGTCGGTATTGGTATTCACTGGCTGTCCGACAGGGAGGCCGCCTGAGTCAAGCAGCCTTATTGTTACCGATTGGTTTGCCAGCGGGTAATTGCCGTCAGTGTTGGTGATCGTACCGGTAACGAATATCGAATCTCCGGGTTGGAAGTCGGTTTTACTTCCGATGTTTATCAAGATCAGCGGATTAGGCAGGTTGATGGTGAAGTTCCGGCTGTCGATGTTGTTGGTGTAGTTCGACTCCTCGATCACATGCCTCGAGTTCATCTCCACCACCAGAGTATAGACACCGGCGGTAACGTTGACCACCCATGGGAACGAGATCTGGACGGAAGCTCCGCCAGCCAGGTTCTCGGTCGTGCTCATAAGGTAGTGCGTGAAATTATCGCTGTCCTTGACATATATGTCCAGGACGGCTCCGCTCGCCGGCTTCAAGCCCTGGTTGGCCATAGTAAACGAGATGTTGAGCTTTTGGCCTTGAACAGCCGAGGTCGTGGTGTTGACGCTGTCGAACGGTTTGACGGACACACCGTTAGGGAACCAAAGGTCCGCCCGATTGTCGATCACGAGCAGTGACCCGGCAATGATGTTGTTAGCATAGCTGGTCTCCGTGATCGGCGTGTCGCTGCCGTGAGTGGAGGGATTTACCTCGACCGTTATCATGCGGCTCTGGTTGCGCCCAGAGCCCTGAACGAGCGAAGCGTTCCAAGTTGTCTGAATATTTATTGTCGCCCCGGAGTCAAGGCTTGGGACCAATACGTCCCCGATCTTGGTGCCGGTGCTCGTCGTCCCCAGCCAGAATCTGACCAGGAAGTTTGTGGCCACGGATTCGCCGGTGTTCATTACGGTAGCCGATAATGTGACGGAGCTGCCGACGAACGCCTGTGTTATCACTGACCCACTGCTGGTCTGCTGGAACTGGAGGCTGGTCGCCACCAGGTCTGGATAGTCCAATACCGTGACGTCTATGCTGGCCTGGTTATTGCTCTTCGATGCTTCCAGGATGAGGTTCTGCTTATCGATCACGACCGTGATATTGTGATCGCCTGGCAACATGTTCTGCCAGGTCATCAGAGCCACACCTGTCTGGCCGCTGCGGATCGCTGGCAATGTGAAGTTGCCTATTAGTGTATTGAGGGAATGGAACACGTCGTAGAAGCTGATCACAACCGACTGGTCCATGTTATCTCCGCTGTTCTTGACGTACGCTGTTATAGAAACGGTGGAGTTAGTCACCGGTTCTAATGGATTGATGGATATTTCGGCAGGAACAATGCTTAGATCGGGAACTCCCAGGACCGTAACCGTTGTTTCATTCCAGTTGTTACTGCGATTCAGCTGAGGTATCTCCTGTAGCGGATCCACGGTGACATTGAGAGTGTGGTTGCCAACTGGGTATATCGCCGTCCACTGGACCGTGATGTTCGAATAGGCACCTGGTGCAATCGATTGAATTGTACGGTTCGCAATTATTGCACCCGTGGTTACGTCCGTGAAGCGGACCAGTACATTGTACGCTGTGACCACCCCGACATTAGTTACGTTTGAAGTGAGTGCCACTACAACGCCCCTGGCCGGATGGTAAGTGGACGCCCATAAGGGCGGGTCCAGCTCTGGCAGCGCGCCCGGTATGATAACGTTGATCCCGACA
>CAVWKV010000045.1:0-7120 GCA_963755265.1 uncultured Methanomassiliicoccales archaeon | reverse complement strand
CTGATCAGCTGCTGTTCCTCGGCTTCGCGTCGCACGCCCAGTACGCTCCTACTTGGAATCGATGATTGTGCCACAATTGGGACACTCGAACTGATGCTCCTCCAGATTGACCGGTTCCTGGATCGGGGCTCCAACTTCTATCGCTTCCTTGACCGATGGGGGGCTTCCTCATGCCTTCTTCAGCCTCTTCGATCGGGGCCGGAATCGACGGCATCGGTGGTGTGCGTCCTCCCGATGTTGTCCTCCCATCTCGGTGGCGTTGTCCTCTTCCAAGATCTCCTCCGGTTTGGCTGCTTCGAAGGCGGTTCGGGTTGGGCCGCAGCGTTCATGAGATGGGCCGTCCGTCGCTTCCCTGATGGGTCAGGGCCTTCTCCCAACTTCGAGTACGTTCCCAATCGACGAACGCCTCGCTCCTCCAGGACGATCTTGCTGTTGGCCAGAAGATCGCTCTGCTCCTCGACGACCTTGATCTTGGCCAGCAGCTCCCCTCCTTGGCCGTCAGGGACTCGACCATCTTCTTCAGTTCTGATTCTCGGTGAGTACTGCTTCTTGCCTTGGAGATGCGGTCGCTGTAATTGGCGTAAAGCTTCTTCTTGATATCCGGTGGTGAGCTTGGTCAGGCGGAGCAGCTTGGTCTCTGCTCTGGCGATCTCTTCTGCCGCTTGTCCAGGTCATCCCGCTCCTGCCCTGGATCTTGTCCTCCTGGTGCTGGTAGGTTGGTTGGTAGTGGCTAGTTCATCCTGGGAAGTTGGCCACCAATGTCCCCGTCAGGGTCCCCTTCGCGCTTCTAGCTCGGATTCCTTCGTTCTCAGGGCACTCCTTCTTTCGGACAGCTTCGTTCCTCGGAACGAAAGTCGGAACTCCAACCCATCGAGGTCCTCGCGATGCTTCTTGAGGTCTGCCTCTTAAGTTCTATCTTGTCCTTGAATCTCGATGATTTGCCAAATAGGCACTGAATCATCTGCCATTTGAGTGCCCGCTTCCTTCTGAAAATGGATGTATTGAGAATGTCATCATATCAATTTTCCTGAGGCCAATGTGGGTCCTAGATAGCAAGCCCATGATTGCTGACTTCCATGGTGTGGCGCTCGACGGATGCTCTGTGGCCCGATTTTCTCCACGCGCATGTCGGACCGTTCCCCCCTTGTCCGGTCTAGCCGGAGCCCGATCATGCTATCGACCAGGAACCTTTCTTCCCGAGCAGTTCGGAGGGCGGCCGGTAGCTTCGCTTCATGACGATGAATAACATGAGATCGTAATCTCTCACGTCTTGAAGAAATAGAACATCTTCTTGCGCATCCCTCGACGTCGTCCATCAATGAATATAAGGCCCCGACGAGTCCAGGCCGAAGACCGTGAACCGGTCGCCGTGCTTCTTCTTGTAGTAACCGATGGTCCGGACGATGAATCGGACATGATCCGTCGGGGAATCGACCTCCACGATACGTCGAGCTCGCGCAGGTCGGCGAACTGGAAATCCAGGTTCGATGTAAGCTTCAGGTTCAAAGGACCTCATGTCTGATGTGGCTGTCTGCTGTCTCCTCCAATGTGACATAGAGACCTGAACTGACTGGTCTTGTCCAGATAGGACGACATCATCGAATAGCAGAAGGAGGTCTTCATCGAGCCTGGGGTCCGGTGATCAAGATCACCTCGGGGATCCTTGACGTCCGTCCCTGAGACACCTTGTCCAACCCTCTAATGGAATTCCTTACACTTTATTGCACCTGCTGGGGTATTTCCCGGCCCCTTCCTTTATATGTCGTCGGTCACGAACGCCGTCCATTGGGACAATTATCGAAACCGAGGCCCAACTGGAAAAGGTTTATTACCTGACAGCCGATAAAATACCTGAATCCGGCGGGTGCAATAAAGTGTTCAGGAATTCCATTCAAGGGTTGGACAAGGTATTCAGGACGGACATCGAGGTCCCCAAGGTGGTGTTGATCACCGGACCCCCAGGCTCGATGAAGACCTCCTTCTGCTATTCGATGATGTCGTCCTATCTGGACAAGACCAACGAGTTCGGTCTCTATGTCACATTGGAGGAGACAGCGGACAGCCACATCAAGAACATGAGGTCCTTGAACCTGAAGCTTACATCGAACCTGGGAGATCTCCGATTTCACCGACCTGCGCGAGCTCGACGAGATCGTGGAGGTCGATTCCCGACGGATTATCTGCAATTCATCATCCAGACCATCGGTTACTACAAGAAGAAGCACGGCGACCGGTTCACGGTCTTCAGCCTGGACTCGCTCGGGGCCTTATATTCATTGATGGACGACGTCAAGGGGATGCGCAAGAAGATGTTCTATTTCTTCAAGACGCTGAGAGATTACAATCTCATGTCATTCATCGTCATGGAGCGAAACTCTGGCACGCCCTCCGATCTGCTCGGGAACGAAGGGTTCCTGGTGGATGGCATAATCGAGCTCGGGCTAGACCGGACAAGGGGCAAATTGGTCCGATACATGCGCGTGGAGAAAATGAGGGCCACAGAGCATTCCATGGAGCGCCACACCATGGAAGTCGGCGATCATGGGCTTACTATTCTAGGACCCACATTGGCCTAGGAAAATTGATATGATGACATTCTCAATACATTCCATTCTAAGAAGGGAAGCGGGGCATACAAATGGCAGATGATTCAGTACCTATTTGGCAAGTCATAGAGGAATTCAAGGACAAGATAAAGACCCAAGAGGCAGACCTCAAGAAGCGTCGCGAGGACCTCGATGCGTTAGAGTCCAGACTTCGTTCCGAGGAACGAGAGCTGTCCGAAAAAGAAGATACCCTGGGGACGAAGGAATCCGAGCTCAAGAAGCGCGAAGGGGACCTGGCCCCCAGGGAACATCGGGCGGCCAAGCTCCAGGATGAACTGGCCAAGCTCCAGACCGACCTACAGGCGCGGGAGGACGAGATCCAGGCAGGGCGGGATAACCTGGACAAGCGGCAGGAGGAGATCACCAAGCAGGAGACCGAGCTGCTCCGCCTGACCGAGCTCACCACCGGATATGAGAAGAAGCTACGCGATTCCAGCGACCGCATCTCCAAGGCGGAGGAGCGGGTGCTCACCGAGGAGTCGGAACTGAAGAAGATGGTCGAGTCCCTGACGGCCAAGAGGGAGGAGCTGCTGGCCAAGATCAAGGTCGTCGAGGAGCAGAGCGATCTTCTGGCCAACAGCAAGAAGATCGTCCTGGAGGAGCAGAGGCGTTTCGTCGATTGGGAACGTACATTGGGAGAGAGGGAGAAGGCCCTGACCCATAGGGAAGCGACGGACGGCCGCCGTGTCATGAACGCTCCGGCCCAACCCGAACCGGCCTTCGAAGCAGCCAAACCGGAGGAGATCTTGGAAGAGGACAACGCCACCAAGATGGAGGCCAGCGTCGAGGAGGACGCACCACCGATGCAGTCGATTCCGGCCCCGATCGAAGAGGCTGAAGAAAGGCATGAGGAAGCCCCATCGGTAGAGGAAGAGATCAAAGTTGAGACTCCGATCCAGGAACCGGTCAATGAAGAGAAGCATGAGTTCGAGTGTCCCAATTGTGGCACAATCATCGATTCCAAGTCAGAGCGTTGCTGGGCGTGCGACGCGAAGCTCAAGGACGGCAAGCTGATCGAGGCTCCGAAGAAGGGTTCCCATCATCCAGAACCGAAGAGGGAAAAGCCTGAACCGAAACCGAAGGAAGAACCGGCTAAGGAAGAGAATAACGTCGCAGAACCGGAAGATAAGGAGCCCAAGGAACCGCAAGAAGAGAAGAAGGCGGAAGTGAAGCGTTCCGTTTCGATACGCAAGATAATCAAGAGGAAGTAAGGGCGGCTTCCGTTCCTATCTTTATTCTTATCCGTCAATTTTCCCTTCATGATAATTAGCTACAGCGTTCTGAGCCGACAAGTGACCATATAGGTACAAACGGGCCACAGACGCTCTTAAGTGTGAGAGAACTACCCATCTATTTATAGCCTCAAACAGTATTTTCCAATCATAATAATGGTCGTCGACAGGGTGGAATAATGAGGTTGGGTGCTGGATTCAATAAGCTAGTTAGCTTTGCTGTGGTTTGGTGCATGATATTATCGTCATTTTTGGGCATTCTGCTTATCGCAGTGCCTGAGGTGGGGACGTCCGCCCCGGGAGATAAGATAACTTACCCTGACTTGGTCTTGGGTATCCGGTTATGCAAACCAAACCATTGTTGTCACCGCTGGTTCGTGGACACTGGACGGAAACCTGACCATCAGGGCAGGTGGTGTGGTCAAGATGATCAATTCCACCATGATCTTCCGTTCCGATTATTCTGGTAGCGCACCGGTTGGTGAAGGCATCAGGGCACTGACGCTAACGATAGAGGATGGGGGTGTTCTGATTCTCGATAACTCGACACTTACCGTCGATGTCCTTGGAAGCAATCCTATACCAGCACTTGGGGTTGTCGTCAGGCACGGCGGATACTTGGAGTCACGAACGTCCACCATCTCATTCTCTGGACACCTGTTGGTCGATGACGCCAAGTTCGACCTGATCGATTCCACCGTATCAGGTGTGAAAACCGTTTACAACAATACCTATTTCCCAGCCAAGGTGTTCAGCAGCTCTCCGGTCATGCTATTCATGTCCAGCAATGTGACCATGATCGGTTCCACAGTCCTTGACATGTACGACAACGGCACGTATAACACCGTAACATCGGCTCCCTACAATAACAACTACCAGTTTGCCAAGGACGGCAGTGACAGGCAGTTCGTTGACTATTTCTTGGAGAGGGACGTCAATGCAGCATTTGGCGCAGGTACCACTTCGGCCGTCAGCAGTCAGCAACCGCAATCGATGACCATGAATGATACCAAGAATCTAACTGTAGCGCCCAACCAGAAACTATACACAACCGGTTTTGACATGGCTGGTTTGGTCTTCGAATCGACCGATATCGTGAGTGCCACCCTCCACGTCAGTTACCTCACAGACACGACATTCACAACCGGTGGACATCTCAACGCATTCTATGATACGCCACAATTTGGCACGACGGCGGCCACTCCGATTACAATAACTCCGACCTACACGGTTTATAATCCCTCTGGGACCAACGCGAACCTCACCAAGAGCTATACGCTGCCAGCAATGTCGGCGCAAAGCCTGGGCAAGCTGGCATTGAACTTTACCAACGCCGGAACCTCAAATGTCTATATCGACAGGATATGGCTCACCATCGACATGAGGTTGTCCACATACCGCAACATCACCATCGGCGGATCGACGAACCTGATTGTAGCCGACTCTAACATACCGCTCAACAACATCAACGAGAACAATGGAACTAACGCGGCAAATGGCGCATATCATAAGTTGGTTGTGCTGGACCAGTCGATCGCGAACCTGTACGGTTTGACGGTCCAGAACAGCACTGGAGGTTACTTAGGCACTAATGTTATCAAGACCGAGAACTTGGCCAAAGTGATAACCGCGAACGCCGCGATAGGTGGGACTGGACAGAATGTTAGCGGACTTTATACCGCGGGTGACAGTCGAGTTTACAGCCTTACAAATGGGCAAACAATGAATATCATGGGCTATAACATCGGCGAACTAACCGGGTCGATTAAAAGTCTAACAGTATCATTCGTATACCTCACGACTGGACCCCCATCAACAAACTACATTCAGTACTCCGTTGGCGGTTCTGCGTTGAAAAATACGAACATGCAGCTATCGAATGTCGGTAGTACACCGACAACGATAGGGCCTTTCGATCTGTATGCAAACGGTGTCGATTCGATAAGTAAATTGAAGACGTTGACTCTGTCATACACCAACAATGGTACAGGAACAGTAAATTTCGATCAAATGTACATAAACATCCAAACGCAACCTGAGGTTGCAATATACCGTTGGTCGCTCCTCAATGTGACAGACGGTCAATCCGTGCCAGTCGGAAATGTGGGAGTGTCGTCCAGCATCATCGGTACCGGCGTTCCAGCCTACTACCTGGATCAATCGGGAGTCGTAGCGACGCCCCCACAGGCCATCCTGAACTATCTTGGAAAGACTGGATCCAACTTCAACCGGACTGCATCGAACGGATTTGTAAAATTGCCGCTTCTTACCGATGTTCTAAACAGTTCGAACCTCAGGAACGGTAAGGCATTCGACTACAACCTGGTGTTCATGTACCGGGATGCGGACGGACTATACGAGCTAAATAACAGCAACGGGGGAGGAATATCTACCAACTTCACCCACTTCCCCAACATGGTCAAGAACACCGATGCTAGGGACGTGATGTTCCCTACATTGTCCGTTGTGTTTGGCCCGATCATACTATCTGGAACGGACACAATGACCATCAGCGGATCTGGGTTATACCAGGTTAAAGGCGATATCATCATCGAGGACAATGCTCAACTGATCATTACCTCAGGGACATTGAAGATTCTCGACAGTTACCCTGGTCAATTCAAGATCACTGTCTCTGGTTCGGGTTCGATCGAGATCAAGTCAGGAACAATAACCTCGACGGCTTCGATGCAGATATTCCTGACGGATAACGCAGTTCTTTCAGCCACCAATGGTTCTTCCCTAGCCGCATCAATAAATGTCAATATCGATGGGCAATCCAAAGTGAAGTTGGCTGACGACAACTCCGTAGCCGCGAATTTCACCGCTCCGACATCCTCAAACGGGAACCTAACCGCTACCAATGTCACCTTCCTGAACAAAATGACTTTCGATGGGAATGCGACTGCGGTGCTGACCAACGTTTCTCTTCCCGCCATCATCCTGCAGGACACGGCCAAAGCTTGGAACTATCGTTGGTTGACAGTAACGGTCATGGACGGAACGACCGTGCATGGTATATCGAATGCATTTGTCCAGGTTGACTGGTCCACCGGAACGTTGTACGCAAAGGCCAAGACAAGCGTGAACGGAACAGCCACATTCAGGGTATTGTCGGATACGATTATCGCAGGTGGATATGCAGCCCATGTTGGTAATTACTTGGTGAACGCCACCTACTGGTACAAAGGTCAGGCATATCAAAGCACCGGTAACATAACTGGACGCTATACCCAAGTCGGAACTGACCCCACAAACGGTACCCAGATCACCCAGAGCGAT
>CAVWKV010000044.1:0-21039 GCA_963755265.1 uncultured Methanomassiliicoccales archaeon | reverse complement strand
GGGCGTTGGACCGCTTTCGCGATCTCTCGCTGCGCGCCTCGACCGGCCTGGAGACCATGCTGCACGAAGATCGCCAGCTGCTCACCATGCTGGCGGCCCTGTTCGGCACCAGCGAGCGGCTGTCGCGACACCTGCTCACCCATCCCGCGACCTGGCCCAATCTGCTGGCCGGTCCGGGCGACGCGCGGCCGGATCCGCTCGAGTGGCAGACACGGCTACCGGCGCGCCTGGCGGGTTGCGATTACGAGGAAGCCTTGCGCGAGGTGCGCCGGTTTCAAGCCGAGGAGATCCTGCGCATAGGGCTGCACGACGTGGCCGGCAATCTTGCTCACCAGGAGGTGTCAGCCCAGCTCGTGCTGCTGGCCGAAGCCTGCCTGGCCCAGGCCGTGGTCCGCGTCGCAGCCGACGAGAGACGCGCACTGGAAAGCCCGACGCGGAGCTGACCATTCTGTCCTGGGCAGTTGTGGCGCGCGCGAGTCTATCTAGGACTGGCCAGATTTCCACGGACGGAGATATCTTTTTATCATGGTAGGGTAATTATCGGTCTCAGGGATTCACTTATGGCGCCTGCTGATAAGGACGAATGGTTCGCACAACTAGATGCCGAACTACAGAGGAAGACAGAGGCCATCTCCAAGGACCGCGAGGAGATTACCTATCAGAAGACGAATATCAACAAGGCGCTTATCCAGGACTTCTGGAACATCGTCAACCGATTCGGCAAGATCAATGTCCAGCTGAACATGGAGCCGTCCTATAGCGAGTTCGCAAAATTCGAGCAGGACAAATTCCCGGACGTCTGGAAGTTCAACCCCGCGTTCGACCTCGAGGCCGTAGGTGCCATGCAGGTCGTGGACATGACCCAGAGTCAGGGTCGCATGGGAGATTCCATCAAGGTCTGGTATTACAGTGTTGACTCGACGCCACACGTGCGCATGGTGTTCGTCTACTGTGAGGGCGAGCACTATTATAAGTACAACGGGTGGAAGAGGATCTTCGGCCAGTTCGTGATCTACGATGCGCCGCTCGCGGACTTCGACATGGAAAGGATGCACGAGTCTCTGGGCGACGTCGTTGTGGCGTGGTTCGAGTCCCACCTGCGGAACAACCGTGAGATACTCATCAACCACCTGAAGGAAAAGTACGAGAAAGGGGAGACGTTCACCGAGTGAGCGCTTCTGGTAAACCACTTATTTCGTGCCATATATAAGCTCTAGCTGGAGCTCTGGACATGCATTTTATTGTGCTTTACATAGGCACTTTCGGCGCGCCAAGGAATAATGCAATTAAGGGAAAACGCGATGTCGGAGCACCGGAGGTCCGGTACTGTCCGTAAATGGAGGTATTCTATGGAAAACGAAGACATCGCACCCCACGTCAAGGAAGTAGCCCGGGTGCTTGGAAACAAAGTAGAGGAGTCAAAGATCGCGGAAGAGATGGAGACCTATCTTAAGGTCTATCGGGTATCGATGGAGACGGCAAAGCGCAGCATTGTCAAGAACTTCGGGGGAGACCCGAACGCCCTGTCCCGGGGCGGCGTGCGCAAGAAGGTGGCCGAACTCGGCCCGTCGGAAGGAAGCGTTGACCTCCTGGTCAAGGTCATGTCGGCCATCCCCAAGGAAGTAGAGACGGATAACGGCAAGAAGCAGATCATCTACGGTATGCTGGCCGATGAGAGCGGCGCGGTTCCATACACCCTCTGGGACATGGAAAGGGTCTCGCTCAAGCAAGGAGAGGTCTTCATGTTGCACAACGCCTACACCAAGGAGTTCGGTGGCAAGGTGCAGGTGAACCTAGGTAACCGGGCCTCTTCAGAGGCGCGCAAATCAGATGAGGTCGTGGTTGAAGCTGGCGTAGCTCAGACGGCGGTTTCGGCGGGCGGCGAGACGGTAAAAGTGGCGCAGTTGCAGGACGGAATGAACAACGTCACCGTGACTGGAAAGATACTCTCGGTGGAGAGCAAAGAGGTGGAGGCAAGCGGAGCCAAGAAGATCGTCTACTCGGGCATGCTGGCCGATGAGACGGGCAAGGTCCAGTATTCCGCCTGGCACGATTTCGGGCTAAAACCGAACGAAGTGGTCACGATCAGCCGAGCCTACGTAAAGGGCTGGAGAGGCGTCCCGAAACTGAACTTCGGTGAACGATCAGGGGTCATGAGGCTTAAGGACGAACTATTGCAGGACGTGGAGGCATCCAACCCAAAGAAACGGACGCTCGAAGACATCGAGCATGTGGGTGGGGCAACGGATGTGCTGGTGGAAGGCACGATCGTCGACATCAAGGAGGGCAGCGGACTCATATTCAGGTGCCCGCAGTGCAAGCGCGTGGTCCAGAAGGGCGCGTGCCGCATCCACGGAAAGGTGGAGGGCATCCCGGACCTGAGAATCAAGGCGGTCATCGATGATGGGACTGCAGCGATCACCGCAGTCATAGGCAGAGGCATCACCGAATCGCTGATGGGTACCACATTGGATGCTAGTATGCGTGAGGCACGAGAGGCGATGAACACCGATGTCATCAAGGAGCACATGGACGAGAAACTGTTTGCGAAACCGGTCCTCGTCCGGGGCAACGTAACGAGTGACGAGTTCGGCCTGATGATGATCGTGAACGATGCTAAGGTCGCCCCGATCGATGTGAAGGAAGAGGCCACTCATCTCCTCGTCGAACAGGAGGGGTTCCAGTGAAGAACAGGGAAGTGGCTTGGAGGGTATTCGCCGGTGAGTTCAGTTCGTCCAGGGTCGAGATCAAGGGTGAGGGCGAGAAGATGCCTTCTTACGTCGTGTCTCCGCTAGGCGCCATGATGAACCGGGTGTTTGTGGTAGGCGTCCTCACCGATATCGAGAACATCGGTTCGAACGAGCCTTTCTGGCGTGCTCGCATCTCTGACCCGACAGGCACGTTCTACCTGTCGTCTGGGCAGTACCAGCCGGAGGCAACGATGGCACTATCGAAGATCCAGCCGCCTAAGTTCGTAGCGGTGGTAGGAAAGATCCGGACCTACTCGCCAGAGGAAGGCACCATGTATGTCTCGATCCGGCCGGAGAAGATCACCGTTGTAGATATCGCTCTGAGGGATTATTGGGTGATGGAGACGTGCAAAGCGACCCTGCGCCGGATATCGGCCATGGAAGAGGCAAAGAAGATGTCCGCTCCATCGGTCGAAGAACTGGTTAAGCTAGGCTATGGGCGGGCGCTGGCCGAGGGCGTTGTCAAGAGCGCCGAGACCTACGGCGAATTGGACCTGACGAACTACCGTCATATGGTGGTGGATGCACTCAAATTCCTGATGCCCGAGCATCACACTGGGGTGGACGTGCCGGACACTGACAGCGAGGCTCCGGAAGAGATAGATGACGAGGCGGTCATCGACCCTGAGGCACAGCAGACCCAAGAGGACAAGGAAAAGGTCATCCTGGCGTTGGTCGAGAAGCTGGACAAGGGCGGCAAGGGAGCGCCCTGGGATGACATCGTGGCTGAGGCGAAGAAGTCCGGGATCGAACGGGAGGAACTGGACGAGATCTCGAACTCACTACTTGACAAAGGCTTGGTCTATGAGCCGGTACTGGGCAAGATGAAAGTCATCTGATCCCAGAAACCCTTCCTTCTGTTTCATTTCATCTCGGAAACGATCTGGTCCTCGAACTGCCACTGCAACTTGAAATGTTCCTCAAGGTCTTTGATCAGGTCCGTGTACCAGAAAGTGATGAACGGAAGGAATACGAAGCTGATCACCAGGTAGACCGATATGGGCTTTGGCACTGACGCCTTCCATGACGGCAGGGATGGTTTGAACCCTATCGCTGCACCGCCCGATTGCACTTGCTGAATGAAAATGATCCAACGCCGATCGTGTTCGATGGTGAACCGGGTCATTCGGTGCAATACGTAGAGTTGCAGGATCGGCACGTAGGAGAAGAAGGTCCACTTCAGGGTAGGCATGTCCTTCTCGGTGGCCCTGGATTCGGCATTAAGGTTCTCGATGACACTCAACTGCGGATGAATTGCCTGGACCGCCCCCTTGGCGATGGCCTGTTCCCTGAGGTAGGCGAGCACTCCATTGCGGAGAACCCGTTCTCTCCTAGCATGACCATCCTGCCTTTCCAGCATGCGGAAGTTCATCTGAGCCAAGATTCCGCCGGTGACCACAACGCCGAACAAATAGACGATCAGTCCGATCTCGATCAACCGCACATTTCCAAAAAGCCCGTAGAGCATAAACAGCAATCCGATTATGACGATACAGGTCCCAACCAATGGCATGAAGAGCCAGTGCCGCTCGATCATCTTGTCCGTATTCTCGCGCTGGCCCATGGAGGCGGCAAGCCATTCCTTGGGATTGGTGACTCGGGGTGATCGGACACCGAATGCAACTTCTCCTGACCCAGATCGCTCTAGATTGGGCTGAATTGGACCAGATACCACCCGCCCGCAATAAGCACACCAGATAGCGTCAGACTGAATCACCCTGCCGCAGAACGGGCAGGTTCTCCCCTCTTCCATCGAAAGACACCTCTCCAAGAATCTAGTATAATCGCTACCCGATATAATTTAAATGCCTTGAGAATTCCATTCCATGATTTCGTAGATTCAATTGGTGACAATAATACCAGCATAACCGACGACCGAGTCCATTGGGTGAACATCCCCGGAGTTAGCATACCTCAGCAACTTGGCCTGTTTGCCCCCGCATGAGAGCAACATGGTCACCACTGGGCCGTAGCCGCACATCGAAACATCGTTCCTGGTGACAGTATCATACATGCCTTTTGGGTCCAAAGCCAGGATCTTGTCGATGACCTTGGTGTCCAGCTCGCGGGCTTTCTCCGGCGGTATGTAGTGGGAAAGGTCCGATGAGGCGATGATGCAGACATCATGGCCAGCGGTCGCCTTCTTGACCGCCTTGGCCGTGTCCACCGCAGTCTCATAATCTTGGAAACCCATCGAAATGGGGACGATCTTGATGTCTCGCTTGATATATTGGATGAAAGGAAGTTGGACCTCTATGGAGTGCTCGAAACGGTGGGAGACTGGATCGTTGTCAACAACTCCCTTTAGTTTGGAAACGATGTCCTGGTTGATGCTGACCACGCCGAACGGTGTCTCGAAGTCCTCATCAGTAGTGGCTACGCCAGCGCCGATACCGTTGTGGTTCGGTCCGATTATCACGAATGTATCGGGGAAACCATCCTTGGCCAATGCGGCGTATACGTGGGCAGCTACCGGGCCGGAATAGACCAGACCAGCGTGGGGAACGACCGCCCCGACGATGTTTCTTGGTCCAGACTCCAATTTCGGCAAATTACCTGGACCTATGGGGGATTTGAAACAGGCCTCGACCTCACGGCGTAACGACGCTTCTTTACCAGCATAGAACTGCCCAGCTACGGCGGGATATCTGACCATGGTGAAATAGAATAGAAGTAAGGGGTTTATTGAGATTTGCGCACCGACAACAAGCCTACAGTGATGCTTCGAAGTCGTCGATGGTCAGCTTATAGTCCTCGTCCCGGGTCAGCTGGCCGCGGGCCTTGAGCACTTCCCTGGTGAGTAGCCAGTAAACGCACGCCAAAGCGCGGCGTCCCTTGTTGTTCGTAGGGACGACTAGATCAACGTTCCTCGTCTCGTTGTTGGCGTCGCACAGTGCCACGATCGGTATACCAATGTTGAGCGCCTCTGCGACTGCCTGCTGGTCCGCAGCCGGGTCGGTGACGACGATGATCTCGGGCTCGATGAACTTCTCGAGCCGTGGGTTGGTGAGCGATCCGGGGATAAGTCTGTCAGCGAAGGACATGGCCCCGATGGTCTTGGAGAACATCCTGACCGGCTTTTGTCCATACTGACGTGCCGAGACCACAAGGATCCGGTCCGGTTTGTATCGGGCCAGGAATGATGCCACGGCCCTGATCCTGTTGTCCGTCTGCTTAACGTCGAGGACATACAGGCCGTCCGACCTGACCTTGAATATGAACTCCTTCATGTCGGCGCTCTTCTGCTGAGTTCCGATGTGCACGCCGGAAGTAAGGTATACATCCTCTGGTATGAGAAGATCCGTTTTCGCTTCTTCGCTCATTTCATAACCTCATGTGTCTCGTTTGACTGTGATAGGGATGACTCCCTTCTCGAACTCCAACATCGCAATCTGGATGGGATCGATCATTTTTTCAGGGATTTCCAGAAGGACTGGCGCACCAAGCGAGACTTGCAGTGCTCTAGCACCGATGATGCGCGCCTTCTCGAATCTGGTATATTTCATGAAATCACCATGCAGGGAGTACCCCCATATTAGCGAGATGCTTATAAATTTATTTATCGTTGTAAGCATCGTTAGCCAGTAGGCCAGCGGGTGTATCCCCGTTTTCCTACTGGACGCCGGGCGTCCCTTAACGAACGCATCTAAAGTAGAACATATACAAGAACGTTCCCTATCACTTCTGCAATTTTTCCTTCGTATAACGGACCAATCCGCCGTTCTTGAGAATGTCCCTCAGGAACTCGGGCATCGGTTCGAAGCGTATGCTTTTACCGGTCGCCTCGTTGACGATGATACCCTTGTCGATGTTGATTAGCGCCACATCCCCGGTCTTGAACTCTCCGAACGCCTCGGGGCACTCGATCACCGGCAGCCCTATGTTGATGGCGTTTCTGTAGAATATCCGGGCAAAACTTCCTGCAACGACCGCACCGACCCCGGCACCCTTGAGCGCCACCGGGGCCTGCTCTCGGCTGGAACCGCAACCAAAGTTGCGTCCCGCAATAATAATGTCGCCAAATGCCACCTTCTTTACGAACCCGGGGTCAATGTCCTCCATCGCATGCTTGGCGAGGTTCTTTGGGTCATAGTCGTCCAGGTATCGGCCCGGGATGATCAGGTCGGTATTGACATGATCTCCGTATTTCCACACCTTGCCTCTCATCTCCGCACCTCCCTCGGGTCGGCGATCTTTCCGGCAAGTGCGCTTGCGGCAACGGTAGCTGGAGAGGCCAGATAGACCTCCGATTCCGGAGAACCCATCCGTCCCTGGAAGTTGCGGTTCGTGGTAGAAATACATCTCTCACCCGGCGCCAGTATGCCCTGGTGCGCCCCCAGGCACGGACCGCAACCTGGATTGGTCACGACCGCACCAGAACGCACCAACGAGGATAGGACCCCCTTGTCCGCTGCGTCGAGATATACTTCCCTGGATGCCGGCACTATAATTAGCCGGACCGAGTCGCTGACCTTCCTCCCGCGGAGCACGGCCTCGGCGGCCATCAGATCTTCCAGTCTGCCATTCGTACATGAGCCAATGACCGCCTGGTCTATCGTCTTGCCTGCTACCTCGGATACCGGCTTGACGTTGTCCACCTGGTGCGGGCAGGCCACCTGCGGTTCCATGTCGGTGAGGTTGAACTCCTTCTCCTCAGCGATATGTGCCTCCTTGTCCGATAGGACTGGATACATCGCCCGTTTGACCCGCCGTTCCAGGTAATCCATGGTTTTCTTGTCCGGGAAGCAGACACCGTTCTTGGCCCCCATCTCCATACTCATGTTCGAAAGGACCATCCGTCCAGACACCGACATCTCGTCGACGATCGGTCCAGTGAACTCTACGGACATGTAGTCCGCCCCATCGGCTTTGAGCTGGCCGATCAGGAACAAAATGACGTCCTTGGGCTCCACCGCCTTATGCAATACCCCGTTCAACTTTAGGCGCATCGTCTGTGGCACCTTGAGCCAGAGCTCCCCGGTGGCCCAGACAGAGGCCATTTCCGTCGCCCCAATCCCGGTCGAGAAAGCGCCGAAAGCACCATATGTAGTTGTATGAGAATCTGAACCCACGATGAGCATGCCGGGCATCACATGCCCCTTCTCCGGCAGGACCTGGTGACAGATTCCCTCGCGTATGTCATAGAAATTGGAGATCTTCTCCTTCTTCGCGAATTCCCTTACTACCTTGTGGCCCTCGGCCGTCTTTGTAGTGTTCGCTGGGACCCGGTGATCGAACAGAAGGACTATCTTGTCCCTGTCCCAGACGTGCTCCGCCCCTATCTCCTGAAAAGAGCGTAGAACCAGCGCAGCGTTCTCGTGGGACATCGCCAGATCGATCTTGGCATTGACAATGTCGCCGGGAACGACCGTCCTTCCGCTCGCCCGTGTAAGTACCTTCTCCGCGAAGGTCATGGCCGCCATATCCCTTCGAATGCCGATACTGGATATATCGGTATCGGTCCATCCCACAGGTGTCGGGATTCAATAGACGTATGGGATAAGCCGGTATCGTACCAGCAGGGCATATTCGTCGTACTCTGGATATTCCCTGAGCTTACGCTCTTCGATCTGAATTCTAAGGACCAGAAAGATGGCCGAGACCAGGATCAGAGCCATGGAGACCAAGCTGAACGCGAGCAAGACCATTCCTAGTGTATAAATGAACTCACCCAAGTACAGGGGGTGCCTGACAGTCCGGTATGGGCCGCCAGTGACCACGGTTCTTACCGCGGGCATGATGGCGAAAGAGCGCCTGAGATAGACGAACGATATCAATGCCATTATCGCCCCGAAGATGGCTACCAGCAGTCCCCACGCAATGGAGTAGGGGGTATCGATCACCATCGGACCGTTCAATGCCAGGAAAGGAAGGACCAGAGAGGCGGTGGGGATGGCGATCTCACCTCTGCGGGTCATTTCCCGAGCTGGTTCCCTGGTGAGAAAGGAAATCGCCGCCATGAGATTGAGTGGTATCGATCCCCCCACCTCGATCTTCAACATCGTATTGCCCGTCTTCAAGAGACAGTACAATGAGATGATCGAGAGTCCGATAAAAACGCACGCTATTGCCCGATCGATGCTTCTATCGATTCTGATCTCCTCTTGACCCGAAACCCTCACGGCATCATCAAGAATTCTGCACTAATATGGTTTTAGGCACCTGGAATCTGGACCAAGGGCCATGCAAAGTATTTGGCCACCCATAATCCAATCAAAATTGACGATTCCAGCATTATTGAAGCAATGATAATTTTCCTCTTGAACGCGTTATTGACTAAGTTCCATGACGTGAGCGCACCTACGAGTACCATTGTGATGATGAAGAATGCGAACAATAGCCCAAATATGACCAGTGTCGCTTCGAGATAATAGCCGAAAATTCCTAGATTCAGGAATAGGGGAATTGTGAGTAAGGCGAGCAGCGGATATACAATGACCATATCATGATAAGTGAATGTCCGGCTACGATCCGATGCCTTATATAAGACTATTGACGCCACTGTCAACAGCAGAAATGATATGCCACTTCCGAAGGCCAGACCGGCGATCAGACGCAAATCATTGGTCGTAGTACGGAAGCCGAGATAGGAACTTACCGCATCGAACGCATAGAACATCACACCTATGACCGAAGCCGCCAGGACCGTTCGGTCAGGTAACATGGACCGATTGTACCTCCTTCGGAAGAAGAACAATCCGAGGACGACGAGATATCCCAAGTATGTACCGGTGTCGCGTGCGCACATCGGCATCTGTAGTCCGCCAAGAACGAAGGACCGATCTGGAAGTTGATGGCATATCGCGTAACCGACATTCCACAGGAATGCCCCGTAAAGGTCGACAGGCGGCCCCATGATGGTCAGTCAAGAGCTTTAATGAATAAAAAAGGAAGGGGTTTGTTGCCTTGGCGGATGTTTACATCGATACTGTCCAAACGACCGCTGCAAGGACCCAACATATTGCTACGATTAAGATCCACACGATTCCAATAATGAGACAGTTCTTAGCGACATGCCTCTTCTCAGGGTTAGGATCATTGTTCCACAGTATGAAGATGATAAAGCCGATGATGATGCTCAATGAGAGCAGATACAAAATGTACTTGATCGCTCCCAGCGGCTCCTGTGGCTGCTGTGGGTAAGGTTGCCCATAGGGCTGTGGGCCATAAGCTGGCTGAGGTCCATACTGAGGCGGGGCGTTAGCCGGCCGCAGTGCGGACAGACGTTGTAGGCCGCTGGTATTTGGCGGCCACATCCCGGGCACATTCTCATTTCCTGGTCAGTCAATTACTACATCCTCCAAATATTCCCACCCAGGTATATACCAGGTTGGAACTTTGTTTTTGTTATTCACATATTCAATACTTAAATGTTATTGAGCCAGCGTATAGATTGGACGAGCTCCAGAATAATATAATTCAATATAAAATAAAGAAAGGAATTGGGCCCGATGAGCCATTGATCTTCAGTAGAACCGCGGATTCTTGGGATATCCGCACGAAGGACAGAAATCGTGCGTTATCGATATCTCTTTTCCGCAACCGGGGCATATTCTGGTCCCGACTGGCGGAGATGGAGGGGCTTGCTGGGGAGTAGCGTCCGCTGTCCCGCAGTAAGGGCAGAACTTCATCCCGACGTTTATCTCGCGTCCACAACCAACGCACCTCTTGGTCGTTGCTTGCGGCGTAGGTGATGCGGCTGGCGGTTGCGGTGCGGGCGTCGAAGCTACTGGGGCGGGCGTCGGTGATGGGACTGGTGCCGGGGCCGGTGATGGTTGGGGCATTGGGGCAGGCTGTGGGGTTGGCTGTTCGACAGAGGCCAATCTACCACAGTATGGGCAATATTTCAGACCCGAAGGAATTTCCTTTCCACAGGACTTGCACTTCTCCATACCAGAGGATGATTGGGCCACGGAGGCCTGAACTTCCGCTTGCGGAGATGGCTTTGTTTCTGGGGACGGCTGTGACGACGGCACAGGCGACGAATTTGTATAAGGATTGGGGCGTGCGCAATAGGGGCAGAACTTGAGTCCCTCTGGTATCTCCCTTCCGCAACCGACGCACTTTGGCATGGGCTTTAGGGACCCGGCCTGAGGCTGTGGGGCTGGTGCAGATGCGACCTGAGCCGACTCCGGGGGAGCTGCTTCGCCTTGTGCTGACCCTTTGGTCGGCTTTCCGCAATACGGACAGAAATTAAGACCTTCAGGGACCTCCCTCCCACAACCAGTGCATTGTCTCGTCCTTTGGTTAGGAGCCGAAGGTTGCGCCGGGGCCGCCTGGACCACAGGACGGCCGCAGTACTTGCAGAATCTGTCGGTGGATTGGATCCTATTACCGCATCCTGGACAGACCAAATCCTGATCCTTACTGAACAAACCCATTTCAAATCCCTCTGGAATTCCGATATGGAACCTATGGGAGGACTAAGACATGCTACCATTATCAATATTGTGATGAGGAAATCATTATCCAGAACGCCCTCTTGTCGCACTAATAACAATGAGCCCGTCCGTACCGGAAGTTCATTGCTTCAATTAATTAGCTAGATCAAGTAGCCAGATCTGTTTGGATCGGCATGAACTGAACCATGCTCTAACCTAAAGATGTCTCGACATGTTTATCGTGCTACCGGTAGTATCAGAGAAAGGTGGGAAAGATGCCTGTAAAGGTCACGGTGTTCGATGGGGCGGATTGCATCGGTGGGAACAAAATCCACCTTGATTTCGATGGACATGGCGTGCTTTTCGATTTTGGAACCAACTTCAACAAGATGAATCAGTATTACGACGAGTTCCTCCAGCCACGTTCCTCGCGGGGGTTGCATGATTATTTGGACATGGGCCTGATCCCGCGCGTGAACTGGTACCGAGAGGACCTTGTACCGGACGACGTTGACCTGGCCGCCGTGCCTGAGCTGCCGGTTGACGCCCTTCTGATCTCCCATGCCCACATCGATCATTTCGGATGCGCAGGCTTTCTCGATCTGGAGATCCCTTTCGTAGCCACCCCGATGACGGCGGCGCTCATCAAGGCGATGAACGATTGGGGAAAGGCGGATCCAGGAGCAGAATGCGCTTACTGCACCATGAAAGGTCCAGGTACTGACCGCAGGACCGTCGTATCAGGAAAGGGACCATATGTTGCCAGGGACTATTTTCTGACCGAACAGCACACAAATGGTTTTGGAGACTTTTGGGCCAGGAGCAAAGGAAAGACAAAGGAGTTGGAGCCGGGAGAGCTAGGCGACATGGGTTCTTTGGGGTTGGAAATCAAGGCCATGGAGGTGGACCATTCCGTCTACGGTGCAACGGCATATGCGGTGGAGACCGAGGCCGGCTGGATCGTCTACAGCGGAGACATACGCCTGCACGGTGCGTTTGGAGACAAGACGAGAAGGTTCATGGAATTGGCCAAATCGCTCTCCCCGGCGGCGCTGATCATCGAAGGGACCAGGACAAGCCGGGACGATGCTCATTTCCAGTTATCTGAGGCGGACGTGGCCAGTAAGTGTCGTGCCGCCGCCGAGGACGTGGATGGCCTACTGATTGCCGATTTCTCGGCGCGGAACTTCGAGAGGCTGGACGCCTTCATCGGCATCGCACAGGGAACTGGCCGGTCTCTCGTCGTAACGGTCAAGGACGCCTACTTCTTGGACGCGATGCGGATGGTGGACGGTGTGGACCGGCTCTCCAAGGTATTGGTCTATGGGGATCTGAAGAGCAGGGGGAGCAAGGTCAAGGATTCGGTGGAGGAGCAGATCGGCCATTTGGTGGACCCTAAGGAGATCGCCATGCACCCATGGGAGCACATCCTGTGCTTCTCATCTTATGACATGAGCAACCTCTTGGACATCAAGCCAGAGGGTGGACGCTATATCTATTCGTCCTCGGAGGCGCATTCCGAGGATCAGGTCTTCGATTTCGTTCGGTTGCATAGATGGATAACCCGGTTCGGCATGGAAGTGTGCGGGTTCCGGGAAAGGGAGGGAAATGTCGCTTTCGAGCCTGGCTACCATGCCTCAGGGCATGCGTCGGCGAACGACCTGGTCTACGTTGTGGAAACGATCGACCCGGACCTGGTCATTCCGGTGCACACGTTCAGACCAGAGTTCTTTAAGGAGATGGACAGAAAGGTGGCGTTACCTCTTCCCGGAGTCCCAATCGATATCCAATGATCTTATCGAAGAACTGAAAATGATCTAGATATCCACCATCGGTATGACGACGATATTATCGACCGCAATAGGGGATGTTCGTTCGCAGGCTTTCCGCCATGTCCTCAAGGACAGGATGGATACCTTCCTTTGCCCTCCGTCGCATTAGCTCGGCCAGGCTGCCTTCCTCGATGCGCTTCCTTATCAACTTCAGGTAAGGCATTTCATCCTTGCTAGCGCTTTTGGAGGCTATTTCGAACACCTGGTATAGCTCCTGTTTCAGTTTTCCTGTACCATGGCGGATGGCCTCCTCGGTGAGCGAACGTAGGTCATCCTCGTTCTCCGTCAGGTCGAACTCCTTGGAGCGAAGCAGGGCTAATGACAGCGCGGTTATGGCCATGTCCGAGTACAAACACTCCTGCTCATCTATGGCCTTAATCTCCACACAGTCCCGCGAGAACCTGACGATGACACCGCGGGAATCCACCCACTCATGGCATAGTATCTCCGCATCGTGCTTCCTCAGCTCCCGATACATGTCCTGCTGGATATCGAGGTAATCCTGCTTGGAGCGCAGTTTTTCCGGGATCACCCCATGGGCGATGATTGGCATCTTGCGCTGGTTGTCGCGATAGAATATGAGCCGGTTGTCCGCGTTCTCGGTTAGACCGCCTTCCACATACGGAGAGCTGGCACCAATCGCTACGAGATAGGGGATGATCGATCGGGTCCGATTGAAAAGATGGACAAGTTCCTCGTCGTTCCTGAAGGGCACGTTTATCTGGATCGCCTGGATGTTCAGCCAACCATGCTGCTTGATGTCGAACAGACGGTCGTAGACCTCGTATATCTCCTTATCCTCATGGTCCCACACCGACGTCTGTTCCAGCTTCAGAAGCGGATGCATTCCCAAACCCAGGAAACGATAACGATCATGCGTTGCCTGATAAAGCTGTTTCATTCCACCGTAGAGCGTTTTCTCCAACCCTTGGACAGATGTTCCAGGTAGGTTGGGGACGATCTCGATGACGTTCTTCTGCAGTTCCTTGGAAAGGTTAACGTCACCAAACTGGAACTCGTTGACAACTTCCCCGTTGAGGTCTTGGATTATCTTATCGTTGATCGGCAAGGGGCGGAATTCCCGGTCATTTATCGAATATTCATGCTCCGTACCGATGGTCATTCTTCACCCTATGATCAGGTCTTCGACCTTCTCGGTCTCAGGCTCATCGATCCTGCATACCGTCCAGAGCTCCTCCTCGGGGAGGAACGCCACCAGACGGACAATCTTGTCGATGGCCATTTTATACTGCTCGTCGTACGCTTTGCGGTCCTGCTTGAGCACTGCGACCAAGGGGCAGATCGACTCCTTCTTCATGAAGATCTCGATGACACCTTCCTTGACATCGAAGGTGAACGGACCCGCCACACATGTCTCCGGCTTGAAGCCGTGGATGGCGCATAGCCCATTATCTTTGAACATGACGCACATGTTATCCTCTTTGACCTTCAGTCTCTTGTAACCAGCGAACTCGATGTTATCGCCGGAGACGTCGTTTTCTGTCATTATCCTGATACGCTCATCCGTCAGTGGGGGGTGGGCGTCCATACAACAGCGACCACCGCATTGCTTGCACACCTCTGTGGCCTTTTCTTCCCATTCATCGCTCATGCCATTACCGTTCCATCAGGTTTGAGATTATTTGATTGTAAATACGAGGATAATATTCGTCCTCGCCGCTCTCAAGGGAGGGGTTATCATTAACTTCTATTACAAATTGTCTGCCGCCACGCTGTTTTATGTCGACGCTGTATAGGCCGCTCCCGATGGCCCTGGCGGCTTTGATGGCTAGGTCGATTACCTCCCCCGGGACCTGGTCCTGCGGCACGCTCTCCGAGGCATAATCTGGTATCTCGCCCTCTTCGCTGGCCACTATTTTCTGTGACTCGGTAGGCAGCACGTAACGGCACGCATACAGCAACTCGCCGCCAAGGACCCCGATCTTCCAATCCTCATCGCTCTCGATAAACTCCTGGGCAACGATCCAATCGGACATCTTCAGGTAGCTGCCGGCGATGTGGTAGGCGTCGGCCAGAGCAGTGACCTTCTTCACTCGGTTGCCGAACGTAGTGGATGGTTCCTTTAGTATCAATGACCCATCCATGGACTCCATGAGCCGGCCTAACCCCACTTCGCTGAAATCTGACTTCCTCAAGAATTCGGTTCGCGGGACGGGGACGTTCGCATTGATCAGATGCAGATACATGTTGACCTTATCGGAACATATCAGGATAGACCGCGAGTCATCGATAACCGGGATTTCGTGCATCTCCGCCATCTTGGAGGCAATGAATGAGATGTTTAACGGGTCGGTACGGCTTCGGATGAACAATGCATCGGTCTTCGGGACCTTCTTTATCTCCACTGGGAAGATGAAGTAAGAACGGTAACCCATGCTTTCCGCGGTGTCACGGCACTTGATAAGAAGGGTGAGCTTGCGCGAATAGCTTAGAGCCTGCCGATCGACGAAAATACCGAGCGTCCTCACCTTTGAACACTCCTGCGGCCGAACGACCGGAATCGATGGACAAATGACGAACCTGTTGAAACGCCGGACATGTTCCCAGTTTGAGTTTAAAATGCCAACTCTCCCTGCATATTTATGGTTTCGCAGCCTTTCATCATCAAATGAATGTGCTCGGCAGATAAAGGGCTTCGATATGAATAAACCTATGAACCGATCGCCTAAGAAAACCAGTGACGAAGAATATGTTTGAAAGTTGCGGACCCCAAGAAGAGGTCCGCATTAGGAAAATGACCAAATTAAGCCATCTTTAGATCTTTTCTGCTGGCTTCGAGCTTTCCTTGGCCTTCTTGTCCTTCTTTGCCATGAATGTCGACCTCCACCCTTGTCAGGGCAATGGGAAATCGTGGATCTGGTCATTAACGGTTTTCGAGCGACAAAATATGCCTTAGATGAGATAAATTGAAGTATGCAAAAGAGAGGCACGGTAAATAAATTCTGTCATCCATCCTAATGCTGGATGTATGATTGACATCATGAAACAGGAATACTAGCTAGTTAAAATCGGACGCCATTAACGGGCCAGAATCAAATTGTTATTAAATATGGTTAGTACCGTTCATCACCGTGTTGTTATGTCCCCTTTCGCGAATTTATGGATGATGCCCTTTGATTGACCCATGGATACTAATAAAATGGGAAACGAAGTAAAGCAATAGTCGTTTGATAGACCGCCCATATACCCCGCATACCAATGGTTATGTCTGTTTCAGATAAGTCGATGAGGATGACATGAAGCCAAAAATAGTGGATTGCCAGACTTAAGAATATCCGATGAATGAGGGGATCATTGCTGAGACCGTTCCATCGCAATGTGTTAATAATGGATTAGGGCATGCCTATGCAATCCAAGTTCCGGCGTTGACCGCTCTATAAGGAACGGATTACACACCTCGGGCAGATCTTCATACCAGGACATGCTGGTAGATGGTCGTTCGGTCTAGAATCCGGCCCGATCAACTCAATAAAAGGTCATCAGATGGATCCTATAATACTCATCGTAACATTCGCTTTCCTAGGATATGCCATAAAGTACATCGACCAGGCATATGACGAGAATGAATTCTCGATCCGGTCCGCGAACCTGGTCGCTATCACCGCCGGTGTTCTGATGGGCACATTGATGGCCTTCGACAGCCCCTTCTCAACCGCGTTCTTCATCGCCATGATCATCAGTTTGGTGCTGGCGAAAAAGATCGACAATGTGGCGTTTGCCGCCGGATCCGCCATAGCGTTTGGAGCGATGGCCCTGTTCATGATGGACACGAATGTCACATTCCTCGTTATCCCGATCGCGCTGTTCATATTCGCTGGTTTCGTGGACGAAGTAGTGGACAGTTTCGCGCACAAGCACAAGCTAGGCGACCTAACCGAGAAGTTCTGCCATTACCGGCCTTTCAGCGATTTCGCCTTGTTCGGAATGATCGCCATCGGAATGTTCAGCTGGATCTACCTGCTTCCGTATTTCTCCTTCACTATCGCCTACTTGCTGGTGGGTAGGATAAATTTCATGGATATCGCCACTGGAATAAAGCGCGTCATACGCCGGGCAGTAAAGTTCAGACCATGAGAAGGGAAAGTATTAGACATCTGGTGAACCGCCGCCTCGATCTACTATGATGTTGTGTTGAATGTTTTCGTAGACAAAAGTAATCTTATGGTGAGCGCGAATATCATCCCTAGAAAGTCAGAAGGACGTATCTCAGACCGGGTAGGTCGAAGGATGCCCTGTTCACTTCATATGTGGAGATGATTTCATGGCGGAAAGGAAAAAAATGGAAGTTATCTCGGAGCTTAGAACGCTCCCTGCGGTTGGTGAGAATGCGGCGGAAGCACTGTACCGACTAGGCATCAGGTCGAAGGAGGAACTGATCGGCAAGAACCCGGAACAGATGTACGAGGAACTGCGTTCGATGAAGGGGTCGTACGTAGAACCTTGCATGCTCAACTCGCTGAAGATAGCGGTAAAAGCAGCGTCCAAGAAGTGACCATTCAAACTTTCACAACACGGTGACCAGCAGCCGTAGCGACGAGCATTTCACCCATTTCCAAGCTGCTCCAGTTCCCGGAGGTGAACGGTTCTGATGATACCACGGTGGCCGTCGTTGAACCACGATAGTGAAGCACCTTTTCGCCTCCTACCAACCCCAGACTGTCCAGGTTAGCGAAGTTCATTGGGTACTTCTCATCATTCATATACGCCAGTCTGAGGGCGAATAGGACCGTTCCGTCCGTCAGCGCGAAGTTCAAGGATGAGGTCCCTTCACCTTGATCCCTGCTCATATCGCGCACGGCGGCAAGTATGCCGGTCTCCGCATGACCTGCCTGTTCGATCCTCTGAAGCAGATAATGGAAAATGATCTCAGAATCGGTATCGCCCTGCAATGTGTTCGAATAGCGCTCCAGTAACCTCGCTTTCAGAGCACCGGGGTTCCCCAATGTTCCGTTATGGGAGAACAGCCATCCATCGTTCCGGAAGGGATGGGTATTCTGGACGCTCTTGTCCCCGGAAGTAGGGTTACGAACATGGGCCATGACGAAACCCGGTTCCGCCCTGCGTATAGCCCCGGGCAGGGCAAAGCTGTCAGTCGCCTTGACCGGCTCCTTAATCACCATCGGACCTTCGTCGGTGAAGTACCCCAATCCCCACCCACCTGAATAAGTCTCTGCCGAGGACTGAAAGAATTCCCTGAGCAACCGTGATTTGATTACAGGAGGGACGTCAGGCTCGGCGGCCATGGCGAAGATGCGACACATCAACCGACAACATGACGCGGAACGATTTAACGAAATCGATGGCAAATAACCCCCTGACTCAATCCCTCGGACTGTGGGCAGGAGCGTTCCATAGGGCTCGGCATATTTCCAGGTAAATGAGGCATGGCATTGCCGAGACGGAGGGATCCCGGCAACGCGACGATAGCAGTATCGAACAGCGGTACAAGCGGTACATCATCGAACTCAAACGACACAGCGCTGATCGTGGCCGTCATAATGGCGCTAGCGGCCATCGACGCGATTTGTGGCGTGTTCTACATGAGTAAAAATCCAAGACTCCATGATCTCATATAGGATCACACAAGCCCTTCCGTCTTTCCTTTTTCGGGCGGCATTCCCAATCCTCACCGCCTAGACGAGACGCCTGGCCCTCAAATTATAGTGTAACTCTTAGAAGTAGATTCCATTCAATGGAATCGCCCGAAGATATTAAGGTGCCGGGAGCTATCGTGCCCCGAGGCCTCGCAATGCAGAAGGTGTTCTACTTCGTGGCACACATGCCGGATGAGCCGGGGGCGCTGCATAAGGCAGCAGAAATCGTTACTAGATATCACGGCAACGTGGACCGTATTCACTATGACCGGAGGATCGACCCTTACACAGTTTTCTTCGAGATCCGGTGCGAAGCTGGTGTATATGAACGGATTAAGAAGGAACTGGAGCTGCTCGGATACCTCCAGGACTCTCTGGCCGTTCCAAGCTTCCTCAAGTTCAACGTGAACCTGCCGAACCGGCCTGGCGCATTGTTCGAGTTCTTGCACAGCACCACATCGGCTGGCTGCAACATCGCATTTCTCGATTTCGATGACCGGGGCAAACACCCGGAACGTCTTACGGTGAGCCTGACCATCGAGGACAGCACGCTGGTTCAAGGTCTCCTCGAGGAGCTGAAATCAAAGTATCCGCTGGAGATCCTGGAGTATGACACAACCGGGAAACATTTAGACGATACGGTCTTCTACATTCGTTTCGCCCAGGAACTCCGGCAATTGATCGGAGACACAGAGGACCAGTTCCTGCTCCGGCTGCTCTCGGACATCAATCATATCGTGCAGGAACTGCACAACTTGGGGGAGGATCCCAAGCTGGTCTTCAACAGCGTCCTGCAGACCGGAAAGACCATCAAGGCCACGACAGGGAAGGGGTTCTATGCCGACGTTCAATACCTGGATATGAAGGAAGGAGTTGGCCTCTATTGCTTCCAGTTGCCCTGCGGGGGGAGCATCTTCGCGTTGGTATCACCGGAAGAGGTCATGCTCGTGGACACCGGTTATGGCATCTACCACGATGACGTGGTCCATATGCTGGCGGATCATGGCATTGGCGATCTGTCGCTGATCAAGCGTATATTCATCAGCCATGCCGACGCCGATCATTCCGGCGGGGCCGGACTCTTCGATGCCGAGGCGTTCGCGCATCCCGGGACCGTGGATATCGTGGAAAGGTCGAACCGGGCATACGGTTCGAAGCTACAATCTTCGGTGTTGGAAGAGGTCTATACACGGCTCATAAATATGTTCTCCAATTTCCGACCACCATTAAAATTCAGTCTCTTAGACGCAGATCTAGGAACACGAGGACCGTTCCGCATCGTTGCCCGTGATCGGTTCGCCAGGATGGAGTTCGAGGTCCTGGAGAGCCTTGGCGGGCATCTTCACGGACAGGTCTTCCTATTATTCCCGGCGGAGGGTATCCTTTTTTCGGCAGATTCGCTGATCGGTTTCGACTCGCTCACCCCAGAAAGGGAAGAGTTCAATATCCTGGCCAAGAACCTCATGACTTCGGTGAACGTGGACAGCGAGAAGGCCGGTCAGGAAAGGAAAGGCCTGCTGGCGCTGGCGGCACAGTTGGATGCTGAGTTGGCACCTTCTGGCAAAAGATGCATCATCTGCGGGGGTCACGGTGCCATATCCACCGTCGAATCCGGCAAGCTGAGAACGCTTGGAACGATTGACAGATATAAACACAAGAATCCCGAACCGCAATCTTGAGCGTTCATCAAGCCACCCAAGAAGGATAGATCGAACATAGTCATTCCTCTAGGCGCCCCAATCGAAGAAGACAAGAAAGCTTTAATGCACTAGCCGGAAGATACTGCGACCGGTTCACATGACGACAGAATCGATCAGAGATATCATCGAGAACCGTAAGTTCCTTTTCTTTGGGGGTAAGGGCGGTGTCGGCAAGACCACGATGGCCGCTACTACCGCGACCTGGTTGTCGGACCATGGATACGATACACTGATAGTCGCGACCGACCCCACTGTCAGTTTGTCCGCGATCTACGGCCAACACATCAGCGAAACCGAGATCACGAAGATCGGCACGGAGCGTCGCCTATGCGGGCTCAACATCAACCCCAAGAAAGCGATGGGAGTATTCCAGACCCGCCTTGAGGGGACATTGCAAGGATTCTCCACTCTCTTTGGTTCAGAGTTGCTATCGACACCTTGCACCGAAGAGATCGCTGCGTTCGACCAGTTCGTCTCGTTCTTCGATGATCAAACGCACGACAAGATCGTCTTCGACACCGCCCCGACCGGGCATACGCTGCGCGAACTATCAATGCCTTTCGACTGGTCCGGATACATCGCCAACCAGATCAAGAACCGGAAGGAACTCTCGGAGGCGTTGGGCTTCGTCTACGACGAGAATATGCTGGACGACCTTAAGCTGGAGAAGACAGAGGTACGACAATTCAGTGAAGGGGCTGTCTGACCAGAGCGTCTCAGCCTTCAACCTGGTCCTACTGCCGGAGAAATAGCAATACATC
>CAVWKV010000043.1:0-23009 GCA_963755265.1 uncultured Methanomassiliicoccales archaeon | reverse complement strand
ATGTCTTGGCCCTGCTCCGGAACGAACAGACGGACGATCAACCTCTTCCCTATGGGCTTACGGAACGTCATGGACTTCGCCCACGGCAGAGTATTACCCGTAGCAATCTCGCCCAGCACATCGCTTTGTCTCGGTGTCGGGCCAGGGTAGTTGAGCGTCACTTGCAGTCACACCTCGGGTCCCAACAACACGGAGCGGCCAGGTGAGGCACAAGGTCAACGGTGTCCACCCCGTTCGTAGCTACCGAATGCTCCCAGTGAACCTCCCCTACGTCTCGTTTGAGGCGTAGGGGGTAAAAGCCGGGCACACGACTGTAAAACCACTCGGTGGCGCTAACGCATCCCATCCGTCGCTTCTTGGTTGACCACTCGGCGCGTGCTTCGTTTTCATTGACATCCTCCCCGCCCTAAAGGATGGGGAGGATGTCAATGAAAACGGACATATGCTCAACTCCTATTTCTGTGATAATACGCCACGATAGGCATCTAGAATCGTTGCTCGTTCGCCATAGGCTGCCTGGGCTTCCGTCGACAAGTCGGGCGACTGGAAGCAGGACAAATCATATGACATCATGACGACGGCGTTGCGCAACAACGAGAAGATCGACCTCGTTTACGGGCACAACGACCCGATGGCTTATGGCGCCTACCTCGCCGCCAAGGACGCCGGGCGCGACAAGGACATCAAGTTCATCCTCGGCATCGACGCGTTGCCCGACGAGGGGGTAACTTGGGTCCACAAGGGCTTCCTCACCGCGACCTTCCTCTATGCGACGCCCGGCGCCGAGGGGCTGAGGCAGGCGGTCAAGCTGCTCAACGGCGAGAAGCTCGAGCCGGTGATCACGCTCCCGACCATGCGGGTCGACAAGGACAACGCCGAGGGAATCCTCAAGAAGAACGGTCTCCTCTGAGCCGCTCGGCGAGCGTCCTCGCGACAAAAGCCCGCCGGCCGCGTCAGCGGCCGGCGGACCGCCAGCGGTCCGTCATCGCGCGGAGCGAAGCGACGCGACGATCCAGGCGGCCAAAGGCGCTGCCCCTCGGCCCGTGGATTGCGTCGCTCCGCTCGCAACGACGGCCAGCTCTATCCCTTCGGCATCCGCTCCAACCGCGTTGATGCGGTTACATACACGAACGCTTGCGCGTAAGGAAAACCGTCTCGGCAAGTCCGCAGGGTCGGCGTAATCTTCGCCCACGCATGCGAGACCCGTGATGGCGCTCGATTGGCAGAGTCCTTCACCGAATGGACCCCTCGGCCTCATCCTTGCCGGCGGCCTCGGGCGCAGAATGGGCGGCGTCGACAAGGCGCGGCTCGAACTCGCGGGGCGCCCGTTGATCGCCCACGCCATCGCCGCGCTGAAACCGCAATGCGCCGCGCTCGTCATCAACGCCAACGGCGACGCTGGGAGGTTTCAGCCCTACGCGCTCCCGATCGTCGCCGACGACCCACAAGACTTTGCCGGGCCGCTTGCCGGCATCCTCGCCGGGCTGGAATTTTCGCGCCGCGAGAAGCCTGACATCGCAGATGTCCTCAGCCTCTCCGTCGATACGCCGTTCGCGCCGCGCGATCTCGCGGCGCGGCTGCAAGCGGCGCGAAAAGCAACGGGCGCGCCGATCGCGGTTGCGGCGTCGGGCCGCGAGCGCCACCACGTCGTCGCGCTATGGCCTGTCGCGCTCGCCGAATTTTTGCGACGCGCGGTCAAGGCCGAAGGCGTGCGCAAAGTGGAAGCTTTCGCCGAGCGCTTCGGCGTTGCGGTCGCGACATGGCCCGATGAACCGTTCGACCCGTTCTTCAACATCAATACGCCCGACGATTTTTCGCGCGCCGAGGAGTGGCTCCAACGATGAGCGCGAAACTGCGCGTTGAGGGCGCTTCGCAGAACTGCGTTTCAAACCCACGGATTTAGAGTTTGCACGCCTATGGGTTCAAAGTCGGCGACGTTGCGCGTTACAACCGTCATGCCATGCACCAGCGCGGTCGCCGCGATCAGGGCGTCGCGCTCGGCGCGCGGGTCAGGCGCATGCAATTTGGCGCAACGCTGCGCCACGACGGTATCGATGGGCAGAATGCGACCCTCGAAGCGGGGCAATATCTGGTCGTCGATCCAGGAGCGCAATACGAGCCCTTGCGCCTTGTCCCTCCGTTCGACCGACAACGCTCCCAGTTCGATCTCGAAGATGGTGACGGCCGAAAGGAAGATGCGGGCGAGCGGCACAGAAGCGGCCCACGCCGCGACTTTCGGATCGGCTCTTTTGGGACGGCGAAGCTCGGAAACAACGTTGGTGTCGAGAACGAACATCACGACAAATCCGCCACGCGGGACAGCCCGCCTTGCGCGCGGCGGCGTGAATTCAAAGTCCGGCGCGTCCGGCTGCGCCAAAGCTTCAGCAACACTCATCTCTCCGCCGGTCAGCCTGCGATACTCCTCAATGCTCAACAGGACATGGGCCGGGTGCCCGCGATCCGTAATGAACACGGGGCCGCGGCTGGCGGCCTTCTTGGCGCCGCTGGTGTCCTGATTGAATTCTCGGCTCGTCAGCGTCGTGATCGGCAAGAGAAAACTCACACTAATTGTAGATACGTTACTACAATAGGAAGGCAGAGGCAATGACCAGCGGAACGCCTTCGGCGACCGCTTCGCCGATCTCGGCGATCGTCCCCTCGCACCCCAACTCCAGCCGGCCGAAGCGATTGGAGACGACGAGGTCGGGGCGCGTTCATTCCCGCGCCCGCCGCGTCGAAAACGCCAGCGCCGCCAGCGCTAAGACGCAGAGGTAGGCGAATGAATTGCCATTCGGCCGTAGATCGTCACGACGCCGAGGGCGGGAAGGTCAGCGATCATAACCCCGCCGCCGTCGCCGTAGCGCTGGGCGCCCAGGATGCGGCCCTCATAATCGACGATCAGCGAGTCGCCTTCGCCAGTCGCGCGCACCATCGAATAGCCGTTCTCGACGGCGCGCATTACGGCGACGATCAAGTCCTGCTGCTCGAAAATCGGTATCGAGTTGTAGGGCGGCCATCATAATGTCGGCGTCAGCGCGGCCCGCCTGGCGGATCAGCGCGGGAAAATGGAAATCGTTGCAGATCGCCGTCGCGATGCGGCCGAGCGCCGTCTCGGCGTCCGGCAGTCGGCCGGACCGTACGGCGTGACGATGACCTCGGTCGGGATCACAGGATAGCTCTTGTCATAGGCCGACAAAACTTTGCCGTTGTCGTCGATGAGGATTGACTGGTCGAGCTAGTAGGGCCGCTCCGGCGCGCGGGTGAACACGCCGAGCGAAATCTGGATGTGTGCATGGATTTGCGCGGCGAGCGCGGCGGCGCGGTCGACCACCTGCTGACGGTCCTCTTCGAGAACGCGCGCGGCGGTCTCCTGCCAGCCGACGAGCTTTGCCCCGGCATTCAAGCGCCGTCTCGGTACGGGCAAGAAGTTGAGCGACGCCGGCTTCGAGTTCTGGGCGCACCACGGCGCGCGTCGCGTCGTCGGAGCGGTTGAAGGTCAGCCAGTCGAACGGCGGCTGAAGCGTCGCCGCGAATACGTCGCGATCGATCGTCACTGTCGCCGCCTTGATCGTCGGCGAACTCGGAGGGGCAAAATTGAGCCGGAGGCTTCCCAGCAGCATCGTCGCGGCAAGCACGGCGACAAGCGAGGCGACGGCGCGCCGGACCGGCCGGAGGGCGAATCCCGCCTCCCACACCGCGTTGACCGTGGCGGCAGTCCAGCCGATGAGAAACGCCAGGCCCCACATGCCAAAAACGGAAACGATCTGCAGCAGCGCGAGACTGTCGTACTGGGAATAGACCGCTGACCCGGTCGTATTGGTCCCCTTGAACAGGCTCATCAGCCACTCGACGCCGGTGTAGGCGAGCGGAAACGCCAGCGTGCGCATTTCCTGCCCAGCGCGGCCCGATCCAACGATCAACCGCGTAAGGTAGGGTCGAAATGAGGGCGCGGACGATGAGCAAGGCGTAACCGATCGCGACAATGAGAAGGCTGCCGGGGTCGCCGCCGCCGCGCACCGCGATCGCGCCGCCAAGGATTCCAGCGACCGCGATCAGCGTCAGCGCGACCCATCCCGAGCGCGTGGTTTCGCGAAAACGCAAGAGGAAGATCGGCGCGAGCCACGCCGCGAGCGGGATCATCGTCTGGATGAGGGTGAAAGGCAGCAGCGCGAAGCCGATCAGAAGCCAAAGCCACGCCAGATGAGCGCGACGTTCGGTCGCGAGTTGTTCATGTCTGAAGCGCCCGCCGCGGGCGCCCTGAAAAAGTTGGCGAGGCCCGGCCGCGGCGGCGCGTTAACCGGCCCATGGGGTTCCGCTCTGACCCAGGTCAAACGGCGGACTTTTTTCCGCGGGGCCTTCGCCGCCTTGCGCGCACGCGGCAAAGACCCTATCAAAATAAGCGTCACAGGCGGTCCGGTCCAAAAAACCGGACAACGGGAACACGGTGCGGCCTCATCCGAGGCCAAAACCGCGGCTGCCCCCGCAACTGTAAGCGGCGAGCGGCTCTCTTCTTTATCCACTGGGGCCAAAGCCCTGGGAAGGCGAGAGAGCGGCGAAGACCCGCGAGCCAGGAGACCGGCCTTTGACATGCGCCCACCCAAACGCCGTCGGAGGGACGGTTGGAGGAAACATGCTCAAAGCCTATCGGAGACCCGCTCTGCGGGCGCTGACGCTCGTCGCCGCTTTCGCAGCGCCGCAAACGTCCGCCCTCGCGCAATCGATCGATACCAACGTTCTGCCGGACGTCACCATCACCGCCGACCGCGTGGAAGAGCCGATCAACCAGACCGGCGCGTCGTATTCCAGGCCATCGATGACCACAACCCCGTTCTTGTGCTCGCGGGCGAAGACGGCGATGCAATGCTTCAGCTTACCCAGATTGTCCGGTGAAATCCGATCGTCACCTATCCTTTCGCCAAGCCAAATGGATTGCATATTGTTCAGAGGAAGTCTTCCAGACATGATACTGGGGTGGTAGCGTGATATACAGAGCACATCCTTTCCAGAATCGGCAAGTGATTTCGTGACGCTCAACGTTTTCTCTAGACGTTCATCCCTGAGCAAATAGATTCTGCCAAAATCTATTACCTGTTCTACCAAGCCAGTGCGTATGCTAACAGAAGGGAATGCCTGAAATACTAATGCGGTGGGGTAGGTTTGCACTAGACGGTACCTTCTATTGTAATGTCTAGATTCTATAATCCTATATGAGATAATAAACCTTCGCCATTTATTAAACTAGATGCCCAGGGTCTTTTTTCCAGCTAAATCGATACACGCGAACGCCATGTGCGGCGTATTGTAGTGTCGGGTCCAGTTCCCTTGACCATCGACGGCGATGACCCCTCCAAGCCCGTTGACGCGACTGCCTAGGTAGGCGATCGCTTCTTCAGCGGCCTTCACAATATCAAGTCCTTTTTCCATGTTACCGCAGACCCGCCGCGCCAATGTCACCTTCATGATCGATTCTCCGTAACCGGTGACAGAAACGCCTGCCGTTCCATTGTCAGCATAGGTCCCGCAACCTACCAGTGGGCTGTCGCCTATTCTGCCCGGCATCTTGTTTGGGGTACCGCCTGTGGATGTTGCTGAGGATATGTTCCCCTCATTATCGATGGCCACAGCTCCCACCGTGCCCATCGGTCGTTTAGGATTTGCCACTGCGAAGGCCGACCTTTGATCATATCTTTTGTCATTCTGTATGGCGTTCCATCGCTCGATCTCGCGCTCGGTCAGAAGGTCGGAGGTCGGGACCAGCTCCATGTTTATCGATCTGGCGAAGTCCACAGCTCCCTGACCTGCCAGCATGCAATGTCCGGTTTCCTGCATGACATGTCGGGCCAGGGTGATCGGGTGCCTGATGTTGCGCACTGCCCCCACGGACCCAAATCTCAGTTCCTTTCCATGCATGATCATAGCGTCCATTTCGACCTCCCCAGCCGAATTGAGGAATGAACCTCTTCCTGCATCGAATGTGGGATCATCCTCCATCCAGCGGACCGCCGTTTCTACCGCATCAAGGGATGTACCGCCACTGGCAAGGACCTCATGTCCAGCCACCACCGCTTGATCGCACCCCCTTATATGGGCTGCGTGTTCAGACCTAGGGATATCCCATGCCCCTCCATGGACCACTATCGCTGCCATATTAATCCTCGGTTGATAAGCCAAGGTAGAACGGTAATATCATACATACTTGGCAGAAAATGAATGGAAGAGGTTTGATAGTTACTTAGCGGTCGTTCGTCAATCAACCGTTGGTCATCTTTCCGCTTAGGAACTGGGAATACCCATTCATGTCCATCAATCCGTGCCCGGACAGGTTGAAGACGATAACCTTCTCCTCGTTCTTTTTCTTCGCCTCGAGCGCGAGGTCGATTGCACACTTTATGGCGTGGTTTGATTCCGGTGCCGGGATGATGCCCTCCGCTCGGGCAAAGGTGACTCCTGCCTCGAACGTCTCCAGTTGATCATATGCCCTACTCTGGATATAGCCTAGTTTGGCCATCAGGCTCACGGTCGGTGCCATCCCATGATAGCGCAGTCCACCAGCGTGGATCGGGGAGGGCATGAAATCATGTCCCAGAGTGTACATCTTGAACATCGGGGTCATTCCGGCGGTGTCGCCGAAATCGTACCGGTATTCGCCCTCGGTCAGCGATGGAACTGATTTTGGCTCACATGCTATGAATTCGGTGTGGACCTTGTTCTTTATCTTCTGACCTATCATTGGGAACGCGAATCCAGCGAAGTTACTTCCACCACCGACACAACCGATCATGTAGTCTGGTACGGTCTCGATCTTCTTTAGCTGGGCTATGACCTCCTCACCGATGACCGTTTGGTGAAGCATGACGTGGTTGGCGACGCTTCCCAGTGAGTACTTTGAGTTCTTCGTCGTCACTGCCATTTCGATCGCCTCGCTGATAGCTATCCCCAGAGAACCCTTGTTGTCCGGGTTGGCCTTTAAACATTCACGACCGTAATTGGTTACTGGACTCGGCGACGCGTGAACGGTCGAGCCATAAGTCTCCATCACGTAACGCCGGTAGGGCTTTTGGTCAAAGCTAACCCTTACCATAAAGACAGTGCACTTTAAGTTGAATAGAGCACATGCCAGGGCTAGCGACGATCCCCATTGCCCTGCGCCGGTCTCGGTGGTAAGGTTCTCTGTCCCGGCCTTCATGTTGAAATAGGCCTGCGGGATGGCCGAGTTCGGTTTGTGGCTCCCGGTAGGGCTGAGGTCCTCACGCTTGAAGTAGATTTTTGCCGGGGTCTTGAGCGCCGCCTCAAGGCGAACAGCCCTTTGTAGTGGGCTGGGCCGGCTAAGCCTGGCTAAGGCCAGTCTCACCTCTTCCGGTATGGTGATGTATTTTTCCGTGGAGAGTTCCTGTTCTATGATATTCTTGGGGAAGATTGCCTCAAGCGCTGATGGCGGTACTGGCTTGCCAGTCTTCGGGTCAGCGGGTGGTGGTATCGGTTCGGGTGAATCGGCGGCGATGTTATACCATTTCTTGGGGATTTCTTCCATTCCCAAATTGATCCTGATGTCCTCTGGTTTGAGCGTCATGTTCCGGATAATGAAAATGGGAATATATAACAATTTTGAGTAATAATGTACCAATATGTCCATTTATGATACTTGGCGGGACCATATTTGCAGTTGCTATTAATTGACTTCGACAATTGCCATATCTATTGACTGATAATTCATCAAAATGAATCGATGCAGATCTTGATGATTTCAAGATAGCTCGAATGACGATTGACAAGCCTTACCAAGGTTCGATAATGTAAATGGCAAGGTGTTATATAGCTCAGGTCAAATGCAACCGTGTCCCAGCAGGTGGTCCTTTATGCCAATCATTCACACCGAGGAAGTCAAAAAGACATACGTCACCGGGAATGTCACGGTCCAAGCCTTGAAAGGGCTGAGTATTGACATCGAGAAAGGCGAGATGGTGGCGATAATGGGACCATCTGGATGCGGAAAGACGACGCTGCTCAATTGTCTGTCCGGCATTGATGAAGTGACTGACGGGAAGATCATGATCGATGACAGTGAACTAACATCGATGAATGACGATGAGAAGACCAATTTCCGTGCTAGGAAAATGGGATTTGTTTTCCAATTTTACAACCTTCTGCCGGTCCTAACTGCATGTGAGAACGTTGAGCTTCCGCTTCTGATCTGCGGCGAGGACCCATCGGTGGCAAAGAAAAGAGCCATGGAGCTCCTGGAACTGGTCGGTCTGAAAGAACGCGCGATCCTGCGGCCGGCATCTCTATCTGGCGGTGAGCGGCAACGGGTAACCATCGCTCGGGCCCTGGCCAACAGACCAGCATTGGTTTGGGCTGACGAACCGACCGGGGACCTGGATAAAAAGACCGCGGATGATATCGTGGCGCTGATGAGGCGGTTGAACAAGGATGTTGGAGAGACATTTGTCATCGTCACCCACGATCCCGAGGTGGGGGCCAAGTGTGATCGTATCATTCACATGCGGGATGGCCAGGTCATTTCTACCAATGGACATGTCGAAAACATAGCCAAAGAGATCAAAGAGATGGGGTGAACGTCTTGAACGTTCGGTCACTGCTGATAACGGTAGTAGCGGCGGTATTGCTGATCCTGCCATTCTTACTTTTGCCTGTAGCCTATGCACTTGTGGCCGCAGTCATCATAATGGTAATTCTGATTCTTATCGATGCCAGCGGAAACAGGATCCTTTTCCGGATGTCCGTCCGTAACATTGTCCGTCGTCCAGGGACGACCGCATTGGTCATAGGCGGCCTCATGATCGGTACTGCCATTATCTCCGCATCTTTCGTGGTCGGGGACACGATGGACAATATGATCACCAACGAAGTCACCAAAGGCATGGGCCAGGTCGACTTCACGCTGCATTCGGAGAACATTGGGTCGGTGATCTTCTATAACGAGACGGACCTCGCCCCACTGACCGCGAACATCAGTTCCACGCAGCATGTTCGAGCAGTGGACACACTTATCGTCACGTCGATATCCATACGCGATAATCGAACCCAGCTGCTCTCGCCTTCGGTCGTTTTGTTAGGCTTGGACAGCAAATCGATGTCCGATTTTGGTGGGCTGATAGATAGTAACGGCACCATCATAAATTCGGCACCCGCGGCCGGTACGGTCATCATCAACGAGAATACAGCGGTGGACTTGGACGCCAAAGAGGGCGACCAAGTCACCGTGTTCTACAATGGTACCCCACTGATGGTCACTGTGGACAAGATAGTTACCGCAGACAATTTTGGAGGATTCAACTCGAACGCCAACGTGTTCATGAACCTCACCACGGCGCAGGTATTCACGAACCATCCGAAAATGGTCAACACCGTGTTCGTCTCCATCGAACCAAAGGGGAGTGACGCATTCGCCTATTCTGCCCAGGTCCGGAGCGATATTACCGGAAGTATAGCAGATATCATGCCAGGGACTGGGATGAAGATCGACCTGGATAAGAAGCAGATGCTCGATGACGGCCGCAGCAGCCTCAGTCAGTTCACTTCCATGTTCTTCGTGCTAGGCTCATTCTCGGTCATTGCCGGGATCCTGCTGATTGTCAACATCTTTACGATGCTTGGGGGGAGAGGAAGAGTGAGATGGGCATGTCCCGTGCCATCGGCATGAAGAAGACCCATCTGAGAAAGCTCTTCGTCTACGAAGGGTTGGTCTATGCTTGCGTAGCTGCCGCCATCGGCATGATGGTTGGTGTGTTGATGGCAGACGTCATCATAATTGGTATCTCAGGCATGCCGATGTTCGGGGATATCAACCTGAGCAGCTATTTCACGTTCTCGTTCTTCTCCTTGGCGATATCGTTTGCGGCCGGATTCATGATCACTATTGTGACCGTCTATTTCGTGACCCGCAGGATATCAAACCTTAACATCGTTCGGGCCATCAGGAACATCCCTGAGCCGACTGTCAGAAGAGAGGACAAGAAAGCGTTTAGGATGGGCATGGCGATGTTTGCCGTCGGCCTTCTCCTAATGTTGTTGGGAATCAGAAGTAGCAGCCTCGCCCCGGCCGCTGGAGGACTCTCGATCATGTGTATATCCATGGGCCTGCTCCTGCGCCGTTATATAGGCGACCGCCCGGCATGGGTGATCTCCGGACTATTAGTGTTGTTCATCTGGGTGCCAAAAGGGGATTTCAAGATATTCAACTATCCATCTGGCATCGAGATGCTGATCGTATCGGGTCTGTTCATGATAGTGGCCTGCCTGCTGATCGTCATGTTCAACTCAAAGATGTTCGTGTCGTTCTTCACCTCGATATTCCGGTTCAAGAATGGATACAGAGCGGTCATCAAGACCTCCATATCTTATCCGTTGAAGGCGCATTTCAGGACTGGTATCAGCATTTTCATCTTTGCCATCGTGATCTTCACCATAACGGCTATGTCGATGATGACGGCCATGATCGGAGTGGGCGTAAACAAGATGGTCGACGAGACTTCTGGCGGATTCGATGTGATCGGATACAGCATGTCCCCGATCACCTATGACCCGTGGCAGCACGTCAACACTACAGCCGGACCTCTGGCGAAAGAGAACATCTCGGTGATGGAAGCACTTCCTACGACCAATGTGATGGTTCAATATCTCAAAACTGACAAGAATGGCACGGTCGAGTCGGATTCCTTCACCTATATGGTAGCTGGAGTTGGAGAAAGCTTCAACAAATTGGGCAATTATCCGCTTACTGCTTGGAACACAACCACTTATCCACACGAAGAGGATGTATGGGCGGCGGTCCAGCAGAACGACTCGTTGGTGATCCTGGACGGCTCTAAATATCCGTCAACCAGCAATCTCGGGTTCGGCGGGACATCGAGTTCGCTCGATCTGGGACAACAGTTCACCATGGTCTCATCAGATGGTACGGCCAAGAACGTGACCGTCATCGGGTTCATGAAACAGAGCAACCTGAACGGCGTCTTCATGTCAGCGTCGTCCTTCAACGAAACATATCACCCGATCGGTACCAGCCTGTTCCTTGTGACCTTCGCTTCAGGACTCGATGTGGACCGTCAGGCTGCACTATTCAAACAGGAGTTCGTTGAGTTCGGCGTACAGACCATTGCCATCAAGACACTGGCCAAGCAGCTCACGAACACAATCGACAGCTTCATGACGCTGTTCCAGGCGTTCCTCAGCATGGGCCTGATAATCGGAGTCTCAGGCTTAGGCATCATCACCATCCGTTCTATCCACGAGAGGCGGTTGGAGATCGGAATGATGCGTGCAATGGGTTATACCAGGCGCATGGTGGTGGTGAACTTCGCTATCGAATCGGCGTTCATCTCGGCCCTTGGGATAGCTATCGGAAGTCTCTTGGGCATCATAGTCGGGTACGACATATGGGAACTCTACCTGAAGAGCATGGGCATGGATTTCATCATTGCCTGGGTACCGATCATCGCTCTCGGTCTTGCGGCCTTCCTGGCGACCGTGCTCTGTGTCATACCGGCAGCACACGGAGCCTCAAAGGTAGCGCCAGCCGATGTTTTGCGTTTCGAGTAAGGCCCGATTCGAAACCTCTTAACCACTTTTCTTTATATTCTAGATGATAGATGGTGTCTTGAGAATTGTACCGACCTCGTCATTCCTTGGGGAAAGGGGGAAATATAGGGGGAAAGGAGTCACAATCGGCGAAGTCGGCTGGCCAAGTGGAACCTTGACCTTTGATTGGACTTCCAATCTAGATCTCAATCGTATTTTTCGAGATATAAAGACCGGCAAACGGCTATCATCTTTGATATTGAACATGCTTGGTATCAATCACCACTGACTGAGAATGATTATCATACAAGCTGCCCGCAGGTCGCACACTCCAGCCCTCTCCCGCTCGCGGTGTAGACCTGCCCTGGCTTTGTCCCTTCGCGATATACTGTGATGCCCTTGCAATGAAGCTCGTGCGCCAACAGGTATATCGTCCGAACGTCTTCGACAGAACTCGACGCCGGTAAGTTGATGGTTTTGGACACTGCGTTGTCCACATGTTCCTGGAATGTCGACTGCATTCGCAACTGTTGCGCCGGTCCGATGTCATGGGCTGTAACGAAGATGTCCTTTATCTCTTCTGGAATGACCTCAATATCATGAATCGAGCCTTTATCGGACATTAGCTCCAGGACATGTTGTTTGTCAAGGCCCGCCCGAGCGATCCTCTCAAAGAAGAAGCGGTTCATCTCATGCAAGATCTCGCCATCAAGAACGTGTTTGTCGTAATAAAGGGCGAAGTAAGGCTCTATGCCGGAGGAACAATTGGCTATCATGGAGATCGTACCGGTAGGTGCGATGCTGAGGACGGTGGCATTACGCCGGGGTAAATGGAAATCGCTCGCCTCGATGTTCGGGAAGTTGCCGCGCTGCTCCCCAATCGCTTTGGTAGTCTCTTCCGCTTGGTCCCTGATAGTCCTGATGATATCGTCCGCCAGATCTTCCGAACCGCTCGAACCGTATCGCAGACCAAGCTTAACGAGGATGTCGGCGAACCCCATCACGCCCAATCCAACCTTTCGGTTCCCCTTGACGATGAAATCGATCTGCTTCAAGGGATACTTGCTGATGTCGATCACGTTGTCCAAGAACCGGATCCCTGAGTCCACAGTGTCCCGGAGCTTCCCGCGGTCCAGTTCATACTCTCCTCGTCTTTCCACCAGCATTCGGTCGAGGTTCACCGAGCCCAGATTACAGGCCTCGAACGGCAATAACGGCACCTCGCCGCACGGGTTAGTCGACTCGATCTCGCCGAGCCTAGGGGTCGGGTTCTTTCGGTTGATCTCGTCTAGGAATATCAGGCCTGGATCTCCAGTGATCCAGGCCTGGGTGCAAATGTCATTCAAAAGCGAGCCAGCATGGGCGGTCTTGACGACCGTCGAGTTCCTTGGGTTGATCAGTTCCAGACGGCGTCCTTCATTGGCCCGGTCCATGAAATCGTCGGTCACACCCACTGAGATGTTGAAGTTGGAAAGTGTCTTCAGGTCCGCCTTGACCCGGACGAACTCTTTGATATCTGGATGGTCCACACGGAGCACCCCCATATTGGCCCCACGGCGCCGTCCTCCTTGTTTGACCGCTTCGGTGGCGACATCGAAAACTTTCATGAACGAGATCGGCCCGGAGGCACAGCCTCCGGTGGAAGCGACGATATCCCCTGCCGGCCTTAGCCTGGAGAAAGAGAACCCCGTCCCTCCGCCAGTCTGATGGATGACCGCCGCAAATTTCACTGCGTTAAAAATCTGTTCGATAGAATCCCCAACCGGGATGACGAAGCAGGCCGCCAGTTGCTGCATTGAGGTGCCCGCGTTCATGATCGTCGGTGAGTTGGGCAGGAATTCCAAGGAACGCATCATCCGGTGGAACTCCTCGCCTTCCTTCTCTGCATCCCTGTCATCGTAGAAATGATCGACAGAGGCCACGTTTCGTGCGATCCGCCGGAACATGTCCTCAGGGGTCTCGATGATGTGGCCAGACCTTCCTTTCAGCAGATACCTCTTCTCAAGCACTTTGAGCGCGTTCTCGCTCAGCTTAGGGAACTCCTTGGACATCATTGGCCTAATTTGGATCTCAAGGTGCATAAAACTATGGAGCCTGGGCGTTCCTGAACGGCGGGTAGGGATTAAGTACTCACCGAGCCTCTATGGTTTTAGGTATCTGGTATGCGCTATGGGGCAAGTAGCAAACTCCCGCCCGAGAAAGTGATCGCAAGGGCTAAGGCCTATTTTGGAAAACTCGGTCTTAAGGTGGTCAGCGAGGATCAGGGAAATGTCTGTATGGAAGGCGGAGGAGGAAGAGTCACGGTCACCGCATGCGGTGAGAAGGAAAGCGATATAGAAATCGCCACTACCGAGTGGGATATCAAGGTCAAAGAGTTCATCCAGATGATCGGTGGATAAGCCTTCAGAACAGGTTAAGCGGTCTTAAAGCACCCATCTCGGTAATGACCTCTGTGAAGAGTTCCAATGGGGTCGGCTCAAACAACTGAGTTCGCTCCATAATCTTTCCGTTCATCTTTTGCCCGATCATCCACCCGGGCTTCAATTCCGACGTTACCTTTAGAGAACTGGATACGACATATGCAGGTATGCCGGCCTGCACGGATGCCAACGCCATTCCATAAGTACCCACTTTGTTGATCAAGGCATGAGGTGTTATTGCGTCTGCCCCGACCAAGCATAGATCTGAGTCCCTCGCCTCCGCGAAGACCATAGAATCGGCGACCAATGTCACATCGATCCCCTCCTTGGAGAGTAATTCAGCGGTCTTCTTCCCCTCGCCCAAAGGAAATGACTCGGCCACGATGACCTGGATCTCCTTTTTCTTTGCGACCGACATCAAAACGGTCATCACCGTCCCCGAGTAGGACAAGGTTAGGACCGTTCCCTCGATTTTGTCCATGGCATTATCCGCTATCCTGGCCCCAGCCGTCTTCTCGTTGCCTATTGCTTTTTCGACCGAAAGCAAAGCCGCTTTATCAGGTTCAACGGAATCAGCGGCAGTCTCCATCAACCGAGCGATGTTGCTCAGGGGCGCCATGGCCGGTTTCGCTTTTCTAAGTGACTTGGAGAATTCTATGAGCTGATTCCGGCCGATTTCGTTATTGCTCAGGATTTCGTGAAGGGACTGGAGAACATAGATGGCAGTCTCCGATGAACCGGATTCAGAATCATGACCCACCTGGTCCGCAAGTGACTCGAGATCTATCGGCATACTAATGCGAATGGCATGCGTGAATATGAATGGTATTGGTTATGCAAGATGCAGAAAAAAATGGGAGGGGATGAAGGCCCTACACCGTTGGGTAGACGACTTCATCCGATGCCTTCTCCAAAGCGTTTAGGCTGGTTTGATAATGGTTCTTCGGGTCGAGACTAATAATGAAATTTCCCTCGCTCGTCCTCATTTCCATCTGGACCTTCTTGATGACATCGAGGACTGGTCGGCAGCCGTTCCACATTTCCAGGACATCCACACCGTTAAGGACGACGATCCCATCATGGTTCAGCTTCAAGAATTCCCTGACGTTCTCTTCGAACTTCTGTAAGTTCATTGGCGGAATGCAACTGCTTTCGGGCCTCGGGGTCAGCCATTTTGTCTGCAGCGGGTCGGAATCGAGACTGAACTGTGTACCTAGCTGGCTCGGGGAATGTTTCGAAATATACAAGGCAGCTCGGCCCCGCGCCAATTCCTTCCTAAGCAGCTGATGCGTTCTCAATGGCACTCTCTCTTCAATCAGATACAGTTTTCCAGATGAGATCCTCACGAACTCCTCTCCTTTCACCCTTTCTGTAAGCTCTTTCGCTAGTGCGTTGATACTAATTGCCCGAGTTCTTATCGGATAAACCGTATTATTCCGTAAAAAAGACGAAATTATTGACGTTTGCAGCGTATATTCATTGTAGATATGATAATATTGGTTACTTTATTGCAATACAGTGATTCATTGCCAGACATCCTGAAATTGTGTTGAAAAGAATCAAGCTGCTAAAAGCGCCTCTTCCGCTGATTCCGCAAAAAACGAAAGTTCGTTTATTAATTAGAGGTTTTTGTGCCAGGTGGGGGTAGTAGTCCCCTTTCTGTTTCAGGCAGCATTCAACTAAGCGCCCTACCTGCCGGTCCTGAGCTGTCATTCCGGCTGTTTGGGCTTGCTCCTGTGAGGTGTCGCCGTTTCACCAAATCCCCGAGAACGTCACTGTCTAGCAGATCATACTTTGATCGGGGCTGTGTCGTTTCTGCGCCCTTGCCCGGGCTCTCGCCCGACCGCTTTTGCAGTCCACATTTCTCATGGAGTGGGGAACTTCCTCAGCTGGACCGAAGTCCTACCGTCAGCCGCCCTCCCTCTCCTGGCATTCGTTCCTAAGCAAATGTGTTATATAAAGTTCTGGTCTTAGTGTGCTTATCCTAATCCAGTTATTCTGATCGGTTCTATCCGTGCTCCCTTCGTAACTGATTCAAAGAATTCCTTTGCGCCCTTGCCCGATATGTAGTAGAGTATGAACGCGTTCAATACGAACACAGGGATGACTATCAGTATGCCTAGAACGTTGGGCAAGAGTATCATGAGGACAAAGTTCATTCCGTAATTGATTATAATATAGTAGACCGCAAGCTTCCTCGCTCTCTCGATTCCATTGAAGAACCCATAGGAAAAATACAGGAAAAGGAATATCGCAACTAGGTAGTAGATGGCCATCAGTCCTATCATCTGCGATGCAAATAAATCGGCGGTTTCCATCCATACTCCAGGCAGTCCGATTAACACCATCAAGCTGCCGACCGCCATAATCAACGCCCCAATGGAAAGCAGCGTTACCTCGAGTGGCCTGGTCACGGTACTGTCCGTCTGTGGATCGCAGTAATCAATTTCTAAAGTGCCATTCAAAACAGAATGACCTCCAGAGCTGCTTTCTTCAAATCTTCCCCTCAAATAGAATTCTTATCTTCGATATTTAATGGATTCTTCCAGATGTTTGGAAATATTTGAAATTCATCTGACTTTGGTATAAGCAAGCATTAATAACCGAAGCCAATATTCCAAGCCCTAATGCGGAGTAGCCAAGCACGGCCAACGGCGCTTGATCGATGGTCTTTTTTCGACGCTACAGATAATAAATGGCTGTGAGTATTTACACCTTATTTTAATGAAATACTTAAATAATGGACTTTTCGGAAAAAGCCTTGTCCTGTCCCACAGCGATGCACAAGACTGAAGCTCTAGTTATGTTAGGTGATGGAGGAGAATTTTAAGGCAAAGAATAGAAACGATGTTTGGCCAGTCATTTCATAATCACCTTTCACAGATTTTCGAGGTTTATCTGGTTTGTCCCATCTCGCCGCTAAAGTAGGAGAGGTTCCTAAAGTCCAATTTTCAGCTTAGATTTTATTGGGATGATGTCATCCGGATATGAAGGAAGAGTCAAATGAAACAGGTGACAAACAAGATGGCACGCTAATTTTTTGATTCGATTCCTGGTAATCAAGCGGAATGTAGCTATCATCGAACTGTGGGCCGTTCCCTGCCGCATACCCCTGACTACCGTAGGAATAAGTGAAAGTTTGGTAATAATCGCACAGGTGGCTAGCATTCCCATCATCGGTAAAATCCAATATGCGGTCTGGGGTGTAGACCAGGAATTCCTTGTTTACGACATCTATGGTGACATTATCGCCCCCGCCTTCTTTGTTGGGGACAAATGCCTCGACCCAGGCATGACCGGCCCATGAATTCTCTGCACCGTTGTATAGTTCTCCTAATTGTAACCAGGCTGGTACCCCCTCCGCCCTTGCTAAAGAAACGAATAGGAACGATTGTTCGTCGCACTTCCCTACCCGGCTATTCAAGGTTTCTAAGGCGGATTTTGGTTCGCCGTTTGGGATTATCGATGGGTACTGAATGTTATTCAACATCCAGACATATATCTTTTGCAAGATGGAATACACATTCGTATCGTTGCCAACTATGGAATGGGCTAGGGAGACGATGGTCGAATTATCGGCATCTATCTTCCACTCATCATGGAGATATTGTTGCTTCAACGAAGATGGTACACTGGCCACTGAACCAGATGTGCTCTGGTCATAATTCCAGACATGTGTGGTTACCGTCGCTGTGATTGTTGCGGTTACGACTGCGGCGTCAGCCCCCGAAAGCTGTCCTCCCTGCCATACTGCCCAAGGCTGGCCATAGAAGAAATTATCAATCGTGGGATCCGGGCTATACGTAACATTGGTGACAGATTGAAGCTGATAGCCGTTCTCGTTCTCGTCCTCAGGTTGGGCAAGATTAAGGGTATAATTGAGCATCGTGCCTCCATTAGCATCGATGGTCAACCGATTCTGCAATGTAAAGGATGCGTTTGTTGGATAAGTTGGATAACTCGGTTGGAATGATAAGTTCCCTATGTTTTCGAACATGCTTTGTACCGCGGGGGTTGTCAGGATAATTACAACAAGAACAATGGCCGCCAAGCATAGGGCGGCCTTGACTGCCTTTCTTCCTTTGCGACCAGAAACCACGTTTAACTTACATGACTAAATGATAATCAATCTTTCGACCTTTCTCTCCTTTTGTTTTTCTCATTCATGCCGATAGCTGGTGAGAAATACTACTGAGAGGAACAAATGCTCATCAGCAGTTTGCATGCGATTCTGACTTTTAGACTCTATGGCTAATAAACTCACCTTTAGGGTAAAGGGTAAGTAGCATAATCCAGGGATGTAAGAATACGACGGATCTTTTCCTTTAATAGCGAAACTCATCATCCTATATCACGTAGAATTCTAATTTTTACTGCATCATTAATGGTAAATGATACTGCTGCCGTAAAGAATAGAATAAGCAATAGTGCCATCGGTGCGATCGCTACCATGCCGGGGAAACCCAGTAACGCTATCATCGCCACGATTGCAATATCTGCAATCACGGAAAGCAGCAAAGGTTTGCTTGGTATGGAAGTCCAGAACCTTTTTCTTTCCCTGAGGATGAGAACATCGAATAATGAGAAGATGACCAACAGACAGAAAACGAATGTACGCATTTGACCTGTGTCGTTAAACAGGCCGAAAAACCAACCTCCCAGAACGAGGAGGATTGCTGACTCGACCACCAATAAGAGTCCTAATAGTGCAGAGCCCCGCAACAATCCCTTCAACTTCCAATTGTCTGGTGTCTGTGAATATCTAACAGAATCGGTGGATAAGGAGAGCGTTACGAAATCGGTGAGGAAAAGGAACAGTACCATGCTTGAGACCGTCACGACATACTGGTCGCTCCATAGATAAACGAGGATCACAAAGACTACAACCTGAAAAGTCTTGACCACTTTGTTCAAGATCCAGGTCAGAATACGCTGGTAAACCACTCGACCGGTCTTGACCAATAGCATGATGCCTTCCAGCCCGCACTCGGAAAGGACCACACTAGCAGCTTTCTTGGCCACATCAGTGGCGTTCGTGACGGCAATACCAACTTCTGCCTGCTTAAGAGCGGGAGCGTCGTTGACCCCATCTCCCGTCATTCCTACGATGTGACCACCTTCCTGCAGTCCCTTGACGATAAGATACTTGTCTTCTGGATAGACCTCGGCAAAAACATCGGTCGTTTCAACCATTTTAACTCTATCTGGTGAATTTTTAAGGTCGATGGCCTTTTCCACCCTATCTCCTAGACCAACGTTTTTTGCCGTTTCTTTCGCTATCGGCATCGAGTCCCCGGTCAGCATCTTGATCGAGATGCCCAGGGCGGTCAGCTCCTTTATCATGCCCGGAGTCTCTGGACGAGATTGGTCGTGTAGGGCGATCAAACCTACTAGTTCCAGCTTCTCCCTTCTGCTTCGGGCCACAGCCAAAGTCTTGTAACCTTTGACGGAGAGGGTTTCCGCCTCTTCGTCTATCTTCTTGACTTCTTCTTCGGTCCCCTGGATCAATGGTAATACGCTTCCCAAGGCTCCTTTGATAACCGTAAACACCTCAGTTCCAGACCGAATCTGTGCCTCGGTCCTCCGCGTGGATGGAGAGAAGGGGATGAAGTTTTCCTGGACATACTCTTGTACGGACTGTTTCCTTTCCTTGACAGCAGATATGATCGCCATGTCAATAGGGTCACGATTCGCCTCCTGGGATGCCAATGACCCAAACAATAGTACTTCCCTTTCATCATTGTCATTTAAAGGGACGACCGCAGCTACCGATAGTTTGTTCTCCGTGAGCGTCCCGGTCTTGTCCACGCATAATACGTCCATAGTCGCCGCATCCTCGCTGGCGCTGAGGCGGGTAACTATAATGCCCTTATTGGCCATTTCATGGGAACCCAGGGCCATGGTAATGTTGAACATCGTCGGAAGGGCGATAGGTATTGCCGCCACGAGGAGTATGGTTGCAAGGGGGACGATGTCTAAGAGATCCTGCCCTCTCAGTAATCCTATTACTAGGGAGATAGCCACCAACAAACAGACTACTGTTATCAGCCATTTTACCAAGTTAGAGACAACATCCTCTAGGTGTAACCTCGGACGTGCGATCTGCACCAGTTCCACGGTTCGGCCAAAAAATGTGCGTGCTCCCGTATTGGTGACTTTACAGGTGGCCTCACCTCGGCGAATGATGGAACCGGAATAGACCAGATCTCCTTCGCCTTTCTCCACTGTCATGGATTCGCCAGTTAGGGAGGATTGATCGGCTTCCATTGAACCCTCTATTATAACCGTGTCTGCTGGAACGAAATCTCCAGAGCGGAGACGAATCACATCATCGGGAACAAGTTCCCTAGCCGGAACCGATGTCCATTCATTATCCCTATTAACCCTGACAATTACCTTTAATCTGTTTCGGAGGAGGTCGAGAGAAGCGTTCGCTTTCTCTTCCTGCAAATAGCTCACGATGGCGTTGAAAAGAAGAAGGGCCAAGACAATGTAAGAATCCGTGTAATTGCCGAGAATCCAGGTCAGGACGATGGTCAGTTCCAACATGATGGGGGTTACACCCCAGAACTTCTTGGCGAATCTCCGAAGGCGACTTTTCTTTTTCTCCGGCACTTCATTATACCCAAACTTGTCCAGGCGTGCTCTGACCTCTGCTGAAGTCAGCCCTGAATCGAAGTCAGGGGATGATTGTTTGCTCTCTCCTTTGCCAATAGGCGGTCTGGAAAGGTTCATTTCCGCCCGGCACGATCGGTATTAACGCTATTTAAGATTCATGTAATTCTCTTTGAAAGTCATGAATGATAAGGATCCAGTTAGCCCTTGATATTTATTTGAGGGGATTATTTGCTCTAACTAGAAACAAGGTACAATAAGGATGTTGGGAATACTACTAAGAGGAACAATTGCACATTAGCAATTTGCATGCGATCCGGAATTTCTTGACCAACTACCTTATACACTTCAATTTAGTTTAATTAGTGTGTCCCAGGGATGTACGAAATGACAGATAATATCATTTGAGCCTTAAATGGGTGGACATCAAAAGCATATTTTGTACATTTGTGATGACGAAATGGATGCATAAAAAGTCAAAACACCAATGATTAAATGTCAAAGGAATGATATAAGTAGGTCATTATCAGAATTCAAACGTTCAGATTTTGTTTACTATTCTTACGACCCCGTAGGCTGTCTAAAAGACGATGTGTGGTTAAACCGTTCCTTCTATTCCCGCATTAGCTGCGATCCTATCCACGCAAGACTCGATTGCATAGGCACACCTTCACTAAATCATTTTTAAAAACTGTTAATCAGCTCATGTGTGTGCCATCAATTTTGTTCTCTTGAATTGGGTCAAAGCGATAATCGTGAGCAAGACACCCGCAATGAGGAACGCCAACGCCGTCAACAGCATTACACCATCCAGACCTCCACTTAAGATGAAAGATAACACCCCGCTCGGAAGGTTTGGTATAATCAGCAGAGAACCGAAGGGAATTACCATTGATGATATGGCGATAATCTGCTGGGCTTCTCGGGATGTTTGCGCCTTAAGAGATATCAAAACCCCCAGAGCGGAGACGAACACCGCTGCCAGCAGGCTCAGCAGAATGATGCCGATAAGGATGTCCGTCGGATACATCACCAATGTCCCTGAACCTGAATTGAGGTTTGCTACGACTATGGCTAATCCTGCCCCTATCAACGCCATCCCCCAGGCATACAGAATCGTAGTGAACATCTTTCCTAGAACAATCGCCCTATCTGGCAATCTTGACGCCAACAATGTTTCTAGAGTATGCCTTTCTCTCTCCCCTGCCACTGAATCCGCAATGATATTTGCTGTGAATAGAAACGGAAGCCATATGAGCAGCATCAGAGCCGCCCCCCAATCGGCATTGCCAGCCAACAAGGTACCAGGCACAATGAACGCCCCGAAGATAAAGAGAATGATGAATGGAAATACCCTATTCCTTCTGCCGCCTCTCGCAATCTCCCTCCACTCCTTCCACATGACGGTCTTGATATCATCGATCATTGTTTCTCCTCCATTAACTGGACGTAGGCATCCTCCAGGCTTTGCCTGATTCTTTTGACCTCACCGACTTGGCCTCCGAGCTTGACGATTTCAGTCACAACCTTGGTCAGGTCCTCTTCTTGAACTAGGTCCACGACAACATTATTTTCGATAACGGTCGCGTCGATCACACCCTCCATTTTCTTGATGTTTGAAAACATGCTCTCATTCAAGCCCCGCACATGTATCTCTGCCTGAATCCTTTTACTGGAAGTTATTTCGCCGGGGCTGCCGAAGGCGATCAATTTTCCCTTCTTGATGATACCAATCTGATTGCAAATCTTCTCCACTTCCGGCATGTTATGGCTAGTGAGGAAAACGGTGACCTTTTCTTTTGATGCAAGTTTCACCAGATCGTCTCTCAGAGAGACTGCCGCCACTGGATCAAGACCTTCGGTCGGTTCATCAAGAAAGATCAAGGGCGGTCGGTGTATCATTGTACGGGCGACAGCCAGCTTTGCCTTCATTCCCTTGCTGAAATCGACAACCTTATCGTTCCTTCGTTCCCAGAGATTGAAGTGAGTGAGTAATTCCTTATTCCTCTCATGGCGTTCGTTGGATGGAATATGCCAGACCCGCCCATATAACTCCAGATTGTCAAGAACGGTCAACCGCTCGTACAAACCCTTATACTCTAGGAGAACGCCAGTTTTTTCCCGTATTAGATCTGCTTGGCACTTTACATCATAACCAAGAACTTGTGCTTCACCGCTGGTTGGTTCTAGCAATCCAAGCAACAGATGAATAGTCGTTGTCTTGCCTGCTCCATTCTGACCGAGGAATCCGAAGACGATCCCGGATGGCACCTCGATAGTCAATCTATCGACCGCTACTAATGATCCAAAATCCTTGCTTAGGTTAGAAGTTTTAATCGTATAGTCTGTCATAATAGCTCACTTTGTCTCTTAATTCCCTGCCCAACGACGCTACCTGAAGACCCCGCAACAATTCTATCAGAAGTGACTCTG